>DASXMA010000024.1:0-12759 GCA_036495965.1 Mycobacterium sp.
TGATACGGCGAGCCCGCCGCCATCAGAGCCCTTATCTCATTCGTGGCGATCGTGGCGCTCTGTGAGTAGCCGACAACCAGGGCGCTATTTCCCGACGTGAGCACTCCGGTGGGACCTACCAGCGCGGTATTCAGCAGACTCACACCCTGAGCGACCGATTGGCCGAACGTCAGGTTTCCGAGACTGGGCGTAATGGGCCAGAACTGCTCGGGGGTGAAGAGGCCTTGCGGAATCGCTCCAGAGAAGAGGGGGTTGGGCTGAATGTACGAGTTGAAAATGCTCGTCACGTAGCCGGGATTGGGTGTCGGGTTAGCAGTGATCAACGCGATCAGCGGGTCGGCGGATGCCACCTTTGCCATCGACGTCATCGCACTGAGTCCACCCGACCCGCCGGTGGCCGCCGCCGTTTGCCCGAACAGCGTCTGGATCGGCGCGGTGATTGTGTTCAGCGCGTTCGACGGCCCAGACATTAGCGCCGAGTTGGCGGCCTCGGCTTCCCGGTAGGCGTTTCCCGCGGTGGCCAGCGCCTGGGTGAACTCGCTGTGGAACGCCGCAGCTTGCGAGACGACCGCCTGGTACTCCTGGCCGTAAGCGCCGAATAGTTTTGCGATGGCAGCCGACACCTCATCCTCGGCCGCCGGGAGCAACCCGGTGGTCGGTCCCGCCGCGGTCGAGCTGGCGGTGCTGATCGCCGCGCCGATGCTTCCCACATCGGTGGCTGCAGCCGCCAACGTCTCGGGGGTAGTGAGCACGTACGACATCTCCCCGTCCTTCCCCAACGACCGGAGATTTTCCCGTCCATCGTGGATGACCCAGCAAACCTGGCCACGGCGAGACCCCGAGTACCAACAGAGCATAGGGCGGTCCCTACGGGAAGTCCGGCGTTTCAGCCCGGTGGGCGTCCCAGAAATTATGGACTAGTGTCTAGAAAAGTTTCGAGCGTTCTACGGACGGAGACTCTCATGGCGATCCGCGTCGCGCACGTCGGTACCGGAAATGTCGGAGGGCTGGCCCTGGCCGAACTGATCGCCAATCCGCAGTTCGAACTGACCGGCGTGTGCGTGTCGACACCAGAGAAGGTGGGCAAGGACGCCGGGGAACTGTGCGGCGTCGGCCTGGACGCCAGCACTGTGACGGGCATCGCGGCCGTCGGGGATCTCGACGCCTTGCTGGCCGCCGAACCCGAATGTGTTGTCTACTGCGCCATGGGGGACACCCGGCTGCCTGACGCGATGGCGGACATCATGCGCATCCTGGCCGCTGGCGTCAACGTCGTTGGGTCTTCGCCGGGGCTGCTGCAGTACCCGTGGGGCGTGATGCCCGACAAGTACATCGCCCGCGTCGAAGACGCTGCCCAACAAGGCAAATCGAGCATCTTTATCAACGGAGTCGACCCCGGATTCATCAACGACCTCATTCCGTTCGCACTCGCCGGGACCTGCCAGCGCATCGAGCAGGTGCGTTGCATGGAGATCGCCGATTACGCGAGCTACGACGGCTCAGAGGTCATGCGTTACATGGGGTTCGGCCAGCCCTTGGCCGATATCCCGATGCTGCTACAACCGGGCGTGCTCAGCATCGCCTGGGGTGCGGCGATCCGTCAGCTGGCGGCCGGACTCGGCATCGAGCTGGACGAGATCACCGAGTCCTACCAGCGCGAGCCGGCGCCGGAGGACTTCGACATCGCGGTGGGACGCGTCGCCAAGGGAACCCTGGCAGCGCTGCAGTTCGAAATCCGCGGCATGGCCAACGGCCGCCCGGTCATCGTCATCGAGCACATCACCCGATTGCGACCCGACCTGCGGCCCGACTGGCCGCAACCCGCGTCCGGCGGCGGCTCGTATCGCGTCGAGATCACCGGGGAGCCGTCGTATGCCGTGGACATCGTTCCGAGCAGTCGGAAGGGCGACCACAACCACGCCGCGATCGTCGGCGCCGCGGGCCGCATCGTCAACGCCATCCCTGCGGTGATCGCGGCGCCTCCCGGCATTCGGACCACGCTCGACCTGCCGCTGGTAACCGGCAAAGGCCTGTACACGCCAAACACCTTGGTGGCCACCTAAATCGAAGGGAGACCCGCGTGGGACGGGTAGACGGAAAAGTTGCACTCATCAGCGGTGGTGCCCGCGGGATGGGAGCTTCGCATGCTCGCCTGCTCGTGGAAGAAGGCGCCAAGGTGGTGATCGGCGACATCCTCGACGACGAGGGCAAAGCGCTGGCCGACGAAATCGGTGATGCGGCGCGCTACGTCCACCTCGACGTGACCCAGCCCGACCAGTGGGACGCGGCGGTCGCAACGGCAACCGGCGAATTCGGAAAGCTGGACGTGCTGGTCAACAACGCTGGCATCGTCGCGCTGGGGCAACTGAAGAATTTCGATCTGGCCAAGTGGCAGAAGGTAATTGACGTCAACCTGACCGGCACCTTCCTGGGCATGCGGGTAGCCGTCGAGCCGATGACCGCGGCCGGGGGCGGATCGATCATCAACGTGTCGTCGATCGAGGGACTCCGCGGCGCGCCGGCTGTCCATCCGTATGTCGCGTCGAAGTGGGGGGTGCGCGGCCTGGCAAAGTCGGCAGCTTTGGAGTTGGCGCCGCTGAACATTCGGGTGAACTCGATTCACCCCGGCTTCATCCGCACTCCGATGACCGCGCACTTGCCGGAAGACTTGGTCACCGTCCCGCTGGGCCGGCCGGGCGAAGTGCGGGAGGTCGCGACGTTCGTAGTGTTCCTTGCCAGCGACGACTCCTCCTATGCCACCGGCAGCGAATTCGTGATGGATGGCGGCCTGGTCACCGACGTACCGCACAAGGAGTTCTGACACGCTACTGGCTTGCCGGCCCGGCTGACAAGGATAAGCGACCGGTCGGCTAAGATTGACGACGTGCCACGGCCGCCGAACCCAGAGGTACGCAACCGCCTGCTTGCGGCGGGGCGTGACCTCGTACACGCGCGGGGATTCGCCGCCAGCGGTGTCAAAGACATCACCGACGCAGCCGGCGTGCCGAAGGGATCGTTCTACGCGTATTTCGCCAGCAAAGAGGCTTTTGCCGCCGCGATACTCGAGCATTACTGGGCGGATATCGAGTCGCGGCTCCTGCCAATCCTTGCGGCGGACGGGTTGGCGCAGGAGCGAATCACCCGCTTCTTCCATGCGCTCGCCGACGAACACGAGGCCGGCGACTTCCTGCTCGGCTGCCTGGTCGGCAACCTGTCGCTCGAGCTGGGCGGTTCGAGCGAACCGGTACGCACCGAGCTCGTCCGCATCCTCGACCGCTGGGGCGCTGCTCTGTCTGCGTGTGTGCGTTCCGGCCAGCGCGGCTCTGGTGAAGTCCGGGGGGATCTCGATGCGGGGGAGCTCGCCTCGCAGCTGATCGAGGCCTGGGAAGGCGCGGCCCTGCGCGGGAAGGTGACCCGCACTCGCATGCCTTACGACCGGTTCGAAGCGGTCACTGTTCCGGCACTTCTGCACTGATCTGTCACGGCCAGGAATCTCGGGCATCGCCCTCTTGCTAAATAGACGACTGGTCATCTATATTACGACTGAAGATCTACTGCTTCCCGAACCCCGAGGACGGACCTGATGACCGACCCGACCAGCTACGCCGAACCGCAGAACCCCGCGCTGCCGAGTTCCGGCTTCGTGCTCGATCTTGAGCACGCCGCACTCGTCATCACCGATCCGCAGATCGATTTCCTTAGCCCCGACGGTGTGTCATGGCCGGTCCTCGGTGACAGCATTCGCGACAACAACACCGTCGCTCACATCGGCGAGCTGTTCCACGCCGCGAAGCTCGCGGGAATCACTGTCGCGGTGTCGCCGCACTACTTCTACCCAACCGACAGCCAGTGGCTGTTCGGTGATCCGCTGGAGAAATTCATGACCGCGGTCGGCATGTTCGGGCGCCAGGGCGCGTACACGACGGCCGGCTTCGCCGGCTCTGGCGCCGACTTCTTGCCCGCGTACCATCAACACATCCATGACGGGCAGACCGCGATCGCCTCTCCCCATAAGATCGTTGGCCCCGAGTCAAACGACCTGTTGCTTCAACTGCGAAAGCGCGGAGTGAACCAGGTCATCCTGGCGGGGATGGCCGCCAACCTGTGCGTCGAGGGCCATCTGCGCGAACTCATCGAGCAGGGCTTCCAGGTCGCCGTCGTCAAGGACGCCACGGCCGGCCCACGCCTCCCCGAAGGCGACGGCTACCTCGCGGCACTGGTGAACTTCCGATTCCTCGCCAGCGCGATCTGGACAACAGCCGAGGCCGTCGACCTCCTCAAGGAGGGTGACCGATGAGCGCACCGAAAGTCACGAAATGCATTGTCCCCAAACGTATTCACCGGCCACACCCGCACTAACCCAATGAGATCAAAAACAAGGAGGCCGCAAGCCGTGGCATCGAATGAGAATCTGAGTCAGCACAGATTTGCCTTGAACAACGGCAGCGGTGAGATTCCGGCGCTCGGGTTCGGGACGTCGCTTTCCGATAACAGCAAGACGCAAAATGCCGTCAAGACCGCGGTCGAGGTGGGGTTCCGTCACCTCGACGCTGCCGAGCGGTACCGCAACGAAGCGTTGGTCGGCGCGGCGCTCAAAGAGTTGTTCGCGGACGGGACGGTCCGCCGCGAGGACCTGTTCGTGACCACCAAGCTGTGGAACAACAACCACCGACCGGAACGGGTCAAACCCGCGTTGCAGGCCAGCCTGAACAGACTCGGGCTGGACGCTGTCGACCTGTATCTGGTGCACACGCCGTTCGCGTTCAGGCCCGGCGATGACCAAGATCCGCGCGACGACCTCGGCGCTGTCGTCTACGACGATGGTGTCACGTTGGTGGAAACCTGGGCCGCGATGGAGGCCCTTGTCGATGAGGGACTTACCCGAGCGATCGGCCTGTCCGATATAGGCGTCGAAGGCGCCCGGGAGATCATCGATACCGCCCGAATCAAGCCCGCGGTCGTGGAGGTCGAGTCCCACCCCTATCACCCGCAATGGGACCTCCACGAATTGTGCAAGGCACACGGGATCATCCTGCTGGCATTCGCGTCGCTGGGGCACGCGCTGGAACCACGACTGCTCGACGACCCTCTCGTCGTCTCGATCGCCCGCCGTCTCGGGAAGACCCCAGCGCAGGTGCTCCTGGCCTGGGGTATCCAGCGTGGCAGCGCAGTCCTCACGGCATCCGTGACGCCCGCGCGCATCAGCGAGAACTTCGATGTCTCAGCGCTTCCCGAGACCGCAATCCAAGAGATCAACGAACGTCTCGAAACACGATTCCGGTTCAATTCCGTCGCGGACGGGGGAGTACCGGGATTCGCCGAGGTGCCCCTGGGAAGTTGAAAGATGTGTGCATGCGTTCGCTGTCAGAGATTAGTGGGTTCCGGCGGTGGCCGACGCGTTCATTCTCGGCGGGACACGCACACCGTTCGCGCGATACCGGAGAACCCGCAGACACGATGACGAAAGCCCAACGACAACGACCAAATACGGTAGGTAGGGCCGTGGGGTGAAGGCGATGGCCGGTGTCGATATGCCACCACAGCTGGCCACCGTCGTATCCACCCCAGACGGCCTCACCCGCTGTCGCTGGGCTACCGAGACGGGCCGCGATCTGACCGCCTATCACGATCACGAATGGGGAACGCCGACCTACGACGAGGCCATGCTGTTCGAAGCGCTTACGCTGACCTACTTCGAGAACGGCCTGTCATGGATGACTGTCTTTGATAAGCGAGACAACCTGCGCACAGCGTTTCACGGATTCGACCCGGCGGCTGTGGCTGTGATGACGCCCGACGACGTCGAACGGTTGATGGCCGATACCTCTATCATCCGCAATCGACAAAAGATCGAAGCCACGCTGCACAACGCTCGTCTCCTGTCGAAATACTCATTGTCGCAACTGGCGTGGCAACATCAACCGGGTAAGCACCATCGACTACGGAGCTGGGCCGATGGCCGGATGGCAAGCCCGGAGTCGCGCCGGCTTGCCGCAGCGTTGCGGGAAGCTGGGTTTCGGTTAGTCGGCCCAGTGGTCGCTCACTCGTTCATGCAGACGGTCGGGATCGAGAACGGCCATTTCGAAGGCTGTTTCCGCGCACAGGCGCAAGGGCTAACTTGACCAGACGGCCGTGCCGCTAACGGTCCAACATTAAACACGCTGCACCACAATCTAATTGATCGATACGGCGACAACGGCCAGGCTGCTTGGCACTGGAGCGGCCAGGTGCGGAGAAAACGCGGCGCGCCCTGCCAGCGATCCGCGTTGCTTGGATGAGGATTTCGCCGAGCGTGCGGAAAATGCAGCCGCTGTGATCGACACGCTTCCGCGGTGCTATAACCGCGAGCATGTTGCGCAGTCTGGCTACCGTGGTCGGAGCCAATCACGTCATTTCTGACCCCGACATCCTGGCCGGACGTAGTGTCGATCACACCGGGCGCTATCGGGGCCGGGCCAGCGCGCTGGTGCGGCCGGGCTCGGCCGAGCAGGTCGCCGAGGTGCTGCGGGTTTGCCGGGACGCCGGGGCGCACGTGACGGTGCAAGGCGGTCGAACCTCGCTGGTGGCCGGCACCGTTCCCGAGCACGACGACGTGCTGCTGTCCACTGAGCGGCTGAGCGCCCTCGGCGACGTCGACATGGTCGAGCGGCGCGTCGAGGTTGGTGCCGGGGCCACGCTGGCTGCGATCCAACACGCCGCCACCGCAGCAGGTTTGGTGTTCGGTGTCGATCTGGCTGCCCGGGACACGGCGACCCTCGGTGGCATGGCCTCGACCAACGCCGGCGGGCTGCGCACGGTTCGCTACGGCAACATGGGCGAGCAGGTCGTCGGGCTGCAGGTGGCGCTGCCCGACGGTTCGTTACTGCGGCGGCGCAGCCTGGTGCGCAGCGACAACACGGGATACGACCTGCCGGCGCTGTTCGTCGGTGCCGAAGGCACCCTCGGTGTCATCACTGCACTGGATCTGCGGCTGCACCCCACACCGTCGCATCGGGTGACGGCGGTTTGCGGGTTCGGCGACCTCGAGGCCCTGGTCGACGCGGGCCGGACATTTAGGGACGTGGACGGAATCGCGGCGCTGGAGTTGATCGACGGCCGGGCCAGTGCGCTGACCCGCGAGCATGTCGGGGTTGGCGCCCCGGTGCAGGGTGACTGGTTGCTGCTGGTGGAACTGGCCGGCGACCACGATCAGACCGAACGGCTCGCCGACCTGCTCGCGGGTGCGGAGATGTGCGGAGAACCGGCGGTGGGCGTGGATGTCGCTGCGCAGCAACGGTTGTGGCAGGTACGGGAATCGCTGGCCGACGTGCTCGGCGTATACGGGCCACCGCTGAAGTTCGACGTTTCGTTGCCGTTGTCGGCGATCGGCGGATTCGCCCGAGATGCAGTCGCTTTGATCAATGGGCAGGTCCCGGAGGCGCTGCCGTTGTTGTTCGGTCATATCGGTGAGGGAAACCTGCACCTGAACGTGCTGCGATGCCCGCTCGAGCGCGAGCAGGACTTGTACGGACCCATGATGGACCTCATCGCGCAGTGCGGCGGCAATGTCAGCTCTGAACACGGTGTCGGCAGCCGCAAGCGCGCTTACCTCGAAATGTCAAGGGAGGCAACCGATATCACCGCGATGCGGACGATCAAAGCCGCATTGGACCCGACCGGCTACCTCAACGCCGCGGTGTTGTTCGACTAGTCGGGCGCCGCCGGCTTGATTCCGACCGCGTGGCGCAACTGCGCCAGGAATTGGTCGGCATCGTCGCTTCGAACGATGTAGTGCGATATGGCGATCCGGATCACCGTCGCCGCCTTGACCGCCGCGTTGGGTCCGGGAAGGTGCCGTTGCAGGCCGTCGCGCATCTGCGGGATGACGCGGGAAAACTGGGCGATGGTGTGTTCGGGTTCGACATCGACCATCCGCACACCGGAGTACGAATGCTGGTACTCGACGATGAACCGCAACACGGCGTCGAGCTTGTCGACCCCCTTCAGCCCAGCGGTTGCCTTGACCAAGCCACTTTCGAAGAGTTGACGCTCGTAGCTTGAAAATGCGGAGAGCAACTCCTCTTTGGACGCGAACCAGCGGTACAGCGTGGGGCGCGAGACTCCGGCCTGGGTCGCGACTTCGGACAGGCTGAGCTTGGTCTTGCCGTTACGGCCGAGCACCTCCGCGGTCGCCAAGAGGATCCGCTGACGCGTCGAGGTATCGGTTTCCGTCACGGCCGGCTGGCTCATGTCTACTGCTCCTACGTCACGTTCGCCCGGGGCGCCGGCGCACCAGCACCGACTGCTGGATGGCGCCGATTGCGCCCTGCTCATCGAACAGTGTGCCGATCGTCGTCCCGATGCCGTCGGGCCCGTAGTTGGTCTCGGCGCGAAAACCGATCCAGTCACCGTCGGGGACCCGGAACACATGGACGGCCAGGTCGGTATTGAGGAAGGTCCACTTGGTGATGTCGATCTTGCTGCCGATGCCGTTGGCGCAGTCGGCGACCGCGAACAGCCGCTCTAGCTGCGTCATGGTCTCACCGTTGACGAGGTCAACAGTCGGTTTGATCCAGGATTCTCCTGGGCCCTTGTTCAGCGGTTCGGTCAGCCATCGCCAGTCCAGGCTGTGGACGTAATTGCGGTCCCAATCCTTGGCGAGGTCACGGCTGCGGGCCTCGGTCACGGGACGGGGCAGGGGTGCCGCCGCGTGCGCCAGGGCCTGGGTATCCAGCTGCTGCAACCGCCATCCGCTGGCGCGGGCGACCGGCCGGGGCTGACTGTCGGGGCCCGGGGCCAGCATCTCGGCGCTGACCAGCTCGATCTGTTTGCCGCCGCGCTGCAGCTGCGGACGGACCCACAGATCGCCTTCGGCCGGCACCGGGCCCAGCAAGTCGATGACGACGCGGGACAGCCGGGTGTCGCCGCGCTGTTCGCACCGCTCCAGCCCACGCACCAGCAACCCCGACACCGGCGCGGCATGCTGGATCGCGGCCGTCCAGGTGCTTCGCACCAGATCGGTGGCCCTGAACTTCTCGCCCAACGCGTCGGCGTCATCGATCAGCTCGTAGTAGGAGTCGGTCATCGTCTACCTCTCTGGTCTCAGGGCAGACCGGCGCCCGGGGTGGCAACCGTCACGACGTCCAGCCGGGAGAGCCGGGTGCCGACAAGGCGCTGGGGATACGCGTCGGTGCTCGACAGCAAAAACAGCGTGCGGCGCTCGGGGCCGCCCAGTGTGCAGGCGATGGCGACGCGTTCACCCATGTCGATGCGGTCTGTCACGGCGCCGCCGGCAGTGATCCGCTCAAACTGGTGAGCCAGCGTCATCGATGTCCACACCGCGCCTTCGGCGTCGAGCGTGATGCCGTCGGGCGGTCCGTCCAAGCCGTCGGCGAAAATCCGGCGGTCATGCAGCGCGCCGTCGTCGCCGATGGTGAACGCGCTGAGTCGTCGGCCGGTCGATTCGGCGACAATCAACGTCTTTCGGTCCGGCGTGATGACCATTCCGTTGGGAAAGTCGAGGTCTTCGGCGACGACGGTGGCGCTGTCGTGCGGGTCGAGTCGTACGATCAAGCCGCCCTCAAACGCCTGGGACCCGATGTAGGCGCAACCCGCATCGTCGATGACCATGTCGCCGAGGTTGGCCGGGGTGATGTCGGTGAGATCGGCGATGGTGACGACGGTTTCGCCGTCGTAGCACAACACCTGCCGGTCTTCGGTCGAGGCGATCAGCAGTGACCCGTCGGGGCGGAACCCCAGGCCCGACGGGCTGTGGCCGGGCAGTGGCAACGTGGTCAACGAGCCGTCCATGGTCGCGGTGTGTACCGCTTCACCCAGCATGTCGGAGAACCACAGCAGGCCCTCGAACCAGCGCGGGCCTTCGCCGAAGCAGAATCCCTTGGCCAGCGGCTCGGGGATCATCCGCTCAAGCCTTTACAAAACATCGCAAAAGTGTCACGCACCGCGGGTACCGGTGTCAATCTGACGATCGAGCGAGTTCGCGCGCGACGGCCTCGTGACGCGACGGCCTCGTGATAGGCATCGATCTTGGCCGGATTGGCCTGCTCAAAGAGTTGGTCGGGCAGCGGCGCATGTTTGTAGGCCTCGATAGTCATGGTCCGGGAAAACAGCGTCAAGTTGTGTCCCGGCCTGGTGAACCGGTACGACACGGTGATCCGGCCCTCGAGGCCGCTTTTTAAGCCGCCAGGATCATTGCGGTCATGGCCAAGGCGACCAATCGAGGTGAACACGAACAGCGAGGGACGCACGGCGATGGCCAGCTGCCAGCTGAAGATCCGGTCCCCATCTGGACCCGCTTCCTCCCAGGTGTCGCCTGACCTTGAGCGGAAGCTCCGGCAGGTTGCCGATGTGCGCGCTACCGGGGTAGGTGTTCGTCCAGTTCTCCGGATTGGTGACGAAGTCGTACACGGTTTCGGCGGACTGGATGAAGGCGGTTTCTGAGGTGGTGGTCACGATGCCCAATTGCGTTGCCTCTCTGTGCTTTCCATTTGCCTAATCACTCGCTGCCCGGTCGGCTTTATCGAGGTCTTGTTAGACAAGCTTTACAAATCCTACTTAAAGTGTCACGCTGAGCGATGAGCTGCGCTCGCGACTCAGCCATCGGGGGATCACGAGAGATGGAGCGGATTTGACCACAGAATCTGAGCAGACTGAGTGGACGGTGCAGGGCCTGCTGGATCTGTTTGACGTGCAGGCCGACGGGCAGGATCGGTTCACCGGCGACACCGGCAGTGACGTCGGGGCCGGCCAAGACGGGCGCCAGGTGGTGGAAGGCACCCAGGTGCTCGCGCAGGCGATTGTTGCGGCGGCGAAGCGATTTTCGGATAAGTCGGTACGGTCGGCGCACGCGGTGTTCTCCCGTGCCATCGCGGTCGGTCCGCCAATCGAATTTGTCCTCGACGTGGTGGCCGAGGGCCGGTCTACCGCCACCGCGATCGTCGCAGTGCACCAGAACGGGCGACGCTGCCTGAGTATGACGGTGCTGGCCGACGTCCCGACCGGTGACGTCATCCGGCACCACCTGCCGCGGCCCGACGTCGCTGCGCCGTCCGACGCCAACCACTCCGAGATGCCGATGATCGGGCGGGAACTGCGACTCGTCGACGTCGTCGACGTCAACAGCCCCGACGAGGTCGGGCCGCCAGAGCTCTACGCGTGGCTGCACTACGACCCGATCCCGACCCGCGACGATCTGGCCAAGGCGCTCGTCGCATACTTCACCGGCCATCTGGGGATTTCGACCACCATGCGTGCGCACCCGGGCATCGGTACCAGCCAGGCGCACCTGACCGTTTCCACCGCGCCGATGAGCATCTCCGTCGCGTTCCACGAACCGGTGCGCTGGGACGGATGGCTGCTCTACACGCACGAGAGCACCCAGGTCGGTGCGGGAATGTCGTACGTGCGCGGCACTGTGCATTCCGAGGAAGGTGAACTGCTGTGCTCCTTCGCTCAGGAGGCGCTGATCCGGCCGCTGCGCACCAGTGACACGACGATCGATTCCCGGGCCCGGTTCTAGCGTCTAGAACAAAGATGTACTTCACCATCACGCATCCGATGCACAGTCATCCCTACAACCCGGAGTTGGTGAGTGGGGACGGCATCGGGAAAGTGGCGGCGGCCACCGAGGCGGCGGGGATTCATGGCTTCGGGTTCACCGACCACCCGGCACCGTCGCAGCGGTGGCTGGAAGGCGGGGGACACGACGCCCTGGATCCTTTTGTCGCACTGGGTTTCGCGGCGGCCAAGACGAGGACGCTGCGGCTGATCCCCAACATCGTGGTGCTGCCCTACCGAAACCCATTCGTGGTGGCCAAGTCTGGTGCCACACTGGATTTGCTCTCCGGCGGTCGGTTCACGCTCGCGGTCGGCGTGGGTTACCTGAAACGGGAGTTCGCGGCGTTGGGTGTGAGCCACGACGAGCGTGCCGTGCTGTTCGAGGAAGCGTTGCAAGTGATTCGGACAATCTGGACCAGCGACGACATGTCTTTTGAGGGAAAGCATTTCAGCGCTCGCGGCATCACCGCGCACCCCAGGCCGATCAGTAAGCCGCATCCACCGATCTGGATCGGCGGCAACACGGCGGCATCCCGCCAACGAGTCGCGAAGTACGGCGACGGCTGGTGTCCGTTTCCCGCACCGCCCCGGCTGGCCCAGACGGCCGGCACCGCCGTCATCGATTCGGTGCAGCGCCTCACCGACGGTATCGACGATCTACGGCGACGCTGCGATGCGGCGGGCAGAGATTGGTCCGCGATCGACATCACTTTCACAAACTTCGAGGGCGGCAGCCCCGCGAGCGACGAATTCAACTCCGACGCTTACCTCGACGGCTTGGAGAAGCTGGCGAAAGTGGGGGTGACGTGGGTGAGCGTCGGCCTGCCCGGTGACAGCATGGCGCACGCGCTCGACACCCTCGAGCGTTTCCGTTCCCTCGTGATCGACGCGGTCTAGATGGACTTCTCACAGGTCGAACTTTCGCCCGAGGACAAGTCCTTTTTCGATGAGACCCGGGCCTTCATCGCTGAGCACGTCACCGACGACGTACTCCGGCGTGATCGTGAGTTCGGCGAAAACTTCGATGAACAAGTGCATTTAGCGCTCGGCAAAGCGGGTTACCTGGCCTCGGACTGGAAGCTGGAGTCCGAAGGTGGATTCAGCCCCGTTCGGCGGCGAATCTTCCAACTCGAAATCGGCCGGGCTCACACGCCGTGGTACCACTGGGGAACCACGTCCGTCGTCGCGCGGCTGGTGCAGCAA
>DASXMA010000025.1:0-16038 GCA_036495965.1 Mycobacterium sp.
GAGCAGCGACGGCTGGCCGACGCCGGTAACCAGGTCCGGGTGTACGTGCCGTTTGGTGCCCAGTGGTACGGATACTTCATGCGGCGCCTGGCCGAACGGCCGGCCAACCTGGCATTCTTCTTGCGGGCGCTGGCCGAACGCGGTCACTGAGCGCGACGGGAATCGAGTGTGCGCCGTTGGCGTCGAGTGCGTGCTCAGGGCGCGGGAATCGCGCGAATGCCGCCCTGGCCGCACACTCGAAACCGCTGATGCACACTCGATGCGCTCACTGAGCGCGGCGGGGCCGCGGACGCTCGCTGGCGTATCCGCGCACCACGTGGGCGCGGACGAATTCCGCCGCCACTTCCGGGTTATCCATGTCCAGCGTTGATGACGGTGTGCTGAACAGCGAGAACAGTATGCGGGCGAACCATTCTCCGGCGGCCTCGACGTCTAGGTCCTTGCGGACCTCGCCGGTGAGTCGGGCGGCGGAGAGGTAGGGGGCGAAGAAGTCGACGCACTCGCGCAGCAGCACGGCGGCATCCTTGGTCAGCAGCAGGCTGATCGCATCTTCATCGAAGTACTTGCCAGACGCGATTACTCGGCGCGCCTGTGTCACGAATACCGCTGCGCGGCTGAGCTTTTCCTCTAACGACCCGCCCTGGTCCATCGCTTTGGACATCTCTCGGTAGAACTGCTCGGACGCATGTTCGGCACAGGCTTCGAGAACGGCACCCTTGTCGCTGAAGTATTCGTATACTGTGCTGCGAGATACGTTGGCCTCCTTAGCGATATCGACGATCGTCGTCTTGTGCAGTCCGTGTCGGCGGAAACACGCATACGCGGACTTGACGATGAGCTCGCGGGTATCGGTAGCGGTCGCCTGCGTCATGGTCCTCCCCTCTAGGACGTGCTCACCCGGCCGGCGCGAGAATCAACCCACTGGTCGGCACACCGGTTCCCGACGTGACCAACACGTGCTCGACATTGTCGACCTGGTTATACGAGGTGCCGCGAACCTGGCGCACACCCTCGGTGATGCCGTTCATGCCGTGGATGTAAGCCTCGCCGAGCAGCCCGCCGTTGGTATTGATCGGCAGTTCACCGCCGAGCGATAGCCGCTCGACGGTCGCGAAGTCTTTAGCTTCGCCGCGCCCGCAGAAGCCGAGCTCCTCGAGCTGCGTGAACACGAACGGCGTGAAATGGTCGTAGATGAACGCGGTTTGGATGTCCTGAGGCTTGAGACCAGAATCACGCCACAGTCTTTCGGCGACCACACCCATCTCGGGCAGCCCGGTGATGTCGTCGCGGTAGTAGCTCGTCATCATTTCACCGTTAGCGGACGCGCCCTGTGCCGCCGCCGTGATAACCGCGGGCGGCTGCCGAAGATCGCGAGCGCGTTCGGCGCTGGTCACAACCAGCGCGACACCGCCGTCGCTTTCCTGGCAGCAATCCAGCAGCCGCAGCACGGGTTCGACGATCCAGCGGGAATTCTGGTGGTCCTCGAGCGTGATCGGACGCTGGTAGAACCACGCATCGTGGTTCTTGGCCGCATGCGCGCGGTCCACGACGGCGATCCGGCCGAAGTCCTCGTTGGTGACCCCGTACGTCGACATGTAGCGCTGGGCGTGCATCGCAACCCACGCTGCGGGTGTGAGCAATCCGAATGGCGCGTAGTGCGCCATAAACAACGGGGTCTCCGCGCTGGTGCGTCCGCTGCCGCCGAACCGGAACCCGGAACGCTCGTTGAAGGCGCGCCAGCACACCACCACATCGGCGACGCCGGTAGCGACGGCCATTGCGGCGTGTACGACCGTGCCGGCCGCCGCCCCGCCGCCGTGATGTACGCGGCTGAAGAAGCTCAGGTCGCCGACGCCCACATTTCGGGCGATGTCGATCTCGTCGCTGGCGTCCATGGTGAACGTGACCATGCCGTCGACATCGGTGGGCGACAAGCCGGCGTCGTCGATTGCGGAACTGACTGCCTCGCAGGCCAATTGCAGCTCGCTGCGTCCGCTTTCCTTGGAGAATTCGGTCTGGCCGATTCCCACGATGGCGCAGCTGCCAGGCAGCGTGCCACTCATGCGCCACTACCGTCGAGAAGGCTGAGAATGGCAGTGCCGGAAACGTGATCGCCAAGGCGGTTTGAACCCTTGAAGGTTACTTCGATGAAGTTCTCTCCGTCTGAACCCTCGGTCTTACCGGTCACGCTGCCGGTGAAGCGCAACGGATCGTCGGGAAAGCAGGACACCCCGAGGCGAATCGACAAGTTCTTGACCATTGCTTCGGGGCCCGCCCAGTCGGTGAGGAAACGCACGCAATATCCGTTGGTGGTCAGGATGTTCATGAACAAATTGGGCGAGCCCTGCTTGTTGGCATAGTCGCGGTCGTGGTGCACCGGCATGAAGTCACGCGTGGCGATCGCTCCGGCAACGATCATCGTTGTGGTGATAGGGATCTCAAGCGTGGTCACCGCGTCGCCGACTTCAATGTCTGTCCACTTCAACGTTGTAGTACGGCTTTTGGCGGTCGTCATCGGTTTCCTTCCTCACCGGCCGGCCGGAACTGGTGAAGCACAAGATCCCCAGACTCAGAACTACCGTCGAAGGTCTGGTAGTAGACCTGGACCGGCATCCCGACCGTGACGTCGGCTGGGTCGATCTCACACAGGTTCGACACCAGCCGTACTCCTTCGGCGAGCTGAACCAACACCACGATGTAGGGATAGTCGAAGAAGGGGAATTTCGGCTCGTGCGGCATCACATAGCTGTAGACCGTGCCACGGCCCGACGACTCGATCGTCTCCCAGGACAGCGACCGGCAATTGGGGCACATGGGCCGCGGCGGATTGCGCAGCGCGCCACATCCGTTGCAGCGCTGGATCAATAGCTTGTGCTCGCGCAGCCCGTTCCAGAAGAACTCGGTGTCGGGGCTGATCGCTGGTGCCAGTCGGGTCGCCATCAGCGCTCCGGCCTGAATCGCAGCACCCGGAATCGCTGCCGGCCCAGCACGTCACCGGTTTGATCGCGGTAGGTAATCACCCAGGAGAGAAAGTAGCCGGTCCCCAGCGCCGTCTTCTTTTCGTCGGAGACATCCTCGAACACCGACGTTGCGCTGATGACATCGCCCAGCCGGGGATAGCGTTCGATCTCGAACTCCGAATTGGTCGCCACCGTGCTGGTGTATCCGGCCTTATCGAGAAATGCCGTCGGGTTGCCTTCGACCTCAACCGGAGCGCCGCCCCGTTCGCCGATGCCTTCGAGTTTCGGCGATGGCATCGTCCAGGTCTGCAGCATGACCGGCGGTGACACGATCCCGCCGAATCGGGACGCCGCCGCGAACTCCGGATCGAGGTAGACCGGGTTCATGTCGTCGAGCGCATGCGCCCAATGCCGAATCATCGGCTGGTTGACCGGATCCGGTGCCACCGTCGGCTTTTCGGTACCGCCGGTGGGCTGGTTGACCAGCGCGCGCAACTTGTTCCGGAACTCGGTCTCTTGATCGGTCACTGATCCTCCTGACTTGTCCATCGCTCAGTTACCCGTCCCGAGCCGCACCGGCATGCGCTTTACCCCGGGCACCATGGTGGCCCGCATCCGGTCCACCTCACCAACCAGCTCCAGCTTGGGAAAGCGGCGCAGCAGCTCGTCGAACATTACCGACGCCTCCAGCCGCGCCAATTGCGCACCGATGCAGGAATGTTCACCACACCCGAACGCGATGTGCGGGTTCGGGTGCCGGGTCACCTTGAACTCTTCTGAGTCGGAACCGAATATGTCCTCATCCCGGTTGGCCGACCCGTAGAGCATCACCACCACCTCGCCTTTGCGGATCAGCTGACCGCGGATCTCCACGTCGGTGGTTGCAGTGCGCGCCATGTGGACCACCGGGCTGTTCCACCGCAACATCTCTTCGACGGCGCCCGGGATCAACGAAGGATCCTCGACCAGCAGGCGGCATTGGTCCGGATGCGCGATTAGCACGAGAGTGCCCAGCGCGATCAGATTGCGGGTGGTTTCGTTTCCGGCCACCAGCAACAGAAACGCGAATTTGAGCAGGTCGTCGTCGGTGAGCCGATGTCCGTCGATCTCGGCGCCGACCAGAATCGACAGCATGTCGTCACGAGCTTCGGTACGCCTGGCGGCGATCACCTTTTGGAAGTATTCGTAGAGCTGGCCCATGGCCATGACCGAGTCGAGTTCGATCTCGGGGTCGGCGGTTCCGGTGCTCGCGTCCGACCAGGCCCGGAATTGCTCCCAATCATCGGGCGGGGCGCCGATCAGCTCGGCAATGATGCGGGTGGGCAGGGGAGCGGCAACCTCTTCGGCGAACTCGTGGGTCGAACCGGGTTCGACGCGGTCAAGGATCCCGCGCACGATCTCGCGAATTTTCGGCTCGAGTATCGCCACATGCCGCCGAGTGAACCCCGAGTTGATCAGCTTGCGCAGCTGCCGGTGCCGCGGCGGGTCGGTGAAGAGGAGGCTGCCCTCCTGCACCGGGTTCTCATATGCCGGGTCTGGGATGGTGACGCCCTTGGCTGAGGAGAACAAGGCCGGGTTGCTCGATACGAAGCGGATGTCTTCGTACTTCAGCAACGCCCAGAAGTTGGTGACGTCGTTCCGGCACACCGGCGTCGTCGCGCGCAGCTCCCGGTACGCGGGGTAGGGATCACCCGCGTAGAAGTCCGGGGAGTGCAGTGGAAAAGTAGTTTGCACGGCAAGCCTCCCTGAAATCGGGGCTAGATCGCAATCCGACACATTGGCCCAATATGTCCGCCCATTGTGTCTACCCCGGGCTGACCATCCCTGTCAATACATCGGCAACGCGCTGAAATAGCAAGAAATTCGCCTTATTTCTAATTGACCGCCGAGGTGCGTGGGTGAACACTGAGTCTCTAGATGACCGACGATCGGGTGAGGACGCAGATGACCCAGCTACGAACTCCGGAAACTCTTGTCGACACTTACCAGCTCTACATCGACGGCAGATGGGTCGAACCGGAGGGCGGCCGCTACGACGACATCTCGCCGGCCACCGAACAGGTCATCGGTACCGCCCCGGACGCGAGCGTTGCCCAGGTCGGCGAGGCAATCGCGGCCGCGCGCCGCGCGTTCGACGGGGGACCGTGGGCTACTGCGAGCCCCGAGGACCGGGCCGGCTGCCTCAATCAGCTCGGCGACGCCCTGGCGAAGCGCGCCGACGAGTTCTTCGCGCTGTCGCAGGTGGAATGGGGCTGCGTCGCCAACGAGCGCATGATGCAGATCGATGGCGCCGCTTACATGTCGATGCACGCGGCCCAGCTCGCCACACAGTTGACCGACCAACCCGTCACCGGAGTCGGCGCCGGAACGACTTTGCTACGTCGTGAGCCACTTGGCGTCGTATCGATCCTGACGCCGTGGAACTTCCCACATTGCCTCAACGTCATGAAGCTGAACAATGCGCTGGCCGCCGGCAATACCGTCGTGCTCAAGCCCTCCCCGCTTACGCCGCTCGCGGGTCTTGCGCTCGCGCGCCTCATCGACGAGCAGACCGACATCCCGCCGGGTGTGGTCAATGTGGTCACGCCGTCGGGTGTCGAGGGCGCCAGGCTGCTCACCACCGATCCGCGCATCGACATGATCAGCTTCACCGGCAGCTCGGCTGTCGGCTGTGAGGTGATGCGAGCCGCGGGCGACGCCATGAAGCGGCTCTTGTTGGAATGTGGCGGGAAGTCGGCGAGCATCGTTCTCGACGACACGCAGGTGACCGACCAAATGCTGCAGCAGATGCTGTTCGATTGCTGCTCACTGCACGCCGGGCAGGCCTGCATCCTGCACAGTCGGTTGCTTCTTCCCGATTCGTTACACGACGACGTCGTCGACCGGCTCGTCGCACTGGCCCGTGACATCAAGGTCGCCGACCCCAAAGACCCTGCGGCGCAGATGGGTCCGCTCATCAGCGCGGCACAGCTACAGCGTGTGCAGGCGCACGTCGCCGGGGCGGTCAACGACGGAGCGAAGCTGGTCACCGGCGGCGGTCGCCCGGCCGGTTTAGACGTCGGCTTCTACTTCGAACCGACGATTCTCACTGAAGTCCAACCGAATTCGACGATCGCGCAGGAAGAAGTGTTCGGGCCGGTGCTCACGGTGCTCCGTTATCGGGACGACGACGACGCGGTAGCGATCGCAAACAACTCCCGCTATGGACTTTCCGGCGCGGTGTGGGGCGCCGACGTGGACCGGGCTGTGGGCGTGGCCCTGCGCATCCGCACCGGCCAGGTGGCGGTCAACGGCTGCGGTCCCGGTGATGCGCCGTTTGGCGGCTTCAAATTGAGCGGGTTCGGTCGTGAGAGCGGCGGCATCAGTGGACTACATCAGTACATGGAGGTGAAGGCCATCGGAGTCCCCCCTAGACGGGAACCCGATCGGGTGCTCAACGCCTAGCGGGCCGCAGAGCCCGTGAGCCTTTCGTAAACCGGCCGTCACATGCAAAGCTGCAAAGCATGGTCCTCGCGATTGCCCGACCCAAGCTCGAAGGAAACGTCGCGGTCGGGCGGGACCGCCAAATCGGCTTTGCTGAATTCGGCGCGGCTCAGGGGCGCCCGGTGTTCTGGCTGCACGGAACTCCCGGCGCCCGGCGGCAGATCCCGACCGAGGCCCGGGTCTATGCCGAAAACCACAACGTCCGGCTGATCGGCATCGACCGCCCCGGCATCGGCTCGTCGACACCGCATCGGTACAAGAACATCGCAGCGTTCGCCGATGACCTGCAGACCATCGCGGACACGCTCGGAATCGACAAGATGGCTGTCGTCGGCCTGTCCGGCGGGGGTCCGTACGCCCTCGCGTGCGCAGCGGGCTTGCCCGACCGAGTGGTGGACGTTGGTGTGCTCGGCGGGGTGGCGCCGACGCGGGGCCCGGACGCGATCAGCGGTGGTGCAATGAATCTCGGCCTGCGGGTTGCGCCGGTGCTGAAATTCGGGGGCAACCCGCTGCGGATCGGCGCCAGCCTGGTGGTCCAGGCGGCCCGGCCGGTCGCATCTCCCGCGCTGAACATTTATGCGCTGCTTTCACCGCAGGCCGACCGGCATCTGCTGACCCGTCCCGAATTCAAGGCGATGTTTCTCGACGACCTGCTCAACGGCAGCCGCAAGCAACTGGCCGCACCGTTCAACGACATCATCCTGTTCGCCCGCGACTGGGGCTTCGGGCTTGACGAGGTCAAAGTCCCGGTCCGCTGGTGGCACGGCGACCACGACCACATCATTCCGTTCTCTCACGGGGAGCACGTCGTTTCGCGGCTGTCCGACGCCGAGCTGTTCCACTTGCCGGAGGAAAGTCATCTGGCCGGGCTGGGCCGCGGTGAGGAAATCCTGTTCACCTTGATGAAGATCTGGGACGAGCAGCCCTGACCCGGTCGGCTGTTGCGACCGTCTGCGCCGACAGTGACATCGACCGCAATGTGGACGGGCGACCGAAACTGTGTCGATGCCGGCTCCGCCGCACATCAGCGTCTACTTCCGAGAAGCCTGCGCGATCGCCTCGAGAAAGGCTGTCGCCGCGATCTTGGAACCAACCGCGTTGAGGTGGCAAATGTCGACGGCGTACCCGTCATACAACGCGAAGTACCCCTGATTCTCGTAGCGACCGGAAACCCTCGTGCCGTCGGGCTTCGTGGACTCGATCGCGGCCACGTCGAAGAAGTGACGGCCGGCGTACTCGCGGCGGATCAGTGCGTTCAGCCGCTCCCGCGCGAGGTTCGCTGGCCGGCCGAACCAGTCGCTTCCGGCGACAAATGTCTTCAGCTTCGAGATGAAGCTCGGCTGGGTGGTCAGGGGCACCGTCGCGTAGATGAAGGTGACGTGGGGAAAGTCTCGCTCCAGTGCGGCCATGGTGTCGCGGTACCTGGCGAATAGCGCGTCGACATCCGTGCCAGGTGTGATGTCGAGAGAGCAGAACTTCATGAGAGCGACATCGACCTGCCGGCCCATCCCATCGCGCATCGTGCGGTCGAAGTCCTCGAGTTTGAGGAGCGGCTTAGTGTTTTCGCCGATGAATTGGTGGGCGATGAATCCGCCGTTGGCACCGGGCTCGGTGCGCTCCTGCTTGATCGGGGGGGCCGAGACACTGTGGTCCGTGTAGATGCCGGGGACGGCGTCGAGGATGTTCATCCCCACGGACTGGTGACCGAAGAACACCCTTGTATGGGCCACGGTGGTCAAGTCCTCCGTCGTGATCGCGGATGGCGCGTTGCCCTGGATCGGCATCGACGTCTCGTTGTTCCAACGGTCAGCCATCACCACGGCCAGGGCCAGAACGACCGCGACTACCGTGACAACTGCGGCTACGGGGCGACGGAACCTCCATCGGGTTGGCGCCAGCATGCCCCCCACCTCCTCGTGCAAACCTGTGGGACTGAGAATCTGGCTCAGAGAATACCATAGGTTCCGTTTAGCAGTCCGTTAGTGACCGCAAGTTTGCAAAGTCTCGCGATGTCGTGCAAGATGTTGGGCAATGGGTTAGATACGATCCCTGTGGTTCGCGGATAGCGGGAGCATTCGATATCGGAGGTGTTGTCACATGACTCGGGTTGCCATCATCGGAGCGGGACCCTACGGACTCGGGATCGCGGCGCATCTGCGATCGTACGGTGTCGCGTTCCGCATCTTCGGTACGCCGATGGATAGCTGGCGTCATCGAATGCCGGTCGGGATGATGTTGAAATCGGACGGCTTCGCGTCTAATCTCAGCGCTCCGGCTGGCCAGGGAACGCTTGCCGCGTATTGCGCCGAGCGGGGGATTCCGTATCACGATACCCAGGTTCCGGTGAGCCTGGAGGTCTTCAATACTTACGCGATGGACTTCCAGCAGCGATTCGCCGAAGACTTGGACGAGCGGCACGTCGTATCGCTCGACCGTACCGGCGACGGCTTCCTACTGGAATTGGATGACGGCGAGGTGCTTCATGCGGATTTTGTTGTCGCTGCCATCGGTATTACGCACTTCAGCCGAGTTCCCCCGGAACTCGCACACCTTCCGACCAACCTGATCAGCCACAGTTCCGCGCACAGCGACCTCACCGGTTTTGCCGAACGCAACGTTACCGTTATCGGAGGAGGCGCCTCCGCGATCGACATCGCAACACTCCTACATGAGGCGGGTGCACAGACCTTGCTCGTGGCCCGGCGCCGCGCGCTGCGATTCGGCACGCTCCAGCCCAGGGAGCGTAGCCGGTGGCAACGGACTGTTCATCCTTCGTCCGGAATCGGGCCCGGGATGAAGTCGTGGATATGCCAGAAATTCCCGAACCTGTTCCGGTATCTGCCCGGGCAGGCTCGGCTCACGATCGTCCGTCGGCACCTCGGCCCTGCGGCCGGCTACCCGATGAGGGATCGATTCAACGCGGGCGTCGCGGTCGCACTCGGCGAGCACATCGAAGAAGCCAGCGAACACGACGGGCGGGTGCGGCTTATCCTTCGTAAGCCGGACGGGAGCAAGCATGAGGTTCTAACCGATCACGTCATCGCGGCAACGGGGTACTACCCGAAGGTGTCGTCGGTCCCCTTCCTCAGTGAAGGTCTCCGCTCGGCCATCCGGACGCATGCCGAGATGCCGATGCTCTCGGCCAGGTTCGAGAGCTCAGTCTCAGGGCTCTATTTCGTTGGGCTCCCATCCGTCAACAGCTTCGGCCCGCTGATGCGATTCATGGTGGGTGCGGAATATGCCGCACCCCGCGTCGCCCGCGAGCTGGCGCGGAGGGTTCGACTGCTGCCTGAGCCGGTCAGCAGCATGACCCTCGGAGAATGTCCTAGCCTCGGCTCGCCCACTGTTCTACGATGGCCCGCTGACGTTGATCGAGTCGGTTGACCGGGACTTCGGGTGCAACACTGCCGATATCTGGTTGGGGTATGTCGGGCGGCTTCACGTCCAGCGCACGAACGGTGATCGCGTGTCCATCTTGAAGGAACCAAGCTCGGCTGCGGCCGTGGCCAGTGTGATCAACCGCGGCCTAAGCATCAAACGAGCCGACTGGAGCGGCCTTAAGCCGGCGCCAGGCTTCGAACGGCCGATGATCCTGACTACGCAGCGCTGGTTTTCCGCCGCGCGGCTGGCACACGCTTTGTCCGAAGCCGGGTTTGCGGTCTCGGCGTGCCGACCTGGAGGGCATCCGCTCGACCTGGTGGACGCGTTGGCCACTGCTCGCCGTTTTCACAAACTGTGGCCGCTTCGCTCAATCGCCGCGGCGATCCGCGCTGCGAATCCCGACCTCGTCATCTGCGACGACGAATCAAGCCTCGCACTGCTACGGCGACTGCATGCACGGGTTCGGACGACCGATCCGGAAATGGCCGAGCTGCTCGTCCGGTCGCTCGGCGACATCGAGGACTGGCCATGCATCACGTCACGAACGGAACTGGCCCGTGAGGCGCGCGCACTCAACCTCGCCGCACCGGAGACCGCGGTCATCGACAACGCCGACGCGCTACACAAGTGGGTCACCGAACACGAGTTGCCCAGCGTGCTAAAGACCGACGGCAGCTGGGGCGGCCGCGGAGTCGTCATCGTCCGCGATGCGGGCATGCTCCCGGGGGTGTGGCCGTGGATCTCCAGCCCGCCGGGTTTGCTACGGGCGCTGAAACGAGCGGTATTCGAGCGGGACCTGAATACGTTGGTCGCTTGGCGCCAGCGCGAACGTCCCATCGTGAATGCGCAGCAATTCTGCGCCGGTCGAGACGCGATCGTCACAACAGCAAGTGTGGGCGGAAAGATGCAGGCGCTCGTTTGCCTCGAGGTCATCCAGACCTCTGAGCCCAGAGGCCCTGCGACCGTCGTCCGAATCATCGACCACCCACAAATGGCCGCAACGGCACGCCAACTCATTCGCCGCTTCGGATTAACCGGGTTCTGCGGCTTCGATTTCATGGTGGACGAGAGCGGCAACGCGCAATTGCTGGAAATCAACCCGCGGATCACACCCACATCACATCTGCTTGTCGAAGGAGATTGTGGGCCAAACCGAATTGTTGGCCTGTTTCCATTCGAATTGTTGCGGAACCCGGATCCTGGCGCCGACGTGTTCGGCATTCTGGACATGCCCATCCGCGCTCCGCTGCTGATCGAGCACGGCACGAAGTTAGCCGCAGGATACCATCGCCCCGTTACGCGAGCCATTCGCCGCGTAATACAGGTGGTCAACAAAAAATTTTACCGTCGTCATTAGTCTCGATTGGTTGGCTCTGACGCACGGCCATGCATCGCACTATACAAACGAATACTCCGAAAATCTCATGGTCGAAGCTGCGCTTCGACCACAACACAGGAGGTGGGCACGCGTGATGCTCGGTAAATCTCGCCCGCGTTTTTTGCGACGACCCGTCTTGGCTCTGGCGGCGGCCGCGTCGGATCCGCTTGAAGTATTGGCGGCGTTCCAAGACCGCAACGTTGAGCGTCGGGAGGGGCCTACACCGCCTGACCTATATACAGCGGAAGCCGATTGGGAGCATCGCCTGCATAGTCTGCTTGGCCACCCGTTCCCCTGCGAGGCGAGCGCTGAGTTCTGGGCCTTGTGGCCCGAAGTGATAAAAGAACTAAATCTAAAGGGAATACAGGCTGGTCCCGAAAGCTTCAAAGGCTGGAATGATGGCGATGCTGCGCTGGTACGAGCGATTTGGTGTCTGACCCGCCATCTCCAACCCAGGAATGTCGTCGAGACCGGCGTTGCCCACGGCGTCACCTCACGTTTCATCCTTGAGGCGCTTGATGGGAATGGAAGCGGCCATCTCTGGAGCATCGACCACCCACCGCTGGAACCCGAGTGGCACGAACAAATTGGGCTAGCCGTTGACGGTCGATTTCCGGACCGATGGTCCTACATCCGCGGTTCAAGTCGGCGACGCCTACCCCGTCTACTGACCCAACTCCGCGAAATTGATCTTTTCGTTCACGATAGCCTGCACAGTGAGCATAACGTTCGCTTTGAGGTGGATCGGGCATGGGCTGCCTTAAGACCCGGTGGCGCGATTGTCATCGATGACATCGATGCGAACCGCGGGTTCCGGAGCTTCACGCAATCTTTTTCCGGTCACCAGCCATTGATTTGTGAGTCCGAGCCGCTGCATCCTGATCTAAGGCGTTTTAACAAAAAGGGCCTATTCGGAATCATTCTGAAGGAGCCAACCATACAAACTAAGTCAGACCGGTCCGGTATTTCGGCTGAAGTCAGCCCTTCTGGATAAAGGGATATACACGCTGCGGCGACCGGAGTTCTTCGTGAACGTGGATAAGTGAGGAAAGTCATCTGGCCGGGCTGGGCCGCGGTGAGGAAATCCTGTTCACCTTGATGAAGATCTGGGACGAGCAGCCCTGACCCCCGGTCGTCGACCGGCCTCCGGGTAACCTGCTGACGTGCTGCTGGCATCGCTGGACTCTTCCGCCGTAACCACTACAGACATCCCTGACGCGGTGAGCATTGACGGCGCTGTGCTGAGCCGCAGCGGCTTGCTCGGCGCCGCAACGTCGGTGGCCGAGCGCGTCGCCGGTGCGGACCGGGTTGCCGTCCTGGCCAAACCGACCGCGTCGACGGTGCTGGCGATCACCGGCTGCCTGATCGCCGGCGTGCCCTTTGTCCCGGTGCCCTCTGATGTCGGCGCGGCCGAACGCCGGCACATGCTCACCGACTCCGGTGCGCAAGCCTGGCTGGGCCCGGAGCCCGACAAGCCAGAAGGGTTGCCGCACATCCCAGTCCGGCTACACGCCCGCTCCTGGCACCGCTATCCCGAGCCGGCGCCCGAGTCCACCGCAATGGTCATCTACACCTCCGGCACCACCGGGCTGCCCAAGGGCGTGCTGCTGAGCCGGCGCGCGATCGCCGCGGACCTGGACGCGCTGGCGCAGGCCTGGGAGTGGACCGCCGACGACGTTTTGGTGCACGGATTGCCGCTGTTTCACGTGCATGGACTGGTGCTGGGCTTGCTCGGGTCGCTGCGGATCGGAAATCGCTTCGTGCACACCGGAAGACCGACACCGGCCGGCTATGCCCAGGCCCGTTCCGAGGCCGGGGGCACGCTGTACTTCGGAGTCCCCACGGTGTGGTCACGGGTGGCGGCGGATGAGTCGGCGGCCGAAGCGCTGAGGCCCGCCCGGCTGCTGGTGTCCGGGAGCGCCGCACTGCCGGTGCCGGTATTCGACCGGTTGGCCGAGCTCACCGGGCACCGGCCCATCGAACGGTACGGCGCCTCGGAATCGCTGATCACAATCTCCACGCGGGCGGATGGCGAACGGCGCCCGGGCTGGGTCGGCTTACCGGTCGCCGGTGTGGAAACCAGGCTGCTCGACGACAACGGCAGCCCAGTGCCCGACGACGGGGAAACCGTTGGCAAGCTTCAGGTTCGGGGCCCGATGATGTTCGACGGCTACCTGAATCGGCCGGAGGCCACCGCGGAAGCTTTCGAACCCGACGGCTGGTATCGGACCGGCGACGTCGCGGTCGTCGACAGCGACGGCATGCACCGCATCGTCGGCCGTGAGTCGGTCGACTTGATCAAGTCGGGTGGATACCGGGTCGGCGCGGGTGAAATCGAAACATCGCTACTGGGGCATCCGGGCGTGCAGGAGGCGGCCGTCGTCGGACTGCCTGACGAGGACCTGGGCCAACGGATCGTCGCATTCGTCGTAGGCTCAGCTGAACTGAAACCCGACGAACTGATCAACTTCGTCGCCCAAGAGCTATCGGTGCACAAGCGGCCGCGCGAGGTCCGCATCGTGGATGCGCTGCCGCGCAACGCGATGGGCAAGGTCCTCAAGAAGCAGTTGCTAACCGAGGGCTGAGCGGCCCCAGCGTGCTCGACGCCATTGGTGAAGGTGACCGGATTTGCCGGACCGCGACACGCAGGATGTTGCCAGGTTTCCATCGGGCGAGACCGCGAACCTTCACCTACCGTCGTAGAGGTGAAGAGATGCGACCGACTACTGGGCGGCCGCCGTGGGTGAGTCGAATCTCCCAGGCGGCGCTGCTGCGACGGTTGTCGCCGGCCCCGGTCCCACACCGATGCGGCGGGTGGCGACCGCCTGTCTGGTCGGCTCGGCCATCGAGTTCTACGACTTTCTCATCTACGGCACCGCCGCAGCGCTGGTGTTTCCCACAGTTTTCTTCCCCCATCTCAGCCCCGCCGTCGCCACAATCGCCTCGATGGCGACATTCGGCGCAGCGTTTCTGTCCCGACCAGTCGGCGCTGCCGTCTTCGGGTACTTCGGGGACCACCTAAGTCGCAAAAAGACGTTGGTCGCCACGCTGCTGATCATGGCGATGTCGACCGTGACCGTGGGCTTGGTTCCCAGCACTTCGGCGATTGGTATGGCAGCGCCACTGATCCTGGTCGCCCTGCGGCTGTTGCAAGGGTTTGCCGTCGGTGGCCATTGGGCAGGGTCGGCGCTGCTCAGCGCCGAATATGCGCCCGCCGCCAAACGTGGCCGGTATGGCATGTTCACCGCGCTCGGCGGCGGCACCGCGTTGGTGCTGAACAGCGCGACCTTTCTAGGCGTGAACTACACCATCGGCGAAGACAGCTCCACGTTCATGCAATGGGGGTGGCGGCTTCCGTTCCTGATCAGCGCGGCGCTGATCATCATCGCCTTGTACGTGTGGCTCAAGATCGACGAAACTCCGGTGTTCGCCGAGGAAAAAGCCCAACACTCGGTACCAAAAGCGCCGCTCAAGGAGGTGCTACGCCTCCAGCGCCGGGAGATCGCCCTGGCCGCAGGCGGCGTCATCTGCGGTTTCGGCTTCGTCTACATGGCCGGCACCTATCTGACCACCTACGCCCACTCCCACCTGGGGTACTCCCGCAGCGCCATCTTGTTCGTCGGTGTGCTGGGCGGACTGGCGAGCATTGGGTCCGTCGCGTTCTCGGCCACCCTGAGCGATCGAGTCGGGCGCCGCAGGATGATGTTGGTGGCGTGGGCAGCGTGTCTCTCGTGGTCGTTTGTGGCGATCCCGCTGATAGATACCGGCAAACCCATTTTGTATGCGGTGGCTGTCGTCGGCATGTATGCCGCCGCCGCGATCGGCTCCGGACCTACGGCAGCATTCATCCCCGAGCTGTTCTCCACCCGCAACCGCTACAGCGGATCGGCGCTATCGGTGAACCTCGCCGGTGTCATTGGTGGCGCGTTGCCGCCCCTGATCGCGGGAACACTGCTGGCAACCTACGGCAGTTGGGCAATCGGTATCATGCTGGCCACCCTTGCGTTGACCAGCCTGGTGTGCACGTTTCTGCTTCCGGAAACCAACGGAACGGCCCTTCGGACTACGCAGGGTGTGCACGTCGGGCACGGGCCGGCTGAGGTGGAGCTCCCCGGCGGCCGCCGGTAACTCTGCTGGCGTGGCTCAGTTGGCGTGCAGGTCCTCGTTGAGCGTTATGCCCTGACCGTCGCGGGCCACCACTTCGACCGCCCCGGTAACCGAATTGCGCCGGAACAGTAGGTTATTGGCACCAGACAGTTCTCGAGCCTTGACCGACTTGCCGTCCGGTGTGGCGACCTTGGTGCCCGCGGTCACATACAGGCCGGCCTCGACGACGCAGTCGTCGCCCAGTGAGATACCCAGGCCCGCGTTGGCGCCGAGCAGACACCGTTTGCCTATCGAAATGACTTGCGTGCCACCGCCGGACAACGTGCCCATGATCGATGCTCCGCCGCCGATGTCGGACCCGTCACCCACCACCACGCCGGCCGAGATCCGGCCTTCAACCATTGACGAGCCCAGGGTGCCGGCGTTGTAGTTCACGAAGCCCTCGTGCATCACCGTGGTGCCCGGTGCCAGGTGGGCGCCCAGCCGCACCCGGTCGGCGTCGGCGATGCGCACCCCGGTCGGCAGCACGTAGTCCACCATCCGCGGGAACTTGTCGACGCCGTAAACGGTCACCGATCCATGGCGCCGCAGCCGGGCCCGGACCGCCTCGAAACCCTCGATGGCGCACGGTCCGCGATTAGTCCAGACCACATTTGTAAATACACCGAACAAGCCGCCGGCGTTCAGCCCGTGCGGCGCCACCAGTCGAAGCGACAGCAGATGCAGTCG
>DASXMA010000026.1:0-28212 GCA_036495965.1 Mycobacterium sp.
ATGACGACACTCGTCAATGCTCTCGAACAGCGCGGCGGTCGGTACGGTCTGCAGACGATGTGCGAGGGCGGCGGCATGGCGAACGCCACCATCGTCGAGCGTTTGTAATGACTTCTGACACCGTCTCGAGAATCTTTGTCATAGGCGGTACCGGAGCCCAGGGCATCCCCGTTATTCGTGCCCTGGTCTCCGACCAGAAGTACTCGGTTCGATTCCTCAGCCGCGATCCCGGCTCCCGACGAGCCACCGACCTTCTCGCCCTCGACAACGTCTCGGTCCTGGAAGGCTCATTCGCCGACGACGCCATCTTGCGGGAAGGATTTCGCGGTTGTGACGGCGCATTCATCAATATCGACGGGTTCAACACCGGCGAGAAAACCGAAATCTACTGGGCGATCCGTAGTTACGAGATAGCCATCGAAGAGGGAGTCAAATTCTTCGTCTATGGAAACCTGGACTACGGGCTCAAGAAATCGGGATACGACTCACGCTTCCGCACCGGCCATTACGACGGCAAGGGACGCGTGGGCGAGTGGATCTTGTTCCAAAACCAGGCGAATAGAGACAGGATGGGAGCAGCGGTCTTCACCACGGGTCCGTATATCGAGATGGCGATCGCTCCCCGGACGCCGATGAGCCCGACCGTCGAGGATGGTGTCGTAACGTGGCGAGTCCCGCTCGGCGACGGAGCCGTGCCCCATGTGTCTCTTGAGGATTGCGGCTACTACGTTCGCTGGCTCTTCGACCACCCGGGGCGCGCCAACGGCCTGGACCTCGAAGTCGCCGTCGACCACATTGCCTACGCCGATCTCGCCGCAGCATTCGAGAAGGTCACCGGGCATCCCGCGCGCTACATCGACACCGATTTAGACACCTACTGGAAGAACGGTCCGCTCAGTCCGCTCGCAGATGCGCCTGCCGGATACAACGCGGATCCAAACGACAACAGCACCATGAACATTCGCGATAACTTCACCGGATTCTGGAATCTGTGGAAGTACGGAATCGTCAAGAGAAATTACGCTCTGCTCGATGAGATTCACCCGAATCGGATTAGAAGTGCCGAGGAGTGGTTGCGCGGAGAAGAGCAGCTGGGACGACAGCTGGGCAAAGGCAGCCTGTGGGACAGGGTTCAGCCCGAGAACCAGACTCCGATCCTCAAGATCGGTGAGGATATGCGCACCGGGAAGCTCTAGATCGGCTATTCGATCCGGTCTCGACGGCGGCGGCATGGCCAACGCCACAATCATCGAGCGATTGGGCTAACCCCGGTCCCCAACAGAGCCCCCGTGCCCCCTTCATGGTTGAGCGCGGGGGCATTGAAACGGGCCGACGTGGTGTGGATCTCCTGGCGCACGGAGTACTCGATTTCGCGAAGTTGTATGACGACTACCGATTAAGCGTTTGCGGGGTTGGTCCAGGCGGGGTCACACCGGGCGAAATTGCTTCGACCAGCACGGATCGTGCTGCGCCAACAACCGCCCAACGGGGCAAACTGCGGACCGTGTGCGGACCGGGCCAGGCGGTCGGCGAATCAACGTCAACGGCGGCGCTATCGCCATCCGCCACCCGCTGGGTGCAAGCGGTGCTCGGATCATGACAACACTTGTCAATGCTCTCGAACAGCGCGGCGGTCACGATGGCCTGCAGACGATGTGCGAGGGCGGCGGCATGGCGAACGCCACCATCGTCGAGCGTTTGGGCTGAAGCGGATCACGTCCAAAAGCGCGGAGGAAACGTAGTCTTGCTCCGTGGCAGACGAACAGGGCTTCAAGGTATTCATCAGTTGGTCCGGAGCCTTAGCGAAGCGTTGCGGCGGTCCTACGTGCCTGGTTACCTACGATGTTCGACAACATTGATCCGTGGTTTAGCGACACGGACATCCGTGCTGGTACGACTTGGTTTGGCGAGATTCAGGAACGCCTCAATGCCAGCAAGTACGGAATCATCGTTGTCACGACCGAGAACTTGGGCAAACCATGGTTGAATTTCGAGGCCGGATCTCTGTCGAAAACGCTCGGCGAAGACCGCACGCTTGTGACACCGCTCTTGGTGAACTTTGAAGACGTATCGCAGTTGACCGGGCATCCGCTTGCCCAATACAACGCCGTCCTACTTGATAAGGACGGCATTGGGCGGCTGTGTGAGTCCATAGCGCGGACTGCGGGCCGGAACACTACCAACGTGAGTTTGCGCTTTGAACAGATGTGGGCGCAGCTTGAGGCTGAGATTGAAGAGGCGAAAAATGCTGCGGGCGATCAGCCCCCAGCGCCCGACGTGTCGGAGCCGCAACAGCTTGAAGCCCTCACGGCTTCCGTTCGCTCCCTTGAGGCTACTGTCGCGCAACTGGTTCGGGGTCGTCCCAGACCACAGCCAGATCAAACGTCGGGGGCGGACGATGATGTCTTCTCGCGTGTCTTGGCAATGCTCGGCGGGAGGTTGCGACGGTTCTCGTTGGCGGGTGAAGACGGCATCGCAAAGGCTGAGCTAACCGTTACAGGCCCGGGACTAGGCCCGAGGGATGTTAAGCGCGTGCTGGCTGAAGTTAATAAATCCTATGTCGGGCCGGTCGAACTGACAGTCACGTCTGATGACGGAGTCGCGCAACACCGGACGCAATAATTCGTCGTTGTTGAACGCGATTTGTTGCCCGCCGTCCTCGCGTGGGCGCACGACACCGGGGCGGATCTGGCCAAGACCAATTTCAACGGCGGGGCCATCGCGGGTCGCTATGGCTTGCAGACGAAGCGAGAGGACTACGGCGTCGCTGCGGTGGTCGGTGCGTTGCCGGCGGCCCGGATGAAGCCGTCGGTGAAAACATCACACACGGTGTCGATGTCAGGCAGGTCGATACCAGGCAGGTGCGCCGTGTTTGGCCGCAGCAGCATATGAATCACCATCGGCGCGACCAGTTCTTGTATCAGAAGCGGCACGGGTAGATCGCGGATCCGGCCGGCCTCGATTTCGGTTGTCAGCCATTGGCCGACAACGGCAACAACCTGTGGGCCTTTGTAATTGAGCAGCGTTTGCATTGCGGGACTCGTGGGACGGGCCAGGGCCTCGGCGAACATTGCCGGGGCGACCCGAGGTTCCCTGCTTAGGGAGTCAGCCAGTAGTGCATATAGCCGCCGTACTGTCGCGTGCAGATCGGTGTGGTCTTCGGCGAGGAATTCTTCGATATCCAGCAGCGGGCTATGGCGGTCGAAAACGATGCGCAGCAGACCGTCGCGGGTGCCGAAGATGGCGTAGAGGCTTTGAACAGAGCAGCCAGCGCGCGCAGCGATCGCTTCTATTGTGGCCGCGGACAATCCGTCGTCTGCGATGAGGCTCGCTGCAGCATCGAGGGCTCGGGTGCGAACCGGTGGCGCTCCGCCCGGGTCGTGGCCGCGGGCGCGCACCGCCTCGTCGAGGGCAGCCCGGGAACCTCCGAGGCGGCGCAGCAGTGTGCTGCGTGAGATGCCGGCGTGGCGTGCGATCACGATGACAGGTACGTCGGCCACGTCTTTGCCGAGCTCGCTCGCTGCTCCCAACGCCGCTTCGACCAAGGCATCGGTGACGGGCGGCACGTCGATTGAGGACGGCGGCGCGTCACCCGGGTCGGTTGTGGTGTGCGGTTTCATGGCTGCTTTCAGGGTAAGGCCTTGCCGCCATCGGCTGCCGCCACAACCCTCGGGACTCAAGTAGGGTGGACCTCTATTAGTGTACCGTGCTGCGCAGGGGGCATTGCGCTTCCGTGAGTTCCAGCCCGCAAAGGGGACCTGTAAATGAGCGATTGCAACAAAGCCGGACAGTCGATCGCCACGATGCCGCGGGGCGGACTCGAAGCGTCCTGGTTGGATCGTCGATTTCAGACCGACGAACTCGAATACCTCGACCGCGACGACGCGCCCGACGAGGTCAAGCAGAAGGTCGTCAAGATGCTCGACCGGCTCGGTGGACTGTTCAAGCTGCACGAGAAGGACGCCTGTGCCGCTTTGGATGTGGTGTCCGATATCCCGAGTCCACGCATCCTGGAATTGGGTGCGGGCCACGGCAAGCTGTCGGCGAAGATCCTCGAGTTGCATCCGACGGCGACCGTCACAGTCAGCGATCTCGATCCGACGTCGGTGGCCAACATCGCGGCCGGGGAACTGGGGACAAATCCGCGAGTGCGCACTCAGGTCGTTGACGCCACCGCCATCGATGCCGAGGACGACAGCTACGACCTCGTGGTATTCGCTCAGGCGTTTCACCACCTGCCGCCGGCCGTCGCCTACCGCGCTATCGCTGAGGCCACCCGGGTAGGCAAGCGCTTCCTGGTTATCGACCTGGAGCGGCAGAGTCCGTTGGCATTGATGCTGTTTTCACTGTTGAGACCCTCTTTGCAACTCTTGGCTTTGCCGTGGTCGTCGCTTCGGCCGCTGTTGCACGATGGCTTCATCAGCGCGTTGCGCGCATACAGCGCTTCGGCACTGGAGACTCTAGGCCACGCCGCCGATCCGGCCATGCAAATCGAATTCGTTCCTCGGCCAAAGGAGTTGGGCCCACGGTCGATCACCGTTCTGTTCTCTCGCCCGACCGTAGCCGAGCAGGGCTGACGGCGCAGAGGTAGTTCGAATTCAAAGTCCGCGTTGTCATGGCTTGGTGTCAGCCGAGCTCGCGTGATACATTATCCGATGCCTACTCTAGTAGAGTATCGCCGCTCCGGGACCGAGGGGTAAATCCCATGACAGTGGAATGGAGAACAACGTGAGTACCAGGACGAAGTTCTTGGACGTTTACCGCAAGGAGTGGCCCCGAGTCGCCGCGGTGCAGGCGATGGCCCTTGGTGGGGTGAGCATCCTGGTTGGCCGCAAGTCGCAGACCAATTTGCGTGCCCTGTCAGTGATGAACGCCATGACGATGTGCGCCCACCAATACGAGGAATACGTCGATCCTGGCTGGTTCCCGGGCATGGTCAACGTCGCCCTCTTCAAAAGCGACCAGCCCTACAACTACCCTTTCAACGCACACTCGGCGATGTGCGCCAATATTTTCTTCCGTGCCCTCTACGTCCCAGCGACGATCTTTCCCAAGGTCAAATGGCTGGGGCTACCGCCAGTGCTGCTCGGCATCTTCCAAGCGTTCGGCCATGCCATCGTGATACCCCGCATGATCCATACCAAGTACAGTCCAGGTGCCCTCACCGCGGCCCTGCTGCATCTTCCAATAGGTGTCACCTACCTTTCTGCGTTGCGCGCTCGAGGACCGATCGGCCGTGACAACTGGATCAAAAGCCTTGTGGTGCTGTTGCTTTTCCTGATCTTCGGCGTCGCGACGCCCAACCTCCGCGGTCGCGACAAGAACAGCCCCTACGCCTTCACCGAGCATCAAATGGGCCACTACGCCCCCGGGACAGCAGTGCCAGAGCCAAGCACTCCCGCTCCGGACGTGAACGGCTAAAAGAGTTCAACAATTTTGGCGGCGCCGCATCGCCCACGACACAGGTTTGAAATCCTTCAGCGCGCTCGTGAAAGCGCGAGGTAATCGCGCCCGGCCGCAACGATTATGGCTCCACGACAAGAAAGACAAGGGATTTCATGATCAGGAGAGTGATGCACGCCTGGTTGCCGCTACTGGTGTTAACCGCGATCGCGCTTGGGGTGTTCGTGATCTTTCGGCTGCACGGCGTTTTCGGGTCGGACAACGAAATCAGTCGCGAAGGCTCGGGGCTCGCCAACGACGCCAAGCCCTTCAACCCCAAGCAGATCACCTACGAGGTGTTCGGGCCGGCGGGCGCCGCCGCGACCATCAACTATCTCGATCTGTCGTCGAATCCTCAGAGTCTCAAACAAGTCCCGCTTCCGTGGACGCTCACGCTGACAACGACCGCGCCGGCGACTACGCCGATTCTGCTCGCCCAGGGCAACGCCGACACCATCGGCTGTCGGATCACGGTGGACGGCAAGGTCAAAGACGAGAAGTCGGCTGACGGCGTGGACGCATTCGCATTCTGCCAGGTGAAGTCGGCATGACCATTCATCGCGCGGGAGCGCGGCCGTTCATTCCCCGGATTATTCACACCTTCGCGGTTCCTGTTCTGCTGGGATGGGTGGCGCTCACCGTGTTACTCAACGTCGCGGTGCCCTCGTTGGAGGATGTAGGCCAAAAACACTCCGTGTCATTGAGCCCCGACACCGCCCCGTCCATGCAGGCGATGAAGCACATCGGGCGGGTCTTCAAGGAATCGGACTCCAATGCGTCGGCGATGATCGTGTTCGAAAGCGATCAGCCGCTTGGGGACGAGGCCCACGGGTATTACGCGGACTTGATCAAGAAACTCGAAGCCGATCCCGCACACATCACCCACGTGCAGGATTTCTGGGGAGACCCGCTGACAGCCGCCGGAGCACAAAGCAGCGACGGTAAAGCCACTTATGTACAGCTGAATCTTGTTGGCAATCAAGGTGAAGCCCGGGCCAACCAGTCCATCGACGCAGTCCGCAAGATCATTTCCAGCATGCCAGCACCGGCAGGCGTCCATGTCTACGTGACCGGGGCGACCGCACTCACCGCTGATCAGCAACACGTCGGGAACACCAGCCTGAGGTTGGTCACGCTTATTACGCTGCTGGTCATCTTGATCAGTCTGTTCATCGTGTACCGCTCTGTCGTCACGGTGGTGTTGGTCCTGGTGATGGTGGTTCTGGAAGTGGCGGCCGGCCGTGGCGTGGTCGCTGCCCTCGGGTACTACAACCTTATTGGCATGTCGACGTTCTCGGTGAACTTGCTGACCATGTTGGGCATCGCCGCGGGTACCGACTACGCGATCTTCGTCCTGGGCCGCTATCACGAGGCGCGTACTGCCGGCGAGGATCGACAAGCCGCCTTTTACACGATGTATCGGGGTACCGCACACGTCATCCTCGGTTCGGGTCTAACCGTCGCCGGCGCGACGTACTGCCTGCACTTCACCCGGCTGCCCTACTTCCAAACGTTGGGTGTCCCACTGGCACTCGGCATCTTAGTGGCGGTCCTAGCATCGCTGAGCATGGCACCGGCGATTCTGGTGGTCGGCAGCCGGTTTGGGCTCTTAGAGCCCAAACGCGTTGCACGGACCCGCGGTTGGCGACGGCTAGGGACCGCGGTCGTCCGATGGCCGGGTCCGATCCTGGCAGCGGCCTGCGCCTTGGCGCTGGTCGGGTTGGCCGCGTTGCCCGGTTATAAGACCAGTTACAACGACCGCAAATTCATGCCGACCAACATTCCGGCACAGCAGGGATTCGCCGCCGCCGACCGGCACTTCTCCCAAGCCCGGATGAACCCGGAAATCTTGATGGTCCAAACTGACCAGGACCTGCGCAATTCCGCGGACATGCTGATCGTGGAACGCATCGCCCGCAACATCTTTCACACTCCTGGCATCGCACGGGTACAGACCATCACCAGGCCGTTAGGTACCCCGATGGACCACACCTCCATTCCCTACCAGATGGGTATGCAAGGCGTGAGCCAGCAATTGCAGCGCGACTACACGAAGTCGCAAATGGACCAGATGTTGGTCGTGGCCAACCAGATGGGCACGATGGTGACCACCATGGAATCCATGATCGAAATCATGAAGGAGATGACCGGCATCATGCACAACCTCGTCGGACAGATGAAATCTATGGTCACCGAAATGAACGACCTGCGCGACAAAATCTCTGACTTCGATGACTACTTCCGGCCGATACGCAGCTATTTCTATTGGGAGAAACATTGTTTCGACATCCCGACCTGCTCGGCCTTCCGGTCGATCTTCGATGCCCTAGACGGCATCGACGACCTCACCGACCAGATCTCCGAGTTAATGCCTCAAATGGAGAAGATGGACGCGATCATGCCCAAGATGCTCCAAATCATGACACCGATGGTCGCGATGATGAAGTCGATGCACACCATGATGCTCTCGATGCACAGCACAATGGCCGGAATACAAGACCAAGGCGCTGCCATGCAGAGTAAAGGCAACCCCGAGGGTCAGGCCTTCGACACCGCCAAGAACGATGACTCGTTCTACATGCCCCCAGAAGTGTTCGACAATGCCGACTTCAAACGGGGCATGAAGATGTTCATCTCGCCAGATGGAAAAGCGGTGCGGTTCATCATCTCCCACCAGGGCGATCCCGCGACCACTGAGGGCATCGCCCACATCAACGCGATCCGTAACGCCGCCTTCGAGGCCATCAAGGGCACCCCGCTGGAAGACTCACGCATCTACATCGCCGGCACCGCGGCCACCGCCAAAGACATGAAAGAAGGATCCACCTACGACCTGCTGATCGCCGGAGCGGGAGCACTGATCCTGATCTTCATCGTCATGCTCATCTTGACCCGTGCCGTCATCGCCGCCGCTGTCATCGTCGGCACTGTACTGCTGTCGCTGGGTACTTCGTTCGGGCTCTCGGTGCTGCTCTGGCAATACGTCCTTGGCATCCAATTACATTGGATGATCCTGGCCATGTCGGTCATCATCCTGCTGGCAGTTGGATCGGACTACAACCTGCTGCTGGTGTCGCGATTCAAAGAAGAAATCCACGCCGGCATCAACACCGGCATCATCCGATCCATGGCCGGCACCGGCGCGGTCGTCACCTCAGCCGGCCTGGTGTTCGCCTTCACGATGATTTCCTTCGGACTCAGCGCCCTGCTCATCCTCGCTCAGGTCGGTAGCACGATCGGGATGGGCTTGCTGTTCGACACTCTCATCGTCCGCTCATTCATGACGCCGTCCATCGCCGCACTGATGGGCCGCTGGTTCTGGTGGCCTCAGCGAGTACGCAGCCGGCCGGCGCGAAGGCCGGCCCCGGCGATCGCCGTCGAAAGCGACACGCTGCGCTACCCCGCCCCGGTGGGCCGATGAAGTGCGCTGCGGCCGACGGCGGCCGACCGATCGACGCGAGGCAGTGACGGCAATGTGGGCGCCGACGGCGCTCAAGGAAGGGAGGAATAGACAATGAGTCCATCAATACTTTTGCGGCGGCATTGGCACGACATCGGTCTGGGTTCGGCCGTCGTCGCCGGAGCATGGCTATTGGCCGGCTGGGGGAATTTCGAAGTCTTACAACGGCTACTCATTCTCAACTTCATCGTCGTTCTGCTCCATCAATTCGAGGAGTACAGCTGGCCGGGCGGATTTCCAGCAGTGGCGAACGTGGTAATGGTTCCGCTGCTCGGCAACCCCCGGTATTTCAAGCCGCTCAACCAGCTTTCCTCGGCAGCGGCTAACGTCACTTTTGCCTACGTGTTCTATCTACTTCCGGTCTTCTTCCCGCACACGATCTGGCTTGGGTTGGCCACCATCATCGTCGGGGCAGTTTTGCAGGTGATCGGCCACGCCATCGTGGTCAATTACCAGATCCGATCCTTGTACAGCCCCGGCGTCGCCACGGCCGTTTTCGGCTGGTTGCCGCTAGGTGTGGTTTATGTGTTTTACATTCACCAGAACAGGCTGGCTACCGGGTGGGATTGGCTAGGGGCGGTCGCATACATGATCGTTGCCATGGTTCTGATTTTCTATGTGATTGAGCAACTCGTCTTCGGCGGCGATAATCCTCGGTTCCCATTCGAGCAAGACGAAATGGAGCGCTTTCACATTCCAGAAAAGCTTGAGGCGGCCCGGCGGCAACGAGATGACACTTCCTCTGATTAGGCAAGGAGACCACGATGAGCGCATCCACCCTCGACATTTACCGCAAGAACTGGCCACGCATCGGCGGGGTGCTCGGCATGGTCATCGGCGGGGCAACCGCGTTGGCGAGTCGCGGCAAGGTCAGCAATCTGCGGGCACTATCGACGCTGAATTGGATTGCGCTGCTGGTGCATCAGTACGAAGAGTATGAAGATCCGGGCTACTTCCCGGGGCAGTTCAACCGAGGGATGTTCAAGAGCGACCAGCCGCGCAACTACCCGTTGAACACGCACAACGCGATGTGCATCAACACCGCGATTGCCTACCCGTTCTATGCGTTGCCGGTGCTATTTCCGAAGGTCAAGTGGTTGGGTATTGCCCCGGTGGTCTTCGGGATGAGCCAGGCCGTCGGGCATGGAGTGGTCTTTCCGGTGATGTCGCGATCCAAGTACAGCCCAGGGTTCTTGGCGTCGATCTTCTTACACACCCCGATCGGGCTGGCTTACCTGACTGCGTTGAGAAAGCAGGGTCCGATCACGCGTGGTGACTGGTTCAAGAGCATCGCGTACATGGTCACCTTCGCCTTCTTCGGAGTGGCCAGCCCCAACCTGTTCTTCAAGGACAAGAACAGTCCGCACGCCTTCACAGAAGAGCAGATGGGTCCGTTCGCCGTTACGGCTGCCATCACCGCCGACTGACGCCGCCGAAGACAACAGGCACGACCAGCGGGCCGGGGAAAGCGGAGTCGATGGACATTCTAATGGTGGGCGCCACGGGACGCTACGCGCAGTTTGTACTGGCGGAGTTGGTGCAGCGTGGTGTCGGCGTGCGTGCGCTGGTGCGCTCCGAGCAGTCGGCGGAGGTCGCACTTCGAAACGGTGCCAGCGAAGTAACTTTCGGTGACCTCAACGAACCCGAGAGTCTGGCTGCGGCGGTCACAGGGGTGGAAGGCGTGTTTCATATCGGCCCCGCGTTCGTCGAGGACGAAGCGACAATTGGCGTGGCCATGGTCGATGCTGCCCGGCAGGCTGGGGTGCGAAAGTTCGTGTACTCCGGCGTCATTCATCCCGTCATCACCGCGATGGACAACCATGCCGCCAAACTGCCGGTTGAAGACGCGCTGTACATATCGGGCCTGGATTTCACCGTCCTACAACCGGCGGTGTTCATGCAGGGCATCGCCGACAGATACTGGGGCGGCATAGTCAACGACGGACGGTTGTCACTGCCCTACTCCGTGTCGTCGAAGTTGTGTTATGTCGACTATCGCGAAGTCGCGGAGGCTGCGGCGATCGCGATGATCAGCGACAGGCTCAGTTTCGGCACGTTCGAATTGTGTGCCGCTGGTTTGTTCGATGGGACACAGGTGGCGGCCATCGCCAGCAGCGTTCTTGGTCGTCGAATCGAGGCCGTTGAATCATTTCTCGATGACTATGCGGCAGGCCAACCTGAAGGCACGGTGGCGGCACGGATGAGCCGAATGATTGCCCACTACGACCGCTTCGGACTCCCCGGCGGCAACCCGTTGGTGTTGCGAGCCATTCTAGGCCGCGAACCTCGCACATTGAGCGACTACTTCCACGAACTCCACAGCTGCAACCGGAGAACTGCGAAAACCTAACCCTACGACCCTATTTGGATGCGGAGAACGAACAATGGGTACTGCGAAGTCGTTAGACATCTACCGTAAGCAATGGCCGCGCGTGGACGCGGTGCTGGGGATGGCGCTGGGCGGAGCGACTGTTCTAGCGGGCCGCAGCAAGCTGACAAATCTGCGTGCACTGTCGGCGATGAACCTCATCGCACTAACCGTCCACCAATACGAGGAGTATGTCGACCCCGGCTACTTTCCCGGTCACGCGAACCGCGGCGTGATGAAAAGCGGCCAGCCGCTCAACTACCCGCTCAACAGGCAATCGTCGCTGTGCATCAACACAGCCCTCGCCTACCCGTTCTACATCGCGCCGATCTTTTTCCCCGCGATCAAGTGGCTGGGACTACCGCCGATGTTGTTCGGCATCTTCCAAGCGGTCGACCATGGCATCATCCTTCCCAGCCTGGCCCGCGCCAAGTACAGTCCCGGCTTCCTTGCCGCCATCCTGCTGCACGTTCCGATCGGCGTCACCTACATCACCGCGTTGCGTGCCAAAGGACCGATCGGACGCAGCACATGGAACAAGACCCTTGTGGTCACGCTCGCCTTCCTCATCGCTCTGGTGACGACTTTTGTTCGCGGCCTTGATAGGAACAGCCCCTATGCGTTCGACGACAAGCAGATGGGTCCCTACGAGACCGAACTAAAGACAACGGCCGCCCACCGATGAGAACAAATTGGGGCGAGAACGTCTGCCGTCTCTTGGAAGGGCCGCAAAGCTATTCGGCGGACGAGGTCCGTCGTCGCGCGGTTAGCGGTAGGGGCCGTCAATCGGCGGGGTCGATGACCGCGCGCAGGGCCGGGGTGATCAGCCGCAGAAGGTGCTCCATGTCAACGTCGACCAGGTCTGGCATCCGCAAGAGGTAACGCTGACTGGCGATTCCCATGAGTATCGCTCCGATCAGCGCAGCACGAAGACGCGCATCAGGAGCGTCGATCGTTTTAGCGATGGTGCTCACCGCGTGGGACGTTATGTGAGTCCGCAGGAGGTTAGCGGCTTCCTCGCTTGTCATACTGGCGCGCAGCAGCACCGCCATGGGACTGTTCGAGTCGGCAGCCCAAGCGGCCAGCATTCCACGCGCCAAGTTCTCCGCCGTTTGGGATGGGTCGGCGGACACGACATCGTCGATGGGGATGGTCCAGGTGGCCGCTTCTTCGAAGAGCTTTTGTTTGGAGCCGAAATACTTTACGACCGAGGACTTGTCGACGTTGGCAGTGGCGGCGATACCGCGGATTGTGGCACGCTCATAACCCACGTCCCCAAATATTGCGCGAGCCGCCTCGAGTATCTGACGCCGAGTGCGTTGACCCTTGCGCTCAGCCCCCGACGGGTGCGCGGAATCCGGTGGCTGATCGTCGTCGTTCACCCGCCTTCCTCCTCGCGATTCAAGGCCTTTACGACGTGGACACTGAGCGAGCTTGCAACCGAATCACCGGCAATTCGCGATCGGTCTGCTGTTCGTATTTGGCAAAACGCGGCAACTCCTTCTTGATTCGACGCCATGCGTCTTCGCGCGCCTGTTCGTGGAGTTGCTCGGCGGCGACGGCGACTTTGCGCCCTGCGAGTTCGACTCGAACCTGGTCAGGATGCGCGGCAATGTTGTAGTACCAGGTCGGGTTATTGGCTGCTCCGTTCGCTGACGCCACAACCAGCCACGCATCATTGCCGTCCGGAAAATACGCGACGGGTGAGCTGCGCTCGGCTCCGCTCTTGCGACCAACTGTGGTCAACACCAGCGCGTCCATACCCATGATCTTGCCGCCTTTTTGGCGGATTCGTTTCATGTTCCAACCATTGAACCAACGCATCAACCGACCCGCGCGAGGCTGCCTTGCGCCGTGGGTACCGTTGGGGGTATTGAAGCTCATGACATCTCCTAGATCGGACGCATCCGTCAATGAACGGTGCGTTTGGGTGGGGTGAATGATTCGTCGTATCGCAGCGGTTCGCCGCTGAGGTTCCAACTCCACGAAATCGCCGGCGTCACACGCAAATACGGCTGATCGCCTCCAACGACTTCCGCAGTGCCGTACACGCGAAGAAAACGCGGACTCCACGGCTGCGTGGACACCAAATCGTCGATGACCAACGCAACCTTGTGGTTGCCGGCCAGGACGTTGTGGTGCCGTCGGGTTTTCGACGGCTGATAACCACCGATGATCATATAGGTCCCGTCGAACTCGAAACCGACTGGGACCACGTCAGGTTGACCGTCATCGCCGACGGTGGCGATCCTTGCTAATCTCTGGCTGTTCATGAAGGCGATTTCGTCGCCACTGAAGCTCACGGACGCCCCTTCTGTAGACACCGGCTCGACCCACAAAAGTATACGCTTGTCTACTTTTCATGTCGAGGTCGGGACGGGCGGGGTCACGGGCAGAGTCGGATGGGCGCATGGTTGCATGGTCAGGCTGGCAAACTCATCGACGGAGGTCGGTCCAATGGTCCTCGCCCCGTTTACCTTAGGAGTCACCCATGAGCGACGCCGATGCCGCATCGATCCGAGCGGCGCGAAGTGACTGGATCAGCGAGCACCTCGAGACATATCTGACCTCCGGCGGCACGCGGGGCCACATCATGGACGTAAGCGCGGTGGGGGGCCGGGTACTCACCACCCACTGCTTGATCAAGTATGTGGGTCGCAAATCGGGGAAGAGCTATGTCAGACCGTTGATCTACGGCAACGTCGGTGGCGAGATCGTGATCGTCGGATCGAAGGGAGGTGCCGACTCGCATCCGCAGTGGTACTTGAATGTCTTACAGAGCAACACGATCGGCGTCCAGATCGCGACCCAAGCATTCGAGGCCACGTGGCGCAAACCCGAAGGCGAGGAACGCCATCAAGTTTGGGCGTACATGGCTCACCTGTACCCGCCTTACCTCACCTATCAGAAGTCAACTAGCCGTCAGATCCCGCTGCTGATGTTGACGCCGGTGCGGGCGATCGACGTCTTCGCTGCGGAAGGCTCGCGGTAGCCGTCGCTCGTTAGGCGGTAGCTTTCAGCGTCGCGCTGCAGCCAGATCCGACAGATGGCTCAGCGAACGGCAGAAATTGAATGTGCTTGCGGAGGTGCCGGCGGCACCGCCGACCAGTCATAGGTTAGTGGTAGCAGAGACATCGCCACCTGTGGTGTGATACAACCCGATCCGTTCGTCCGCGCTGTCGAGGCCCTGCAGAAGCGAAGAACCCAATGACCGAACCGAAATCCACCACCTGTGCAATCGCCGGCGGTGGTCCCGCCGGCATGATCCTCGGGCTGCTGCTGGCTCGAGCCGGCGTCGAAGTCACCGTGTTCGAGAAGCACGCCGACTTCCTTCGTGACTTTCGCGGTGACACCGTGCACCCGGTCACTTTGCGCTTACTCGACGAACTGGGGTTGTTTCCCCGCTTCGACGCCCTGCCGCACAGCAAGTTCGAAAAAGCCGAGTTCGACATCAACGGGCGGCGGGTCACATTCGTCGACTTCCGCCGCCTACACCAACCCCATCGCTATATCGCGTTGGTGCCCCAATGGGATCTCCTCGATCTGCTCGCCGCGGCCGGAAAGAACGAACCAACCTTCACCTTGCGGATGCAAACCGAAGTCACCGGGTTGCTAAACGACGGCGACGCCATCATCGGCGTGCGCTACCTTGGGCCCGACGGCCCCGGAGAGTTACGTGCCGACCTCATGGTGGGCTGCGACGGCCGCACCTCAACCGTGCGCCGCGAAGCCGGACTGACCGCGCGCGAGTACCCGGTGCCGTTCGACGTCGGGTGGTTTCGACTGGACAGCAAGACCGAAGTGAAATATCAACTCCAACCCCGTGCTTCGTCCAGCCTGACCCTGATACTGATACCGCGGGAAGGCTACTTCCAAGCCGGATGCTTCCTCCCGAAAGGCGGAGAGCAGCAATTGCACGCCCGCGGAATCGGCACGTTCCGTTCCGAGGTTGCTGAACTGGTCCCCGAAGCCTCGGTAGAGAACCTCAAATCGTGGGGCGACGTCAAAGTTCTTGACGTTCGGGTGAACCGGCTCCGTCGTTGGTACAAGAAGGGACTCTTGTGCATCGGGGACGCCGCCCATGCGATGTCTCCGGCCGGCGGAGTCGGGATCAACCTCGCGATCGCCGATGCCGTGGCGACAGCGCGGCTCCTGGCCGATCCCCTGCTGAACCATCGGCTCACCACAGATGATCTGGCGGCGGTCCAAAAACGCAGAAACCTCCCCGCGGCAATCACCCAGGCTGTGCAACAGGTCTTGGCGCGATTCCTCATCCCAGTCGTCCTGCGTGGCGAGATCAAGCCGCCGCCACCCATAATCACCAACGCCGCCGCAAGGCTTTTCGGCTGGATACCCTCGCTGGCGGTGATCCCCGCCTACGCCATCGGCGTCGGGTTACGTCCCGAGCACGCACCGCAATTTGCACGCCGGACGGAATCGCCTTGAGCGAGAGAGGTGGTACTGGGATGCGCTCCGAGCTGCGGCCAGGTGGACCTCAACATCGCCCAGCAAGCGATTGACGCCGTCGCCGGTGAACTCGGTCTCGCCTCAGTAGCCGCCGACACCATCTATGGGCCGTCCGCGTGAACCCATCGACGGCGAAGCCACAGGCGGTTACTGCGCGCATTGATGCCCACAGCTCGCCAAATAGCAGCCGGTTGATCTGAGCGTTGACCGGTTCATTCGGCACTCGGTGTTCAGTTGGGCATCAAGCGCAGGAATCTGATCTGCGATCCTGCACACGGTGGCCGCCGCTTCTGACGCTTAACGGTTGCTGGCGTTTGCGGTGGCCTTCAGATACGAAGAAAGATGGCGGCCGATGGAGGCATCAATGGCGACAGCAAAAATAGGGCCGGTAACCGTCCCGCCGTTACGTGTCCACCCCGCCTACGCCGACCGTGACGCCGTTCGGCGCACGATTCGCGATCAGGCTCCGTACCCAATGATGATTGCCGGCGCGGGGTACAGCGAGATGATGCAATTCGCGCCACTGGAGCCGTGGTTCCGGACTACTTGGGCAGCCGACGCCAACCCTCTTGATGACTCAATCCAGGCACTGATAGATGACCCGCTCTTCATCGAAGGAGCTGGAAAACTCTTCGGAGCGAGAATCATTCGGCCTCAGGCTCTCGTTGTGAACGTGATGGGCCCGATGGCAGCAGGACATCGCCACGTCGACCTCCCAACCTATCGAGGCATCTCCCCGAAGACTCCGCTCTGGTTTCCAATGGTGATGGGGGTATCCGGCCTCTTCGAACGATGGGCGGTTCGAGTCGCAGGCGCACTCACCTGGTTTTACGACGGACCCGATGGGGCCTACGAATACTGGCCACACGGCATCGACCATCCCTCCGAGTCTGAATGCGGACCGTTCGGAAATGTCGCGCTCTTTGGTGACAACGACCTAATGTTCCATCAAGTCGGCGCGATTGGAGACGCCCAACGCTTCCGAGATCAGATCAAGCTGAGCGTGCAATCCGAGATCCGGCCGAGCAACGAAGGCTGGGAGATAACGGATGGCACCTCGGTCATCGGAATACTGCCAAATGACCAAGTACGAATCTCACTGCTTTGGAGGGCAATTACCTTCCGTGACGAACGTGAGGCACATGCCTACGACGAGCACGAAGACGACCTCGATGTCGAAACGGCGATATCCAGATTCTGCGACGACCTCACCGAGCGCGGCATCGATTTCACACCGCCTCAGGACCCCTTCAACGACCAGGCGTGGAGCACACTACTCACCCAAACCTACTTAGTGAGCGCATTCGTCTGACCGGAGGCCGCCCCGTGAGTGCTTTTCAGTGTCGGATCGGTTCAGTTCGTTCGGTCGGACCGGGCGCTCCCGCGTCCCCGGCGGATCATTTCGGCGTCAACTGATGGCGATGCTCCTGGTCAATTAGTCGCCGCCAGTGTTGGTTGATGTGGTCGGACTGACGCTCAAGCGGGGGTTTGGGCAAGCCAGCGGCGTGCGCGGGATCAGCGCCGAGGAACTGCAAGACTCGCGCAATCTCACCGCGATAGTTCGCGTCGAGCTCTTCATACCGGACCGTCAGAACCTTAAGACGCCGAGTGGTGAAGTAAATGGTCCACGCTGCCTGTTCGGCGTCGAGGCTCTGTTCTATCCCGATAATCTGCTCGTATCTCGGCCCCACGCCGGTGAGATCGACTGCAGCCCGGCCGGATGTGGGCCGGGCCAGGTAGAGCCCCCACTGGCCCACGCTCGTCGACGGGCCGGGAGAACGAAACCACTCGTCGGTGGTTTCGGCACGAAACAGTGATATGGCCTGCGCGCGCCGATCAGCACGGACGATATTGACGAAAACTGCCGCCGGGAAAAGCACGTCGAGAGCAACCCCTGGATCGCCACGAAAACCAAGGACTCGCGCAAGCGAGACGACATGCCGCCAATGAATTTTGAGACCCCGAACACCGTTCTCGGTCGCCGCGAACGCCATGACTTCCGCCAGATATTCGGCCCAGGAGCAATTCATCGGCAGTTTCAAATCTTGCTTGTAGGAGCCAACGTGGTCGGGCGTGAAGTACTCTTCGGGCCGCCCGGCAACTCCAGTCGCAACGAGGCCAGCGGCCAGGAGCGAACTACCTGAACGAGGAGTGGAAGCGATGACATAGGTTGCGTGTCCCATAACCTTCGACCCCTCCGGGATTGCTCCTACGCTCGCCTTTGATTCGAACAGAAGCTGGCGGTCGACCACCGCGGCGCGGCCTTTCCGGGTGAACCGCCACCCAGAAGTTTCATGGTGTCGACCCCATCGTGTCTAGCGGCTCGGTCGACCGCGCAGCCAGCACCACCCGCCAAGGCTCGCCATCGAACCGGGGACGCTGTTGGCGGAGGCAGTGAGGCAGGATGACACCGGCACGGATCTGGCGAAGACCAACGTCAACGGCGGGCCATCGCGATCGGCCACCCGCTGGGCGCCAGCGGCGCCCGCATCATGACCACTCCGGCCAATGCTCTCGAACAGCGCGGCGGTCAGTATGGCTTGCAGATCATCTGCGAGGGCGGCGGCATGGCGACGCCACCATCACCGAGCGGTTGGGCTAGGCCGCTTCGCAGCCTAAGCCAAAGATCAACCCTTCCTGCGTGGCAGGATCCTTTCGGATTGCAACGATCCGGCTGGTCAGAACTAGAGCCAGCCGGTGCGGGCAGCAGCAACCGGCTCCGCGGGGGCCGGGGCCAATTCGCCGTCCCGCACGCCATCGAGCATCCGTTTCACTACGGCGACAATCTCCGGGGTTGCCGCGGCGAGTCCGGTCTTATCGGCTGTGGGGACCTTGTCCGCGTCGACACCCGCCCGGGCCAGCACGGCGGCCGGGTCGGCCAGCTGATCGGCCAGCCAGGACAGCGGGTCGGCTGACAGCTCGGCGACGAAGTGCCGGCGTCCGGGTTCCCAACCGTCGAAACGGGGGTGGTGATGGGCCCGGTCCAGCGTCCCGGGTGGGCTCTCTGTTGACCCGAAAATATCCACCCGCCAGACCGGGCGGGCGAAGGTGATCGGGACGCCGGCGTAGATGGACCCCTGGGGCTCGGCCCGTTCGACGAGGCGGAGTTCCAATCTGACTCCCCGTTCCGGGGTCTCCTGACCGGAGAGCGGGGCCGGGTCGATGAAATACATATCGCCGACGACTACACCGAGGGCCTCAAATCCGAACGCTGCGAACATCGCCTACCTTTCCTTTTGCCTCTCCGAGCCTAGACCCAGGCGGTATCAAGTCGGCGCGATAGGCGACGCCCAACAATTCCGAGAACAGATCAAGCTCAGTGCGGCGTCCGAGATTCGGCCGGGCGACGGAGGCTGGAGATCACCGACGGCACCTCGGTGATCGGCACACTGCCGAATGATCAAGTACGAATTTCACTGCTGTGGAGGGCAATCATATTCCGTGACGAGCGTGAGGCGCGAAGCCATAGCGCTCATTCCATTCGTTCGACCCATTGAGCGCGGGACGGCCCCGGCTCGAACGACTCGCTGAAGTACTGAGTCTCGTGGACAACCTCGCCACCCTCGAATTCCATGATGCTGACCGTGTAAAACGGTTGCTCGTCATACGTGAGGACGAGTTCGCTGATCCAAAGATCGCCGCCACCAAGCATGCGTCGCACGGTGAAGCGTTTCGTGTTCGGCTGGGCAGCGCGCGACGCCTCAATGTTGGCTCGACCTCGGATGCGCTCGCCCGATTGCGGATAGTCGAGAACTGCATCAGCTCGGTAGATTTGGTGCTCGGTCGCAAAGTCGTTGGCGTCGGAGGCCGCCCAATGGCGCCGCAGGGCGACCCGCACGTCGTCATCACCCATGGCTATCTCTCTTCCCTGTGGATGCATCGACGTCCCGCCATTGGGCAGGATCCCGACGCACATGTCGATCCCGCACCATAACTCTCTCAGAATCGGCTTGCATTGCCGGCGTGATGGGAGAATATCGCGGGTCACGCCGTTGTCGGTAACGCCCGCATGATGACCACGCTGGTCAACGCGCTGGAGCAGCGCGGGAAGCGGTATGGTTTGCAGACAGTGCGCGAGGGCGCCGGGATGGCCAACGCGGCCATCTTCGAGCGGCTCGACGAAATAACACCCGACAGCCGCCATCACGATGTTGCGCCACGACGTCACCGCGGGTTTGTTCGCCCCGGTCGAGGTGCTACTCGTCGACGAGGGCGAGGACCGCAGCAGTCTGACCTACGTCAAGCCGTCGTTTCTGATGGTCGTCGAGGACAATCCGCAACTGCTCAGCGCGGCAAAGGAACTCGACGCCAAGTTGGCAGCGCTGGCCGCGAAGGTAACAGCGTAGCCCTCCACACCGCGTGGCCTAGGCGGCCAGGTCTTCGTCAGCGTCGCTGACTGCAGCCTTCGCGGCCCGCTTACTGCGCCGCCAGCCCCGCACGGCGGCAATCGCGGACTTCAGCCCGCGCCGCCGACCGGTCGCCGGATCGGTGCCGGCGAAATCGGGCTCCAGCTCCGCGAACATCCGCTCGCTGCGGGTCTCGGGCGCGTCGTCAGCGTTGTCCAGCAGGTACTTGTTCGGCAGCGACAGCTTGGCCAGCGTGCGCCACGTCTTCCCGTACTGCACCAGGAATGAGCCTGTGGTGTAAGGCAAGTCGTACTTTTCGCAGACCGCGCGCACCCGCACCGAGATCTCGTGCAGCCGGTTGCTCGGCAGATCGGGATACAAGTGGTGCTCGATCTGGAGGCACAGGTTGCCGCTCATGAACCGCAGCACCGGCCCGGCCTCAAAGTTGGCACTGCCTAGCATCTGGCGCAGATACCACTGGCCCTTCGTTTCGCCGATCATGTCGGTCTTGGTGAATTTCTCTGCGCCATCGGGGAAGTGGCCGCAGAAGATGACGGCGTTGGCCCACACGTTGCGGATGACGTTGGCAACCGCGTTGGCCGTCAACGTGGACCGGTACGTCGCGCCGGGTGACAGCGACGTCAGCGCCGGGAACGCGACATAATCCTTGAGCACCTGGCGGCCTGCCTTGGCCAAGAACTCGTCGGTTCGTTGCCGGGCTTCGTCGTTATCCATCCGTTTCTTGAGGATCTTGCCGATCTCCACGTGCTGCAAGCCGACGCCCCACTCGAAAAGCAACGCGAGCAAGGTGTTCCACAACAGATTGAGGAAGTTGAAGCGCTTCCAGCGCTGGTCGCGGGTGACGCGCAGCATGCCGTAACCGACATCGTCGTCCATCCCGAGGATGTTGGTGTACTTGTGGTGCACAAAATTGTGCGTGTAGCGCCAGTGTTTGGACGACCCGCTCATGTCCCACTCCCACGTCGAGGAGTGAATCTCCGGGTCGTTCATCCAGTCCCACTGGCCGTGCATGACGTTGTGGCCGATCTCCATGTTCTCGACGATCTTGGCCACGCCCAGGGTCGCGGTTCCCGCCCACCATGCCGAACGGCGTGAACTGGCAGCCAGCAGCAACCGGCCGGTTACCTCCAGCGCGCGCTGCGCTGCGATGGTGCGGCGGATGTAGCGGGCATCCTGTGCGCCGCGCGAGTCTTCAATGTCCTGGCGGATGGCGTCGAGCTCAACGGCCAGGCTTTCGATGTCGGCGTCCGTCAGATGGGCGAATACGTCGACGTCGGTGATCGCCATCGTCTTCCTCCCTAGCGGTCGTTTGTCCGGTCAGTTACCTACGCTATCGTAACCTACGAATCCGTAGGTTACCTGTGAGTAACCTTTAGATGTCAAGCGCACAATCGCCGGAGGCGGCCGACACACAGGTCTGGATCCGGGTCCCAGGGTCGTGTTCCTGGCCGGTTCGCAGGTCGCGGACGTGGCCGTCCACCAGGCTGACCACACACGACTGGCAGATGCCCATGCGACAGCCGAAGGGCATCTGCACACCGGCGCCCTCACCGGCGTCCATCAACGATGTCGCCGCATCAGCGGCAACGGCGCGTCCGCTCCGGGCGAACGTGACGGTTCCGCCGGCCCCGGCAGGCGCGGCCCTGGACACCGCGAATCGCTCCAAGTGCAGCCGCTCGCTGATGCCCGCCGCCGACCATACCTTCTCAGCCTGAACGAGCATGCCCTCCGGCCCGCAGGCCCAGGCCTGGCGATCGCGCCAGTCCGGCACCTCGTGGTCGAGCCGCGCAAGATCGAGCCGACCCTGTGTGCGAGTCGCCCGCAGCTGGAAGCGGTAGCCCGGCTGATTGGCCGCCAGCGCCGCCAACTCCGCCCCGAACATCACGTCGGACTCGGTAGGCACCGAATGCACGTGTGTGATGTCAGTGATCTGGTTGCGGCGCACCAATGTGCGCAGCATCGACATCACCGGCGTGACCCCCGACCCGGCGGTGAGAAACAGAATCGACGACGGAGCGGGGTCGGGCAGCACGAAATTGCCCTGAGGCGCAGCCAATCTCACAATGGTTCCGGGCGCGACACCGGCCACCAGGTGGGTGGACAGGAAGCCTTCGGGCATCGCCTTGACAGTGATGGTCACTGTGCGGGCGGACGCCGATGTCGCAGGGCTTGACGTGAGCGAATACGACCGCCACCGCCAGCGCCCTTCCACCAGCAGCCCGATCCCCATGTACTGGCCCGGCTGGTAGTCGAAGCTGAAGCCCCAGCCCGGTTTGATGACCAGCGTCGCCGAGTCTTCGGTCTCCCGGCGGACTTCCAGGATCCGGCCCCGCAACTCCCGCGCTGACCACAGCGGATTGGCCAGATGCAGGTAGTCGTCGGGCAGTAGCGGCGTGGTGATGCGTGCGGCTATCTTGCGCAGCGCGTGCCAGCCGGGATGCCGGTCCGCCCCCACGACGCTGGGACGTTTGGTTGCGACGACATTAGCGGTAATCGGTGCATATTGCTTGCTCATAGGAAGCTCCTGCTCACTGTGCGGCGTTTCGCTTCCGCTCACGTTTTGGGGGCAGTTCCGCGCCCCATCAATACAAGCTACGGTACCGTAACCTACGGTGCCGTATCTAGGCTCGCAGGCCCGGAATGCGTCACAGATTCGCTCAGAGCAGGTCGAGCAGGAACGGCAGCTCCTGGTTGGCGTACCAGGCCATATCATGGTCCTGGGCGTCGCCGACAATCAGGTCAGCATCCTCATCGCCCAGGTCAGCGGCATCGATGACCTCGATAGCTTTGGTGACGTCCTGCTCGGCGCCGGCGTTGTCGACATATGCGGCGATCACCTGATCGATCACGACGGGCGCGTCCAGTCTGACGACGGCGTCGTCCAGATCGGGACGGAGTTTGACGTCGTCGACCTCGGCGGACAGCACCGCCCGTCGCGGCCGCACGGTCTGGTCGGCCGCCAGCAGCCGCAGCGAAGCCAGCGCCGCCTCGCGCAGCGCCACGTCGGCGAGCTCATCGTCGTCACCCTCGGCGTAGGCCTCGCGCAACGACGGCGTCACCGCGAATGCGGTGCCGTTGACCGGCCACAACGACCCGTCGGTGACCAGTTGCTGCAACATCGCCAGAGTGGCTGGGATGTAGACCTGGATTGCGGCAGCGCCCACAGCTAGCCCTCGATCAACGTGGCCGCATAGTTGTCGACGTACTTCGACAGCTCACGCGGCGGCCGCTTGTATTCGGCACTCACGACCGGCCGTTCCGGCAGCTTGACCTTTGGCCTTTCCACGTCCTGATAGTCGATCGTGGACAGCAGGTGGGCCATCATGTTCAGCCGGGCGTGCTTCTTGAAATCGGATTCCACGACATACCATGGGCTGACCGGGGTATCGGTGTGCACCATCATCTCGTCTTTGGCGTGCGAATAATCGCCCCACCGATATACCGACTCCAGGTCCATCGGGCTCAGTTTCCATTGCCGCAGAGGGTCGTTCAGCCGCGCCTTGAATCGGCGCAGCTGCTCTGCCTCCGAGACCGAGAACCAATACTTGCGCAGCAGAATCCCGTCGTCGATCAGCATCTGCTCGAAGATGGGCGTCTGCCGCAAAAACAGCACATACTCTTGCGGCGTACAAAATCCCATCACTCTCTCGATGCCGGCGCGGTTGTACCAGGACCGGTCGAAGAGCACGATTTCCCCTTTGGAGGGCAGGTAGGCGATATAACGCTGGTAGTACCACTGGCCGCGTTCCCGGTCGGTCGGCACCGGCAATGCGGCTATCTGGGCGACCCGCGGGCTGAGGTATTCGGTGATCCGTTTGATGGCACCACCCTTGCCCGCGGCGTCGCGGCCTTCAAAGATGACCACGAGACGCGCACCGGAATGCCGCACCCACTCCTGCAGCTTCACGAATTCTGTTTGCAGCCGCAATAACTCGGCCTCATAGACGGCGTTGGAGATCTTGGGCACGTCCGGCACAGCTGATTTCTTTTTCTTCGCCTTCGCCTTCGCCGACGCGCCGTTATTTGTCGCGGTGCTCATAACAGCGAATCCTATATCCACACAGCGATTTTGACGCCCCTACCGAGAAGCTTCCAGAAGCTCTTCGAGTGATTGATTCAGCAGCCCGGGCAGCAGGTCGACATCGCTCATCGCATCGCGGTCGGCATTGATTCCGAAATACAACATGCCGTTATAGGAGGTCACGCTGATGGCCAGCGCCTGGTTGTGCAGCAGCGGTGGCACGGCATAGGTCTCAAGCAACTTGGTACCCGCCACATACATCTGCGACTGAGCCCCGGGCGCATTGGTGATCAACAGGTTGTACGACCGGGCGGAAAAATCGGTAGCGACGCGGATACCCATAGCGTGCAGGGTAGGTGGCGCAAAACCGGACAGCGTGACAATGGTCCTCGCGTCGACCAGGCTGGCGGCCGTCGGGTTTGATTCGGTGGCGTGCGCGATCTGCGACAAACGCACCACGGCGTTGCGCTCCCCCACCGGCAAGTCGACCAGGAACGGGGTGACCTGGCTGATCGTCTGACCTGGGCCGGTTGAGTCGAGTTGACCATCGGAGTACACCGGCAACGGCGCCATCGCCCGGATCGTCGCGGTCGGCGACACCGCTTCACCGCGTGACAACAACCAGTTGCCCAGCGCGCCGGCCACCACTGCCAGCACCACATCGTTGACGTCGCAGTCATAACGCGCGCGTATCGTCCGGTAGTCCTCTAGATTGCCACGGGCAACCGTGAACCGCCGGTTGCGCGAGACCCTGGCGTTGAGCGGGCTGCTGGGTGCGGTGCCGCGCGCCACCGTGCGCGTGAAGTCGATGACGCGGCGACCGGCGTCGAGCCATTCGCCATAGTTCGTTGCCAGCCCGGCCACCGCGGATCCGACGGCTTGCAGCTGCGCTCCCGGCCCCATCACCCAGTCGCCCAACGCGCCGAGCACCAGCCGAGTATTGCCGGGGTCGCGCTCAGGTACCCAAAGGTCTTCGGGGAACGGCGGTGGACGCCGCGTCCGGTCGGCGATGACGTGGCCGATCTCCAGCGCGGTCATGCCGTTGATGAGCGCCTGGTGCGACTTGGTGTACAGGGCCACGCGGTTTTTGCACAGGCCTTCGACGAGGTACATCTCCCACAACGGCCGCGACTTGTCCACTGGACGGGCGGCCAGTCGCGCGACGAGCTCGTGTAGCTGCTCGTCGCTGCCCGGCGATGGCAGCGCCGACTGCCTGACGTGATAGGTGATGTCGAAGTCGCGATCGTCGATCCACACCGGCCGGGCCATGCCGATCACAGCGCGAACCTTCTGCCGGTAGCGCGGTATCAGGGCGAGCCGCTGCTCGACGGTGGCCAGTAACGCCTCGTAGCTCAATCCGGCGCGCGGACGGCGAAGGATGGACAGCGATCCGACGTACATCGGGGTGGCGGTGTCTTCCAACCGATAAAAGGACGCATCCGATGTCGACAACCGGGTCACCATTGCGGCCCTATGCTCCTTGTCAATTCGCCCTCAATTCGTTGGTGCGCCGATGTACCCGCCCACGCTAATCGCCGGGGGCCGCCGCGGCACTGCACGGGTACGCGTGCGACCGAATTGCGCGACGACGGCCCGCCCCTTAAAAACAATTGTCTGCCACTCTCCAGCAGGCTCCTCCGTCCGCATCGGACGAGTTGGTTCCATCGTTTGAGTTGGAGAGTGCCCGTTGACCGTTAGTCCTGCTGTGAGCCCACCCCGCCGCGACACCTTCGCCGTCACGCCCGTCGTCGAGTACGAGCCGGAACGACAAAGCGTGCCGGGAAACGTCCTCCCGTGCCGGCCATCATCGCACGCAACGTTGCGCCGCGCCGGGCCCGCGCCGCGCCGGCCGTACAGCGGACGACCCACCGGGCAATCGGAGGCGGCGACCGTGGCGGTGCTGTCCCCGTCGATGCGTCAAGCGGCGATCTTCGCCGACGCCGCGCTGCGTCGAGTGCTGGAAGTCATCGACCGGCGCCGGCCGCTGGCCCAGCTGCGGCCGCTGCTGGCACCCAGCCTGGTCGACTCCGTCCTTTCGGTCGGCCGCGCGCCAGCCGGACGAGAAGGCGCCGCGGTGCTGCGCCGGATGCGGCTTCAACCAGTCGGACACCCCGCGACCGCGGCCGAGGTCTTCGGTTGCTACAGCCGCGGCGAGCGTATCCACGCCGTTGCCTGCCGTGTCGAACGGATTGCGGAGAAACGATGGCTGGTGGTCGCCTTGCACATCGGTTGAGCGCCGCGGCGTTATTGCGCAGGCCCGGCACCCTCCGGCGGGGGGCCGCCGACAAGGCGAGCCAACACCGGACCCACGATCGCCATGACGAAGACATACGACGTCGCCAGCGCGGCCACGCCGGGAACCGACGCGCCGACCAACCCGATGATGATCAGGGAGAACTCGCCCCTGGCGATGAGCGCCGTGCCGGCACGCAACTGCCCTCGGCGTGCCACGCCGTCACGCCGGGCGGCGAATATCCCGGTGGCCACCTTGGTCGCCGCAGTGACGGCGGCCAGGATGATCGCCACCGGCAGCATCGGAAGTAACTCGTGTGGATCAACCGACAGACCGATCGCCAGGAAGAAGATCGCGGCGAACAAGTCGCGCAGTGGACCCAGCACCCGGCGCGCCCGGTCCGCGGTCTCACCGGTCAGGGTGAGCCCCACCAAAAACGCGCCGACGGCGGCCGACGCGTGCAGGGACTCGGCCAACGCCGCCACCAACAGGGTGAGTCCCAGGACCCTCAGCAGCAGTTGCTCGGAATCGGGGTGTGCCACCAACCGGCCGACGTGGTGTCCCCAGTGATACGACGCGGCGAACGCCGCGAACAGCGCGCCGACCGCGGCGATCATGCCGCCGACCGCCTCCAACCAGGTGCCGCCGGACGCCAGGACCGCGAACAGCGGCAGGTAGGCCGCCATCGCGAAATCCTCGAGCACCAGCACCGACAGCACGGCCGGTGTTTCGCGGTTACCGAGGCGGCGGAGGTCTTCCAACAGGCGGGCGATGACACCCGACGAGGAGATGTAGGTGACGCCGGCCAACGACAGGATGGCGACACCGTCCAAGCCCAGCAGCCAGCCCGCCACCGCTCCGGGCGTGGCGTTGAGCACGACGTCGACGCCGGCCGACGGCAAATGGTGACGAAGGCTGCTGGCGAATTCGGTTGCGGAGAATTCCAGACCCAAGGTCAGCAGCAGCAACACGATGCCGATGGGCGCGCCCGTCCTGATGAACTCACCGGCGGCAGCCACCGGCCAGATGCCGCCGTTGCCCAGGGAAAGGCCAGCCACCAGATAAAGCGGTATGGGGGACAACGCGAACCGGCGCGCGATGGCGCCCAACACCGCGAGCGCGGCCAGGAGGGCGCCGAGCTGAAATAGCAGCGCCCCCGAAATCTGCACTGGCTCAGCCTTTATCGACGATCTGTTCGACCCCGGCGATGCCTTCTTCGGTGCCGATCACTATCAGGACGTCTCCGGCCCGCAGTGTCTCAGCCGGGCCCGGCGAGGCGAGCACGTCTTCGTCGCGCACGATCGCCACGATCGACGCCCCGGTCCGGGTGCGAGCACGGGTCTCCCCCAGCGGCCGGTCCACGAACGGGCCGCCTGGCTGCATATGAACTTGGCCCGCTTCGAGTCCCGGCACTTCGCGGGTCAGTTCGGTGAAGCGCTCGGCGATCCGCGGCGCGCCCAGAATCTGCGCGACGGTGTCGGCCTCTTCGTCGGTGAGGCGGAAGACCGGGCGGGCCTGATCGGGATCGTCGGGGCCGTACACGACGACGTCGAAATCGCCGCCGCGCCGGGCGATGATGCCGATCCGGTCACCTTTATGGCTGACGAATTCGTATCGGAGACCGACGCCCGGCAGCAAGACCTCCTTGACATCCATAAAAGTCAATCCTTGACGAAACGTCGTCCGAATAGAAGCGGCACCTGCCAATCTCGTGGTCCCCCGCAAGCGGGAGGTGCCCCCAATCGAACGGCGTTAGAAATCGGTTCCGTCCCCCGCAAGCGGGAGGTGCCCCCAGTCGATGGGTTCGAGATTCGGGATGGCGATGCGCGGACGCAAGGAGACGCTGTTCCTCCC
>DASXMA010000027.1:0-7222 GCA_036495965.1 Mycobacterium sp.
GGCCTGAACCTGGCCGAGTATCCGGCAATCCTCGTCGAACTCGGCAACATGAAAAACGCGGACGAGGCCGCCCGGATGGAAAGCGCGGACGGTCGGGCGAAATATGCCGCGGCCGTCGTCCAGGGGATAGCCGCGTATCTCAACGCCAAGCCCTCGACCGGCTAGCGGGACCCCAGTGCTAGACGAGCTGGGTCACCGCAGTCACGACGATGAGCACCAGCACGGCGATCCCGACGGTGTACACCGGGGTTCGGGCAGTGACGCGCGGCGGAATCGGCCGCTGTCCCAGTGTTCGCTGGCGTCGCAACGTGATCAGGAAGCAACACAGCGCCGCGGCACCGGCCAAGGCGGGCGGTATCAGCGACGCCGACCCCTTCGTGCCGTGGTAGTCCTTGATCGTCAAGAGCACCCCGTTGACCAGGAACGCGAACGACGTCCGGGTCCAGGCCAGGATCGTCCGTTCCGCCGGCAGGCTGCTCGGCTGGGAAACGCCCGACCGGGTCAACCCGCGACCGCCTTGAGGATGACCAAGCCGAGCGCAATGATCCCGACCAGGGTGAGGCCCACCGCAAGGTAGGCCGGGGAGGGGTGACGAGGCAACGGGTCGCCGCGGCGCATCGCGCGATCGGCCTGCTGCCAGCGCAGCAGTCCCATCCCGCTGGTGACGGTTGCCAGCAGGGCAAGACCCACCCCGAGCAGACGGCGCGAGCCGGGGATCGCCAGCTCCGGGACGAGCTGCACGAGTGCAACCGCGGCCGCGAGCAGGCCCAGCGCGGTGCGCTGCCAGGCCAGGAACGTCCGCTCGTTGGCGAAGGTGAACCGGTAGTCGAGCTCGGATTCGTCTGCACTGTCGGTGCCATGTTCGCCGGCGGGCCTAGCGGTGTTATCGGCCACGAACTACCTCGCAGTGCGCAGTTACAGCAAGCGTTTCGACGCCCCAGATCTTAGCCAACAACGTGGCCCGCCACGTCGCGTTTCAGGGCCCCGCTGCATGATGACCCGTGTGGTTAAGGCGTTGTTGTTCGATGTGCAGGGGACGGCGACGGATTTTCATTCCACCATCTGCGGCGAGGCCCAGCGGATCAGCGCCGGGCGGCACCCGGGTGTTGGTTGGGCCGACGTGGTGCGGCGTTGGCGCGCAGCCTACTTCGCCGCATTGGAGGCTGCGCAGAGCCGCCACAGCGGATGGGTTTCGGTGCACTCGGTGTATCGCGACGCGTTGGAAACCGTGCTGGAGGAGTGCGGCATCACAGGATTTTCGAATGCCGAGCGCGAGGAACTGACGCTGGCCTGGCAGCGGCTGGCGCCGTGGCCGGATGTGGTGCCGGGACTGACTCGGCTGAAAAGTGCGTTCACGTTGGCCACCCTGTCGAACGCCGACGTGTCGGCGGTGATCAACATCTCCAAGCGGGCGGGATTGCCGTGGGATGCCATCTTTGCCGCCGAGATGGCCGGGGTGTTCAAGCCCGATCCGGCGATCTATCGCATGGCCGCGACCTACCTGGGTCTGGATCCCGCGGACATCATGATGGTGGCAAGCCACAAGTACGACATCCGCGCGGCGGCTCGACTCGGTTTTCGCACGGCCTTCATCGCGCGCCCGCTGGAATTCGGAGCCGACGGCGAAGCCGATGTCGCCTACTCCGATGAGTTCGATTTCAACGCGGCCGACTTCCTCGATCTCGCCGAACAGTTGGGCTGCTAGGGCGCGTCAGCGATGCGCCGAACCGGTGAGAGGTTGACCGTTGCCGGCTTGCAACAGACAGATGACGGTGCTCGGGGTGGGGTTTGCCCCGGTTCGGTCTTGGTTCGAGTCGATGAGATAGGTGATCGAAAATGCGCTGCCGTCAACGGATTGCCCGGTGTAGGGAGCGAAACCGGCCGCGCAGTCTCGGCCGGCGATGTTGGCGATCGCGGCGTCGACGGCCATCGGAGCGCGCCGAAACACCTCGGCCAAATGCGCTGTCGCACAATCGACCACGGTGACCGTCACGCGGCTCAGATCTGCCGGCGGAAGGTCTGCCAGGCAATCGCCGACCTGGAGGTTGATCCACTTCTCGGTGTGCGAGCTCAGCGGTGCCGGGGGTATGGCGGCCTTGGCTGCTGCCGTTGTCGGTGGTGGCGCCGTCGACGCCGGACCGGCATGCGGGCCGCCGGTGGCGCAGGCGCCCAGCATTGCGACAGCCGTCAGGCCGCATACCGTGCGAAGGCTTCGCATCCGCATCGCAGTCTCCTTGATCCATCGCTTAGCGGTGGAGTTTAGGCATCCGCAGGCCCGTGAGGACCGTAATCGCAGAATTCACGGCGGTTTTAGCGAGCTTGCGCGAACGTCGGCGGCACGGTGTTGGTCAGTGCCGGGTCGGGCTTTTCGGACGACATCGACAGCAGGCCACGTACGCAGCGCGCGGCCAGTAGCCAGTTCGACGGCTTCTTCATGTTCAGCCCGCCCAGGAGCTGTTTGATCATGGTCAGCGTGTCGAAGTAAATGCGTTCGCAGACAAGCGTTTCCGCGTCGTCGAACACGAAGTAAGCCGTCATGCGGACCCGGAACCGGCTGCCGGTGGGCGGAACCTTGCCCAGATAACCCCGATGTGTACCCATCAACCAGAACTCGACGATCACCGCGTCGGCGCTGTGTCGCAGCGCGATGATCTCGTGGTCTTGGTCGGGAAATGCGATGCGGGTGTAGTTGTAGTAGCCGCGCACCGCCTCATCGCCGTCGTGGACGACCATCTGCGGGATCAGCTCGTAGTGCGGGTGCGGGAAGGTTGAGAGCACGTCGTCCCAGGCCTGCCGGACCTCGTCGTGGAAGTGGTCGAGCACGAGTTTCTGGCGGGCGGCCAGCACCTCGGGAGGGGGAAACGCGGTAATGGTCACGGGGTAACGATAAGCCCGGATTTGATAGCGCATGCGCTATCAAGTTCGAAGAGGTGATATGCCTACGGGCAGCGGAAAGCTCCGTCGAACGGGTGCGGTTTGCGGAAGCGCGCCGTCCCTTCGGACAGCGGCTAACCCTGCGGGGGAGCCCAGGCGACCGGCAGGCTCTTGATGCCGTGGATGAATTGCGACAGCAATCGTGCGGGTTCCTCCGTCGCGACGATATCGGGTATCTCGCGGCGCAATTCATCGAACACGACTCGGATCTCCCGACGGGCCAGGTTGGCGCCAAGACAGAAATGGGCACCTCCGCCACCGTAGCCAAGATGAGGATTGGGGTTGCGCCCGACGTCGAAAGCCCACGGATTGGCGAACTTTGACTCATCCCGGTTCGCCGAGTTGTACCAGAGCGAAACCTTGTCGCCGGCCGCCATCTTGGTGCCGCTCAGCTCAATGTCCTGGGTCAGCGTGCGGCGCATGTAGACCACCGGGGAGGCCCACCGCACCATCTCCTCGACCGCGGTGGGTGTTAGATCGTCAAAGTTGGACCACCACTTTTCCCGTTGCTCGGGATAGCGGGACAGCGCCACCACGCCATGGCTGATCGCGTTGCGTGTTGTCTCGTTGCCGGCCACCACCAGCAGGATGAAAAACGACGCGATTTCTTTGGACGACAGCCGTTCGCCGTCGACCTCGGCTTCCACCAGGCTGGTGGTCAGATCGTCGTGGTGATTGACGCGGCGGTCCTCAGCCAGCGCGCTGGCGTAGGCGCCGATGTCCATCGAAACCCGAACGAACTCCTCGGGATCGATTGTCAGGTCGGGGTCGCCGACGCCCAAAATCACGTTGCTCCAGTGGAATATCCGCTGGTGGTCCTCCTCGGGGATACCCATCATGTCGCAGATGACCTGCAACGGCAGCGGTCCGGCGAGCTCGCTGACCAAATCGGCTTGTCGGTCAGGATTATTGGTGATCACCGATTCCACCAGCCGGTGGGCCCGTTCCCGCACCGACGCCTCAATGCGCGCCACCACTTTGGGGGTGAACGCCCTGCTGACGATCGAGCGCAGCCGCTGATGTCGCGGATCGTCGAGCACGATCATCGAGCCGAAGTACTCGGCTACCTCGGGGTTCTGATCGTTGATGGTGATGCCAGGGGCGGAGCTGAAGATGTCTGGATGGCGGCTGGCGAAGTGGACGTCGTCGAGCTTGGTCAGCGCCCAATGCCCGGTGCCTGCCTCGAATCCGGGCAGTTCGATCGCGGGCCAGAACGATATCGGGGCCTCCCTGCGCAAGGTGGCGAAAGCGCCGTCGCGAATATCGTCGTCGAGGCCCCAGAAATCGAGCGACTCGAGGTGAATATCGGCAAGCGGAATGTCCGGCGGTGGTGCCCCGTTCTGTCGCGTCGCAATACCCTTTTGGGGACCCGTCGTGAGGCTCACCTAGACCCTCCTTCGCCGCTGAAGAGGTGACACTGGCGAGCCTAGACCGTCGTCAGTGCGAACAGACGGTTCTGGCGGGCGTGCCCGTCGTCGCCGTTGCATCGCTCACCACATTGCCGTCGAGCAGAATCTTGCAATTCAGGGGGCCCGGCCCTTGTGCACTGAGGACGTACACCTGACCGCCAAAGGAGGTGAACTGCGTCGACCACGGCAGCGTCGCATTCACTTGGCGCTGCTGACCCGTGTCGGTTTGGTAATAGATGAATTCGGCGACGCCAGGGCCGCTCACCTCATAGCGGACCTGAGGATTCGGCGGCAGGGCGTTAGCCACACCGCACGCGTTCGCGAGACCGATCCCGATAGCGAACAGAAGCGACGGCCCGCGGAGATGCTTCGTCATGGATGTCATCGTGTCATCGCGCACGACGGTACGGAAGTGCTTTCTGCCTAACCGGTCGGCGCTCGGTGCACCGATTCCACGGTGTAGAGGTGCGGTTCGAAGCTGGTCGCGATGGCAGCGCAGCGGCCCATGTGTTCGCGGGCGTTCGGGTCGTCCAACATGGCGTGGTATGCCTCGGCGCTCTGCCATTGCGCGTAGTTGACCACACGGGTGCCATCGGTGCTGACGTGGATATTGGCCGAGATGAAGCCGGGAACGAACTGCATCTTTTCTTCGGTGGCGACCCGAAGCAGTTCGGCCAGTTCGGACGCCCGTTCGGGTGCCACGGTGAAGACGTTGATCAGGGTGGCGAGCGGGGCGTGCTCTTGGATGCTGGTCATCGCACAAGCCCTTTCACTTTGTCAGGAACCTTACATATGGACCCTAGCAGAATGTAAAGTTCCTGTCATGGGTCAATCTCGGACCGAGCGGGGAGCGGGCTATCTGGTGAAGCGGGTTCAGCAGGCGCTGCGACGCCGCTGCGACGCCGCGCTGAAACCGACTGGGCTGTCGATGGCTCAATACGCGCTACTGCGTGCGCTGCACGATCATCCCGACGCATCCGCGTCGGAACTGGCCCGGTTGTGTTTCGTCACCCGTCAGTCGCTGCGTGACGTTTTGGGCGGACTACGGACCGCTGGCTTGGTTGCGTTGTCGGCGGCCCAGGGACGGGGTCGCGCCAACGCGTTGCAACTGACGCCGCTTGGGCGGCGGCGCCTCAGGGACAGTCACGCAGCGGTCGAAGGCGTCGAAGCGGAAATGTTGCACGGGATCCCATCGGCGGCGCACAACGAACTCGCCGCTCTGCTCATTCGCTGCGCCGAAAACCTGGAAGCCCGGCCGGACGCCTGAGGGACGAACCGGTCTAGCTGCACCCGCGCGCCACGCTTAGTGTGAGTCCGAGAGCGGGGGCTGCTGATCGGAAGGTGGGTATGGCGGAACGCGGTTCAAAGCGTGTTGTGGTTTGGGGCACTGGCTTCGTCGGCAAGATGGTGATCGCCGAGATCGTCAAGCATCCGCTGTTTGAGTTGGTGGGCGTCGGCGTCAGCAATCCGGACAAGGTCGGTCGAGACGTCGGTGACATCTGCGGGTTGCCAGAGCCGGTCGGCGTCATCGCCACCGACGACGTCGACGCCCTGATCGCACTCAAACCCGACGCGTTGGTGCACTACGGCCCGACGGCGATGCACGCCAAGGAGAACATCTCGTTGATCACCCGCTTCCTGCGGGCCGGCATCGACGTGTGCTCGACCGCGATGACCCCGTGGGTCTGGCCGACGATGCACCTCAACCCGCCGCAGTGGATTCAGCCCATTACCGAAGCCTGCGAGCTGGGCGAGTCGTCCTGTTTCACCACCGGCATCGATCCGGGATTCGCCAACGACTTGTTCCCCATGACGTTGATGGGCCTGTGCTCGGAGGTGCGCAAGGTCCGGGCTTCGGAGCTGCTGGACTACACCAACTATGAGGGCGACTACGAAGTCGAGATGGGCATCGGCCGCGAGCCCGAGTTCAGCCCGATGCTGGAAAACCGCGACGTGTTGATCTTCGCGTGGGGCGCCACGGTCCCGATGATCGCCCACGCCGCCGGCATCATGCTCGACGAGATCACCACCACCTGGGACAAATGGGTGACGCCCACCGAGCGCAACTCCGCCAGGGGTGTCATCAAACCGGGGCACGTCGCCGCCGTCCGGTTCACCATCAACGGGATCTACCAGGGCGAGACGCGTATCCAACTCGAACACGTCAACCGCATCGGGCTCGATGCCGCGCCCGACTGGCCAACGGGCCACGACAACGACGTCTACCGGGTGGATATCGAGGGGACCCCGAGCATCTTCCAGGAGACCGCATTCCGCTTCACCGACGGCACGGGCCGGGACCCGGCCACGGCCGGATGCTTGGCGACCGGAATGCGGGCCCTCAACGCGGTTCCGGCGGTCAACGACTTGCGGCCGGGCTGGGTCACTCCGCTCGACCTTCCGCTGATCGCGGGTGCCGGAAATATCCGGTGACCAGGTCGCACAGCTGTGGCCATGTCGTTACACAGCACACGCCATAGCAAATGCTGAGATTGGCTATACGTCTTTGGGTCACAATCTAGAGCCGGGCGGGATGCGGGGCGTGTCGGGTGCGTGCCGCTGAACACGGGGATTGGACAGATGGCCGAAGGAGTTAGGCCCGCGCTGGGGTTGTCGGTTGGTGCTACCAACCTGGCGGCCGTCACCGCCGACCTCGCCCTCAGCCGCAAGCCCGTCCTGACGTTGTATCGGCAACGCCCGCCCGAGGTCGGCGTCCCGTCGGAAAACCCCCGGCTGGACGAGCCGGGCCTGGTGATCACTGACTTCGTGGACCGGGTGGGAGACTCGGCTGGAATCGTGGCGGCCGACGGCTCAAAGCATCGCAGCGAGGCTTTGGTCGCCGACGGGTTGCGCGCGCTGGCCTACGCCGCTACCGGCGG
>DASXMA010000028.1:0-3163 GCA_036495965.1 Mycobacterium sp.
ATCGGCGGGCATCTGGTGGAGGAGTTCGACCACCAGATGACTCGCATCGAGCTGCGTCGGACGGGCTACTTGCAACGGATGTCCACCCTCGTGGGCCGCCGGGTGTGGGAGAACGCCGGTTCACCCGAAGTCGACACCAACCGATTGGCGGTATCTATCGGCACCGGTCTGGGTTCGTCCGAGGAATTGGTCTTCAGTTACGACGACATGCGTGCTCGCGGCATGAAGGCGGTCTCGCCGTTAGGCGTGCAGAAGTACATGCCCAACGGTCCGGCCGCCGCGGTCGGGCTGGAACGGCATGCCAAGGCCGGGGTGATGACACCGGTTTCGGCGTGTGCGTCCGGTTGTGAGGGCATCGCGCGGGCCTGGCAGCAGATCGTGCTGGGCGAGGCGGACATCGCGATTTGCGGTGGCGTCGAGACCAGAATCGAAGCGGTGCCGATCGCGGCGTTCGCCGCGATGCGCATCGTGATGTCGACCAACAATGACAACCCCGCCGGTGCCTGTCGCCCGTTCGACAGGGACCGCGATGGTTTCGTGTTCGGCGAAGCCGGCGCGCTGATGGTGATCGAGACCGAGGAGCACGCGAAAGCTCGCGGCGCCAACATCCTGGCCCGGATCATGGGGGCCAGCGTTACCTCGGACGGCTTCCACATGGTGGCACCGGACCCCAACGGTGAACGCGCCGGGCATGCGATGACCCGGGCGATCCAACTGGCGGGCCTCAGCCCTAACGACATCGACCACGTCAATGCCCACGCCACCGGCACCCAGGTCGGCGATTTGGCCGAAAGCAAGGCCATCAACAACGCCCTCGGCAGCAACAAGCCGGCGGTGTACGCGCCTAAGTCCGCCCTCGGCCACTCGGTCGGTGCGGTCGGCGCGGTGGAGTCGATCTTGACTGTGCTCGCGTTGCGGGATCAGCTGATCCCGCCGACACTGAATCTTGAAAACCTCGATCCAGAGATCGATTTGGACGTGGTGGCGGGCAAGCCGCGGCACGGTGATTACCGATACGCGGTCAACAACTCGTTCGGATTCGGCGGCCACAACGCGGCGATCGCCTTCGGCCGGTACTAAACCCGGCCGTATCAACCCGAGCATCACCGGAAACAGGAGACCTGCGATGACACTCATGGCCCCCGAGGAGGTTGGCGAGGCGCTCGACCCTCGCGACCCGTTGTTGCGTCTGAGCAATTTCTTCGACGACGACAGCATCCAACTGCTGCACGAGCGTGACCGCTCGGGTGTGCTTTCGGCCGCAGGCACCGTGAACGGTGTGCGCACCATCGCGTTCTGCACCGATGGCACCGTGATGGGCGGTGCCATGGGCATTGAGGGCTGCACGCACATCGTCAACGCCTACGACACCGCCATCCAAGAGCAGAGCCCGATTGTGGGTATCTGGCATTCCGGCGGTGCCCGGTTGGCCGAAGGTGTCAAGGCGCTGCACGCGGTGGGCTTGGTGTTCGAGGCCATGATCCGGGCGTCCGGCTATGTGCCGCAGATCTCGGTGGTCGTCGGCTTTGCCGCCGGCGGCGCCGCCTACGGGCCGGCGCTGACCGACGTCGTCGTGATGGCGCCGGAAAGCCGGGTGTTCGTCACCGGGCCCGACGTGGTGCGCAGCGTCACCGGCGAGGACGTCGACATGGCCTCACTCGGTGGTCCGGAGACTCACCACAAGAAGTCCGGGGTGTGCCACATCGTCGCTGACGACGAGCTCGATGCCTACGAGCGCGGTCGCCGGTTAGTCGGATTGTTCTGCCAGCAAGGACATTTCGACCGCACAAAGGCTGAGGCCGGCGACACTGATATCCACGCGCTGCTGCCCGAGTCGTCTCGACGGGCCTACGACGTGCATCCGATCGTGACCGCGATCCTCGACGGCGAAACGCCATTCGACGAGTTCCAGGCCAATTGGGCGCCATCGATGGTGATCGGGTTGGGCCGGCTGTCCGGCCGCACGGTCGGCGTACTGGCCAACAACCCGTTGCGCCTCGGCGGCTGTCTGAACTCCGAAAGCGCCGAGAAGGCAGCACGTTTCGTTCGTCTGTGCGACGCTTTTGGCATTCCGCTGGTGGTGGTCGTCGATGTCCCCGGCTATCTGCCCGGTGTCGACCAGGAGTGGGGCGGCGTGGTGCGCCGCGGCGCCAAACTGCTGCATGCCTTCGGCGAGTGCACCGTTCCGCGTGTCACGCTGGTCACCCGAAAGACCTACGGCGGGGCCTACATTGCGATGAACTCCCGGTCGCTGAACGCCACCAAGGTGTTCGCGTGGCCGGATGCCGAGGTCGCGGTGATGGGCGCCAAGGCCGCCGTCGGCATCCTGCACAAGAAGAAGCTGGCTGCTGTACCGGAGCACGAGCGCGAAGCGCTGCACGACGAGCTGGCCGCCGAGCACGAGCGGATCGCCGGTGGCGTCGACAGTGCCATCGAGATCGGCGTGGTCGACGAGAAGATCGAACCGACGCACACCCGCAGCAAGCTCACCGAGGCGCTGGCCCACGCGCCCGCATGCCGCGGCCGACACAAGAACATTCCACTCTGATTGCCCGCGAGTGTAACGCCACGCGAAATACCGCGACCAAAGTCGCCGTGGCGTTACGCTCGCGAAGTCTATCGGCACAGAATGGCCGAAAGCGCTTGGCATAATTCGCCTTCGGGGTCTGCTGGAAGCTCGTCGGCGCGCCAGCCTACGAAATCGTCCGGGCGGACCAGAAGCGCCCCGCCGGGCGCAAGTCCAGTGGCAGCCGCCCAGGCCTCGTCGCCGACGCGATGCACGGTGATCGGAATGCCCAGGGCGGCCGATGCCGAAGTCGCTGCACCGCGCCATCGCTCCTCCCCGGCAAGGACGGTGAACCCGGGACCGAGCAAGTCAAGCGTCGAAACACCGTCCCGCACCCACACGTGCGGAACCCGAGTGCCGGGTTGGCCGCGCAGCTCCTCCACCAGCTGAACACCGTCCGAGTCGGCCGACTGCTCGCCAGAAACAACGGCCGCCGAACGGTACCGGTAGCCGATGAGCAAGGAAAACATCGAGCTCTCTTCGTCGGCCGGCAATTGTGGCCGGTCATCGCTCAACGGGAGTACGGCAACCGCCGGGCCGGTAAGGGACTGGCGGGCGGCAAATCGCCCGACCGGGTGACGCTCGTCGTGGTAGGTG
>DASXMA010000029.1:0-5420 GCA_036495965.1 Mycobacterium sp.
GCCAAGAAGCTGCCGTTGTCGTCGTCGAACGCATTGATGCTCACCATTCCCACCGCCTAGTCGACGAGAGTGCAACAGTCCGAACGGTAATAGAAACTGGGACGAAAGTACACTATTGGTCTTGAAAAGGTTGAAAAAACCTATCGCGAGTCCTGTGACACGGCGCGGATGATGCATGATGCACGGTTAGAGCACCGATGACCGACCCAACGGTGTCTGGACAGTGGCTTGTTGCGTTTCGCAACCGGCAGGCACGGGTCTCTCAACGACGACGAAGCACAGCACCGGGCCGCGCAGCCTCTCCGAGGGGCGAGCCACGCCCGCGGCGATCCATTTCAGCGGCGCCCCGAACCGCGGGAAATCAGTCCATGTCCTGCCCGGGGGCCATCATTTGATGAAAACGTTCTGGGGCTGGCGCGACCAGCAGTGCCCGATGGCACGAGAAATCTTCTGAGACACGCCCCTGCCAGCATCCGCCGGGGGCAGCTAGGCAGTGGCGAGCACGTGATTCCTAGCGATCCAGTCGTCGATGTAGCCCACAGTGACGGGTAGCGCCGTCCCCGAAAACACCATGTGGTCAGACCGGGGAATCTCGACGTAGGTGCCGTGCTGATACCGGGCCGCCGTCTGGCGCACGACTCCGGCTGGCACGATGCGGTCGCACTCGGCCCTTATCGCCAGCACGGGGGTTGTGACCGCGGCGAAATCGACAACGGTGGCCTTGGAAAGCCGTGGCACCGCGAGGAACAATTCCCAGACATAACGCCCGGATTCGCAGACCAAACCGTCATATATCTCCCGGGCGATGTCCTGGCCTTAGGCGTTTCGGCTGATGACAGGCGGACCGCCGTGGCCGGTGCGCAGCTGTTGAGGCGAGACGCCGGGGTGAGTGACGCTGCTTTCACACGCGGCGGCACTATGAATGGGTGAAGCCGTTTCGCATCGACGTTTCAGATGACGTTCTTGATGATCTGCGATCGCGTTTAGCGCGAACCCGTTGGCCCGAAGCCGAGTGCGTGGACGACTGGAGCCAGGGCATTCCGTTGGCTTACACCCGGCAGCTTGCCGAGTATTGGGCCAACGAATACGACTGGCGGTCGCGGGAGGCCGCGCTCAACCGCTTTGACCAGTTCATCACCGAGATCGACGGACTGGACATTCATTTCATCCACCAACGGTCCCCGCACGAGGACGCCTTCCCGCTGGTGATCACGCATGGCTGGCCGGGCTCGATCGTGGAGTTCCAGAAGGTGATTGAGCCGCTGACCAATCCAGCGTCGGGACGCGCCGAAGACGCCTTTCACGTCGTCTGCCCGTCACTTCCGGGATACGGCTTCTCCGGAAAGCCCACCCGCACGGGGTGGGGTGTGGAGAAGATCGCCGCGGCTTGGGAGACGCTCATGGTCAGCCTCGGCTATGACCGTTACGGCGCCCAGGGCGGGGATTGGGGTGCAGCCGTCACCACCCAAATTCGCCGAAACGGCGGCCACTGCGCGGCGATTCATCTGAATATGCCGGTCGGCAGACCAACGGCCGAAGCAATGGCCAACCCCACCGAGGAGGAGCAGGAAGCCATGTTTGAGTTGGCTGAGCACCGCAAGTGGGGCACCGGCTATTCCAAGCAGCAGTCCACCCGACCGCAAACGGTGGGCTACGGGTTGGTCGATTCGCCTGTGGGACAACTGAGTTGGATCGTCGAGAAGTTCTGGGCCTGGGCGGATTGCGATGGGCACCCCGAGAACGCGTTCAGCCGAGACGAGCTACTCGACAACGTGATGGTGTATTGGGTGACCGGCACCGCCACGTCCTCGGCCCGCTTGTACTGGGAGAGCTTTCAGGTCTGGCGGGGAGGGGCCCGCGTCGAATTGCCTACCGGCGTGGCAGCTTTCCCGGGAGAGCTGCTGAAGGCGCCGCGGAGCTGGTGCGAGCCGGTCTACAACATCACCCACTGGACAGACATGCCGCGCGGCGGGCATTTCGCGGCATTCGAGCAACCGGAGCTGTTCGTCGAGGACCTCCGCGCGTTCTTCGCCGCACATCGCTGATTCGCTACGTCACCCGGGTGGTGCGAAGAACTCCAAGGCAACACCGTCAGGGTCGCGGAAACTCAATCCCGACCCGTACGGCGCATCCACGATGCCGCCGTGCTCGATGCCCAGCTCGCCCAACCGGGTGACCCAGTTCTCCAACTCGGCGCGGTTGGCGCAGCCGAAACCGACGTGGTCCAGGCCGACCCGCAGTTCGCTGAACTCCTCGTCGGCGGCCCGACGATCATGCTGATGGATGCCGAGTAACGTGCCGCCGTCCAGCAGCCACACCAGATGTCGGAAGCCGGCGTCGGTGTGCTCGTCGACAATCGGGTCAGCGTCGAAAAGCCTGCGATACCAGGGGCCGCTGACCTCGAGGTTACGTACAGTGACCGCGATGTGGTTGAGCGCGGGGAAGGACATGGGTTGACTCTAGCCCTAGATGATGCGGCGGCCTCGTCGTGCGCGAGATCGCATGTCCCACAAGTAGAACTGATAGCCGAAGATCCACGCCCGGTGTGGAATCAAGCGGTCGGCCAGCCGCAGGGCGGCCAGTAGCCATTCGAACCGGCGCCGCTGGCTCTGCGACCAATCCAGCTTCATCATCGCCCGGAACTCGGGGGCCAAAAATCCCGTCGTCGCGAACAAATTGAGCGGCCCCGCCAGCGTCCGCAACGGCCACGGCAGGAATGCCACCGATGCCACCCCACGCAGATGTTCCCGCACCGGCGGGTCGACGTGCAGCTCGTCGAGTGAGCGCTTCCAGTACTCGTCGAAGGCGACCCGGTCCGGCGGCCACATGTGCTCGGGCACCTGCAGCGTCGTCCCCAGCCGCTTGGCGTCGCGGTAGACGGCGTCTGCGGTGGCGTCACCGAGCGGGCCGTGTAGGAATTCGTGCTGGTCAACGAAGTAGCGATACAGACAGGAAGCCACCCACAGCTGCAACTTGGGGTCGAACGCGTTGTAGGACACCGGGCTCGACGAGGTTGACCGAACCTGCCGGTGCGCGACGTCCACGGCCCCGCGGATCAGCGCCCGGTCGCTCTCGGTCCCAATGGTCGCCACCGCCAGGTAGGTACCCGTCGTGCGGGCCCGCTTGAACGGATGCTTGTAGACATTGCCGCTGTCCACCGGACTTTCCAGCACGCCGTAACCGACACCCGGCAAGGACAACTGCATGATCACGTTCGCCGCCGGTAACAACACCGCCGCCGGGTTCAGCAGGTCGGTTATCCGGGCCGCGGGCCGCTTCATTGCCGAACTCGCCTCATGGAATCGAGTAGACCACGTATGAGACGCTGCCGGGGTGTTTGCGACGCAGACCCGGGTTGTCGGCGTGCTGGCCGGCTACCTGGCTGACCGCGCACTGAGCGATCCGGAACGGGGGCACCCGGTCGCGCTGTTCGGCCGGGCGGCTGCCGCGGTGGAACGGGTCACCTACCGCGACACCAAAGTCGCCGGCGCGGTGCACCTGGGCCTGATGATCGGTGCGGTGGGCCTGCTGGGTACGGCCGCGCAGTCGGCCGCCACCCGCCGCGGCCCGCTCTGGTCGATCGCTGCCACCGCGACGGCTACCTGGATATCGCTGGGTGGAACGTCATTGGCGCGCACCGGCCTGGCGATGTCGCAGCTGCTGGAGCGCGGCGACATCGAGGCTGCGCGACGGTTGCTGCCGTCACTGTGCGGGCGCGATCCGGCCCAGCTGGACGGCCCGGGCCTGACGCGTGCGGCACTGGAATCGGTCGCAGAGAACACGTCCGACGCCCAGGTCGCGCCGCTGCTGTGGGCGACGGCGGGTGGGGTGCCCGCGGTGTTGGCATAACGCGCTATCAACACTCTGGATTCGATGATCGGCCACCGCTCCCCGCGGTATATCCGGTTCGGTTGGGCCGCAGCGCGATTGGACGATTTAGCCAACTATGTGGGCGCACGGGCGACTGCGGCGCTGGTGGCGTTGTGCGCATCGCTGGTCAGCGGATCGGCGTCGGGTGCGGTGCGGGCCTGGCGTAAGGACGCGGCCCGCCATCCCAGTCCCAACGCCGGCGTCGTCGAGGCGGCGTTCGCCGGGGCGCTGCGCGTGCGGCTCGGCGGACCCACCCAGTACCACCATGAGCTGCAGATCCGCCCTACCTTGGGTGACGGCCCGCAGCCTACGGTGGCCGACCTGCGCCGCGCGGTGGCGCTGTCACGGGTAGTGCAGAGCGCCGCGGCTCTGCTTGTCGCGCTCTCGATTCACCGTCGGCGGCCGTAGCGGTCGGCGAATTTCGCCTCGACGGTCATCGGGCTTTCCGGGGCCGGCGCGTGTTGTTTTTCCTGGCGGCGGGCACGGATCTCGGAATACGCGAAATAGCCCAGCCCGATCGGGGCCAGGATGCCGAACAAAATCCACTGGATGCCGTAGGACAGAAACGGCCCGGCGTCCAAACGCGGCACGGCGATCACGCCGAGGCCGCCGGGCTGGTTTTCGACCAATTGCAGATACGAACCGGCCAGCGGGACTTTGGTCAGCCCCGACACCTGTTCGGTGTTGATCGAATACACCTGCTGGAAACCGTCTCGGATGAATGGGTCTTTGCCTTGCACGATCGGCTCGGAGTCCCGCAGCCGCGCGGTGATGGTCACGGTCTCCGCCGGTGGCCGCGCGATCGGCGGCACATGCGAACCCTCCTGAGGTCGCACGTAGCCACGGTCGACTAGGACCGTGGGTCCATCGTCGACGACGAACGGCACCAGCACCTCGAACGCCTGCTCGGCCTCGACGACCCGTAACCGGGCCAGCACCGCAACGTCCGGCAGGTAATGCCCAGTTGCCGTCACCCTGCGCCATTGCGCATCCGGGGCTGACGAATCCTGTTGTGGTAACACGGTTTTCAGCGGAACAGGCGCGGTGTTGAGGGAAGTCTCGATTTGGTGGTTTTCTCGCGATGTGCGGGTGTTCTTTCCCAGCTGCCACGGCGCGAGAACCATGAAGCACAGGTAGGTGAAGGCGATGACCACCAGTGCCAGCACTATCCAGCCCGGCCGCAGCAGGAATGCCATGCGTGGCAGAAAACGGGGCATCAACCGTGCCCGTTCTGCGCCAGTTGCTCGTCGACCCAGTCGTGCAGGCCGGGCAACGCGGCTTCGATGACGGCGAAAACCTCTTCGAAGTCGTCGTGGCCGCCGTAGTAAGGATCCTCGACGTCGGGGACATAGGCGCCCGAGCGCGGATCGAAGGACCTCAGCATCCGTATCCGGCTCTCGTCGACTCCCAGCTGCTGCAACATCCACACGTGGTTGCGGCCCAGGGCCACCACCAGGTCGGCCGCCAAGTGGTCGGTGTCGAGCTGTGCGGCGCAGTGGTCGGTGGAATAGCCGTGCGCACGCAGCACCCGGGCGGCTCGCTCATCGGCG
>DASXMA010000030.1:0-18734 GCA_036495965.1 Mycobacterium sp.
CCGCTCTAGCTCATCGAGCCGCTGCTTCAACCAATGTTGTGAGGGTATGAGGTCCTGGAACTCCGACCAGTTGTTGATGATGATGTCGGACAGCCCCTCGAACCCGGGTCCCCTCCTCGGTGGCATAAACGTGGACGTGGACGAGGTCCTTGCCTCCGATTACGGACAGTGGGATCTTGATCGATAATCCGCCGGGACCATCTCACGTAGCTGGGGACTTCGCTTCTACGGGCCTTGTCTGTCTGACAAGGTCCGCGTTGTACCCACTCGGCACATAGCCCGCGGGCACAGGGCTATCAGGGTGCCCCTGGGGTGTCGTCGAGGCGATGAAGGTCTCGAGGATGTCTGCCACAGCCGTCGGCGCCTCCGCGTGAGGGAAGTGTCCGACACCCTCGAGCACCTCGAGGCGACTGGCCGTCAGCGCATCATGGGCGGCGTAGGCGTGGGCGACGGGGATGATCCGGTCGTCATCTCCCCAGATCAGCACAGTGGGCAGGCGCTCCGCGACGTGCAGCTTGTTCAACGCGCTGACAGCCTGACCGCGGTAGTCGACCACTGAGCGCAATGTCCGCAAGAACGCCCAGCGGGTCTCTGCATCCGACAGCGAGGAGTATGCGTGCCACATCTGACCGGCGCGCGGCGACTGGATCCCGGACGAGGTCAGCCACGCACCCAGCTTGTTGCCGAGGTTCAGCACCAGTTGCGGTGCGGCGACCCGTAGCAAGAACTCGGCGCCGGGCGCGGACAGCATCCGCAGCAGCGGACTCAGGTCGGGGCCGAGGCCGCCGCTGCCAATGAGGGCCAAGCGCTCGCAGTAGTCCCGGTGCTGGTGCGCGAACTGCATCGCGATACCGCCGCCGAGAGACTGGCCGATCACCGTCGCCCGGTCCACCCCGAGTTCGTCAAGGAGGTCGCGCAGGAAGACCGCGAAGGCTCCCAACGAGTAGTCCCCGCGCGGTTTCGCGGACTTGCCGTGGCCGAGCAGGTCCGGCGCGATGACGCGATATTTCTTGGACAGCTGCGGAATAATCGCACGCCAGGTGGCCGAACTGCCGGCCATGCCATGGATCAGCAACAGAGTGTGGCCGTGGCCGGCATCCCGGTAGGCGATCCGGTCTCCGTGTAGTTCGAGGTACGTCAATTCGCTCATGTCTACCATTTACCCAGCCTTGGTAGTTGGACGCATCGGCCATTCCTAGGGTACGCAACCTACGCCTTCGTAGGTTACCCGCGGGTAATAGTGTGGCTAGCCTCACTCGTCATAACCGTCGGCCTGTTGTGACAACCCCCCGCGAGCCGATGGCTCGCGGGGGGTGTCGGGTGTCGATAATTAGGACCGGGTCTTATTTGAGATCGAACCGGTCGTTGTTCATCACCTTGACCCAGGCAGCGACGAAGTCCTCCACGAACTTCCCCTGGGCGTCGTCCTGGGCATAGACCTCGGCCAATGCACGCAGCACCGAGTTCGACCCGAACACAAGGTCATTCGCGGTCGCGGTCCACTTGAGAGCCCCCGAGGCCCGATCGCGGCCCTCGTAGACGTTCTCCGCGGTCTCCGACGCCTTCCACTGGGTGCCCATGTCGACCAGGTTGACGAAGAAGTCGTTGGTCAACACACCCGGCTTGTCGGTTAATACGCCGTGCTTGCTGCCGCCGTGATTGGCACCGAGGGCACGCAGCCCGCCGACGAGCACCGTTAGCTCGGGAGCGGTCACACCGAGTAAGTACGCCCGCTCCAGCAGCAGCTGCTCGAGCGGGGCCTTTTCGCCGGCCCGCGCGTAGTTGCGGAACCCGTCGGCCCGCGGTTCGAGCACCGCGAACGACTCCACATCGGTGTTCTCCTGCGAGGCGTCGGTGCGCCCAGGGGCGAAGTGCACCGAGATGTCGTAGCCGGCGTCCTTGGCCGCCTTCTCCACGCCCGCAGAGCCCGCCAACACGATCAGGTCGGCCAGCGAGATCTTCTTGTCGCCGGAGGCCGAGGCGTTGAAGTCCTGCTGGATCTGCTCCAGCCCGGGCAACACCTTGTCCAGCTCTGATGGCTCATTGACCTCCCAGCTCTTCTGCGGCTCGAGTCGAAGCCGTCCGCCGTTCGCACCACCTCGCTTGTCGGTGTTGCGGTAGCTCGCCGCCGCCGACCACGCCGTCTTGACCAGCTGGGGAACCGACAGACCCGATGCGAGCACCTTTTTCTTCAGGGCTTCAACGTCCTTGTCGCTGACCAGCTCATGGTCCACCTGGGGAACCGGGTCTTGCCATCGCTGGGGCTCGCCAACCCATGGCCCCAGGTAGCGCGAGATCGGTCCCATGTCGCGGTGCAGCAGCTTGTACCACGCCTTGGCAAATTCCTCGGCCAGCTCCTCGGGGTGGTCCAGCCAGCGCTTGGTGATCTCGCGATAGATCGGATCCTCGCGCAACGAGATGTCGGTGACCAGCATCGTCGGGGCGCGACCCGGCCCGCCGAACGGATCGGGAATCGTGCCCGCACCGGCACCGTCCTTTGCCGTGAACTGCCAGGCTCCGGCGGGGCTCTTGGTCAGCTCCCACTCGTAGCCGTAGAGGTTCTGCAGGAACCCGTTGCCCCACTTGGTCGGCGTCGCGGTCCAGACCACCTCCAGGCCGCTGGTAATGGCGTCCTTGCCCTTGCCGGTGCCATAGGCGCTCTTCCAGCCCAGCAGTTGCTGTTCGATCGGGGCGGCCTCAGGCTCGGGACCGACCAGATCGCCGTCGCCGGCGCCGTGCGTCTTGCCGAAGCTGTGGCCGCCGACGATGAGGGCGGCGGTCTCCACGTCGTTCATCGCCATCCGGCCGAACGTCTCACGGATGTCCACCGCCGCGGCGACCGGATCCGGTTTGCCTTCGGGGCCTTCCGGATTGACGTAGATCAGACCCATGGTGGTCGCACCGTAGGGGTTGGCGAGGTCGCGCTTGCCGGAGTAGCGCTTATTGGTGCCCAGCCATTCGCCCTCTTCTCCCCAGAGGATCTCCTCGGGCTCCCAGACGTCTTCGCGGCCGAAGGCGAAGCCGAAGGTCTTGAACCCCATCGACTCCAGGGCACAGTTGCCGGCGAAGATAATCAGGTCCGCCCAGGAGATCTTGTTGCCATACTTCTTCTTGACCGGCCACAGCAGCCGGCGCGCTTTGTCCAGGCTCACGTTGTCCGGCCAGCTGTTGATCGGGGCGAAGCGCTGCATACCCTGGCCACCGCCGCCGCGGCCGTCGTGAATGCGGTAGGTCCCCGCGGCGTGCCAGCTCATCCGGATGAACAGACCGCCGTAGTGGCCGTAGTCGGCGGGCCACCAGTCCTGCGAGGTGGTCATCACCGAAAACACGTCGGCTTTGAGTGCCTCGACATCGAGCTTGGCGAACTCCTCGGCGTAGTCGAAGTCCTCGCCGAGCGGGTTGGCCTGGGCCACGTGCGGGTGCAGCTTCGACACGTCGATCTGGTCGGGCCACCAGTCCTGGTTCGTCAGGGGAGCGTTCGCCTTCGGCTCGGGCGAAGCGATTACCGGGTTTTCGCTCTCGCTGCCGCTAGCCGTCTTGGTGTTTGGTTCAGGCGGGCGGCTTTGAGATGTATCAGATGACACAGCATTCCTTTCCGGGGTGGGTGAATCGGGCTGTACGCACGGCTGTGATCTACGAACCTGCAGTCGAGCAATCAGGGCAAAGGCCCCAGTAGATGACTTCGGCCTCGTCGAGAACGAAGCCATCCAGAACTTTGTCGCCATCGGACGGGGTCAGGCACGGCGCCTCACCGAGCGCACAATCGACGTCGCCGATGACCCCGCACGACCGGCACACGACGTGGTGGTGGTTGTCACCGACCCGGGACTCGTAGCGGGTGACCAACCCCAACGGCTGGATCCGCCGAACCAAACCCGCAGAGGTCAGAGCATTGAGAACGTCGTACACCGCTTGTCGAGAAACATCGGGCAGCCCAAGCCGCACCGCCGAAAAGATCGTCTCGGTGTCGGCATGCGGGTGGGCTTGCACTGCCTCCAGCACGGCGACTCTGGGCCGTGTCACACGCAGATCGGCCATCCGCAGCTGTTCCGCGTAGTCCGCCGATGAGGACACTCTGTCAATATGACCCCTTATCTGGAATCAGTCAAGACTTTCTCGACGCCCGCGTACAAATACACCGAGCGACGCGCGCACGGTCGGCCGAACAATGTTGCACCGCTGTCGACGGGGCCAAGCCAGCAGGCGGCGATCACCACCGATTGCGCCGGTTGGCCGGGACGCCATCGTAGTGCGGGGTACGCGCGGTGCGTTTCACGTAAGCCCCAGCCCGACTGGTACCGCGTCTTGCGGATGAAACTCATTCCCGCTATTGACAAATCAGGTGCTGAACACCACTACCTGAATCCGGTCATTACATGGGTATGCGGTGCGCTAAACCAACCCGGATTTCGTTTCATCATCGCCGTCCAGTACTCACCTGACTCAGCGCTTCAAGGCGCTGCCTTCGCGCCATTGATCCCAGCTAAGTGTCCAATCACCGTTCTGCGCCAGTTTCAACGGCGGTCCGCCGGTGTTGCGGACCTCGACCACGTCGCCGGGTACTGAAAAGCCGTAGAACCATTTTGCGTTGTCGCCGTTGAGGTTCAAGCATCCGTGCGAGGTGTCGGTGTGGCCCTGGGCCCACACCGTCGCGTCGAGCTGGTGCAGATAAATACCGTCAGTACTGATTTTGGTGGCGTAATTGATGGTCTCGCGATATCCCAGGCGAGAGTTCTTGGGCAACCCAAATGTGGAGGAGTCCATCACCACAGGGTTGCCCTTGTCGAGCACGGTGTAGATGCCCGGGGGAGTCCATAACGAAATCGTCTGCGAGCCGATGGTCTCAGTGCCGCCCATTCCCATCGATGTGGGCATGGTGCGGACCAGGGCTCCGTTATCGAAGACACTGACCGCCTTGGTGGCATCGTCGGCAATAGATACGTGCGCGTCGCCGATCCGGAATGACACCCGGCTGTCTTCTTGCCCGAATAAGCCGTTGCCCAGCGAAATTCCGTAGATTTTGGCTTCCGCGGTGACAGTGGTACCCGGTGCGTAGTAACGCTCTGGTCGCCAGTGGGCGTTTTGGCTGTCGACCCAGAACCACGAACCCTGCACCGGAGGGTTGGTGGTCACGTTGAGTTGTCGCTCGGCGGCGGCCCGGTCGGCGATCTGCTCATCGAAGTGGGCGACGACCACTGTTCCGACGCCGTAGGTGCCGCCCTCGTGCAGGGCGGCCTCCGATGTCGTGGTAAGCGAAACCTTGGTCTGGTTGGACGGCAGCAGTGTGGAGAATGTCGACACTTCGGTAGACGCAACGCCATTCGGCCCACGGCTGGTGAGCGTCAGCGTGTAGGTGCGCCCGTAGCCCAGGGGAACGGTGGGCTTCCAGACGCTGTTATCCGGGGTCATGAGTCCCTCGACCGGTTTGCCGGCCTCATTGACCATGCGAACATCGGTCAGCTTTCCCGTATCAGCTTTGACCATCACCTGCGCGAGCGGATCGACGTCACGTGCATTGGGGCCGGGCGTGATTGTCACCTGCGCCGCCCCAGACGCCTCCGACGAAACCCCAGGGCGGGAACAGTTGCCGTTTGAGCATCGCAGCAACGACGCAATCTGCACCGCGCCGACCACTCCGACGACCACAAACACGATCAGCAGGAATCGGCGAGGCCACCTATTGCGGAGTACTCGGCGGACGAGCTGAGCACCGTTCGTGGACGTCATAAGAGTTGGCGGATCCTAGCGTTATCACGTGCTGGCCCGAAGTTGATCCCGCGCGTCGACAATGTTGGTGATCAAGTACCCCCGGGGCGTGCGGTCTGAAACCGATCCGCTCAGACGCTGATGGCCGAGTGCAGCCCGGCCTTTTCACCGCGCAACGCGCCAAGGGCTGGATCACTCCGGCGATACGGCCGGGCCGCCTTCCCGTGAACTGGAACGACGGGCTGGAATGGCCGCCGGACGCGTCGCGGTTTCGCCGGAGGCATGCTGCTGGAAGGGCCGGCACCGGGGACTCGACCGCATCGCGGTGAGGTCACACCTGACGCCACGACGGCTGCGTCGGATCAACGAGCTGCACGTCAACACGGCCAAGCCCGAAAATGGCGATAATGGCCGGGTCGGGATGTCCTGCCGGGACACCGTCGTAGTGCGGGGTACGCGCCGCCCTCTTCACATAACCACCCGGCCCGACGGGAACCGCGTCCTGGGGCCGAAAATCATTCCCGCTGTTGACGAACCAGGTGCCAAACACCACCACCTGAATCCGGTCGGTCGCATATGTATGCGGTGCGCTGAACCAGCCCGGATTCCATTTCATCATGACTAGGTATGGACCGGGTTGATTCAAATCGCCGTAGAGTGTGGCCATTTCGCCGCTGTGGGGTGGCAGATTGCCCCAGGGCTGAAAATTCATTTGTTCGTACGGCAAAACGAATGTCTCGCTCGGATCCGGGCCGGTTGTGGGCACCGGCGCCAATTTGATGTCGCCAGTAGTGGCTGCCTTGTCGCCGCCGCCGAGCGCCGCAAGCAACAGTGGGGCCGCCAGCAGCAGCGATCGTCGGTTGGATTCCATATCGCCCATCACATGCCTCCCGGTAGTGGCCTGACTCAACCCTCCCTTTGGTAGACCAGCCAGCGCAACTCGATGGGAGACTCGGCGCGCTCGACGTCGAACACGTCCAGGCCGTGGGCCCAACCCTCGAACCAGGCAGTCGGCGGCCAAGCGCCTTCGGGTAAATGGGTTTTCTCGTACTCGTATGCGAAGTCGTCGGCAATGAGCCCAAGAGGTAGCTCGGCCGCCGCCTTCGAGAGCTCGTCGCGGGTGAAGATCGCGCTGTTGCATTGTTGTCCGAATTCCCGCGCGGCGTCATCGGGCGTGTAGCCCTCGCGCGCCAAGAAGGTGTTGAATACCAGGCGTCCTCCGGGAGCCAGGCACTCCGCGGCGAGTTCGAACATGCCGCGCAGCTCCCGCGTCGTCCGGAAGTCGGGTACCAACTCGGAGGCCACGATGAGCTGATACTCGTCGCGGACGCCCTCCATGGCCGTAAAGACGTCACTCTCGATCACGCGCACGGCCAGTGAATCCCGTTCTGTCTCCGAGCGAATGATCTCGGCGAATTTCGGGGCCATCTCGATCGCGTCCACCGGGTGGCCGTGTCGGGCCAGGGCCAGCGCGTTGCGCCCGGTTCCGGCGCCGATGTCAAGCACTCGATAGGTCCCGGGATCGGCGGCTTCGCCGGCCAGTGCCAACACGCGCGCATCCGGTTCGGTGCCGAACAGCGGCCCCTCGCGGGTGGCAACCCAGTGGTCGTATTCGACCGCGATCGTCGACACATCGGCTTTGACGCGGTAGTTCAGCCCCGTCCCAAAGGGAGTGTCAAATGAGATGACGATGTTCGAACGCGATGAGGCCCTGAATCCCTTTTCCAACTCGCGTTGCAGCGCCGCCTTGAGCTGAGCGGATTGTTCGGCCGTGTGCCGGATGCCCAAGCTGGCAAAGAGGTTCTGGCACATCGTGAGGTACTCGTCGAGCAATCCTGGAACAGCCGGCAGCGCAATCTGACCCTCGGCCACCGCGCGGCGATACAACCGCCGGGCCATTGCTTGCCGCAGCATCGACGGATCGAAAGATCTCGGGGCCGGATCCTCCACCAGACTCTTCTACACGACCTGACCCACTTTGCACCAGCGATCGCACATTGGGTGGCCGGTTCGCAGATTCGGCTGCCACCCCGGGCAAGCAGAGCTCGTCATAGGCCTGGATCTCCGGCGATCCGCCTTGCACGCGCGTCGAAGGTTCGGTCTCCTCGGGTAAGCCGAGTGCACGGCGCTGGGCGCCTTCAGCCTCTTTCGTGATGCCCGAAGACAGCCATCCAGACGGCAAAATCCCATCGGGAAGAAGTGCAGGGTGGCCAGCGGAATGCCGTGGTACTCGCCGATATGGCGGCCAGCCCTTGCTCGTTCATACGTGCCAACAGCAGGTCGGCCCCATGGGCAGTGCAGTGAGCGGATTCCCAACGCTGCCAACGAAATCCATGGCCCCGTTGATCTGCTCCCACGTGTCCGGCCCGTAGGCAACCATAGCGAGCCCGCGGACTCGACAAAGCCAAGCACGTTGGGCGGGGCCGCCAAGCGCACCTCGTGGCCTCGGTGCAGCAGCTCCGGACCGACTGTGACGCAGGGCTCCACATCGCCCGGGCTTCCGTAGCCCGCCACTCCAAATTTCATCGGCGGAACCGCACCGTTCGGCACAGGCCGGATGTCTTACCCCGCCGCTGGTGGTAATCAAAATTGAGCCGGGACCCTAGAACCCGTTGCCCTGGCCAACTGGGTTCTGGGATTGGAGTAGTGGCCGCATACTGGTCTTTGACAGTGTGTTCAGTGTCGCTGAGCGGGGATATGTAGTGGAGGAGCCGACGGCCTTTGAAGGCCTCGCCTCGGTGCCCATGCGGGTGGAGAGTTTGCGCCGCTACCCGGTGAAGTCGATGCTCGGCGAAGTCGTGAACAGCATGTTCGTCGACGAGCGAGGTGCCGAAGGAGACCGGCGGCTGGCACTTGTCGACGCCGAGACCGGGCATGTGGCTAGCGCCAAGCAGGCCCGACTTTGGCGTGGGCTGCTGAAGTGCACTGCGAACGGAAACACCGGGAGGGTGAACATCGGGCTGCCCGACGGAACTAGCGTCGCCGCCGATGACCCTGACGTCGATGAACAGCTTTCACGACTATTGGAACGGCCGGTCCGACTGATCAGTCAACGGCCCGACGGCGCAACTGTGGAACGCCCAGACCCGGAGAAGCTGCTCGAGCTCGGGGTGGAGGCCGAGGTCGGTGGCCGCATCCTGAAGATTGGCCAGACGACCCCGGGTAACTCGTTTACCGACGATGCCCCGCTGCACGCAATCACTACAGCAACCCTGGAGCACATCGGCGTCGACGCACTGCGCTACCGACCGAACCTGGTAATCGCGACCCCAGCTGGTTCCCCGCCATATGCCGAAGACGACTGGGTCGGGCGGGAATTGACCCTCGGTGAGACCCGGCTGCGTGTCCTAGCGCTCACATCTCGGTGCGTCGTGCCCACGCTTGAGCACGGACCGCTCCCACGAGCTCCGCAGGCGCTTCGCACGCCCGCAGCCGAAAATCGTTTACCGGCAGGCAGTTCCGGGGCGCAACCCTGCGCGGGGGTGTACCTCGAGGTAGTCACCGAGGGCGTCATCCTGGTCGGCGACCGGGTCACCCTGGACCTGTAGACAGAATCAGCGACAAGTCGACGTCAACCAGTTCATCCTGCAGAAGAGGTGATTGCGCACACGCTCGGCTTCACTTGGCCGGCTGGAGACGACTCCTCCATCATCGCGATGGGCCACCAAATCTGCGCCGATCGCATGGGTGGTAAAACGCCTGACGCGATTGCCGCAGACATTCACTCGACCTTGGGCGTGAAAGGTATCACCTTCACAGACGTCACATCCATGGTGAGTGCCGCAGAATCGACTTATTGTCCGGATTAGTTTCGGACGTTCTGCCAATCACGCAACCCTGTGGTCAGTTGGGGCCTGGCCACGGGCTTGCGGTTTACGGTTGGCGATTGATTGCAGCGAACCAGGCCGCCGATCCGTGGTCGCCGTTTCGCCAGAAATCCCCGGCGGCCCGTTTTGTGTGGAAGTGGGGATGCTGACAAGACGCGGCTCTGGCCCAGAGATGTAGATCCCGCTCAATTTGAAGTTTGCCGCTGCAACGCTTCAGGGTTGGCGATCCGAATGGGCGTCCCGTGCAACCAGGCCACCACCGCTTCGATGGTGTCTGCGTAGAAGGCGCCTAGCATTTCGCGGGTCACATAGCCCAGGTGGGGAGACAACGTCACATTTGGTAGAAGTCTCAGCAGATGATCCGGGGGGAGCGGTTCGGTGTCATAGACGTCGAGCCCAGCTCCGGCGATACGCCCGGTCCTGAGCGCGTCGATCAGGGCTTGCTCTTCGACGATCGGGCCCCTGGAAGTGTTGATCAAGTAAGCGTGTGGCTTCATCAGGGCCAGCTCGGGTGCAGCGACCAGGCCTCGTGTGCGCTCCGAGAGCACCAAGTGAATGGAGACAACGTCGGATTCCTCGAACAGTGCCGTTTTCTCGGCCCGACGAGCGTCGACGGCCGCGGCCGCCTCCTCGGTGAGATTTTGGCTCCAAGCAATGACTTCCATGCCAAACACTTTCGCGTATTCGGCCATACGCTTGCCGATCCGGCCCAGACCAAGAAGTCCCAGCGTCTTGCCGGCCAGCGTCTGACCGGTGGTCGCCTGCCACGCGCCTGCACGCATGCGCCGATGCTCTTCTGCCAGATTTCGCACCGTTGCGATCATCAACCCCCAAGCCAGTTCCGGAGTGGCATCGCGGACGGAACTGAATCGCGGGTGGGCGAAATCCGAGTGGGCGACTAGGACGCCGTGTTCGGTGGCCGCAGCCATGTCCAAGTTCGGCAGGCTCCTGCCGACGATGGTGATCAGCTTCAGGTTGGGCAGCCGTTCGATGAGCGTGCGCGGAAGCGCCATACGCTCGCGCAGGGTGCAAACCACGTCGAACGGCAACAGTGCGTCTGCGGCCTCCGCCTCGGAGAGGTGCCGGTCGAATACGGTTACTTCGGATCGAGTTTGCACTGGTGACCAGTCGACGAGGTCGAGGGCCACGCCCGCGTAGTCGTCGAGTATCGCCACCCGCGGTATGCGGTGGTCTCCCATCGCGCTGTTCTTGGTGTGCATCGGTACACGATGACAGGACGCTGCGGTGCGCCGCTTACCGAGTCGAATTTCTCGGTCGCGCCGACGAAACCCAGTAGCGACAGGGCACCCCCGGGTGCCGGCGAGAGTTAAGGTCACAAGCAAAACCGCTGAGTATCGTACACTATACTCAGCATGACCGACCAGCTTCCCGGACGACTGGCCCAGCACCCGACTGTGCGAAAGGTGCAGTCGCGCAAGACACAGAAACCCGGCGTCCTCGACGCCGATTGGCTGCGCGAGATATGCCTAGCCGCTGGCGTCGACGACGTCGCGTTCGCCAGTGTCGATAACCCCGACCTGGCCTCCGAGGTCGAACATGTCGAGGCCGCGCTACCGGCGACGGAGAGCTATATCTCGCTGGTCGTGAAGATGAACCGCGACAACGTACGCTCGACGGCGCGCAGCTCGCCAACCAGGAGTTCCACCGCAGCGGTGAGCTGCTCAACGAGGCGGCCCACCGCACCGTACGCCGGCTGCAGGACGCCGGTTACCGGGCGCTGAACCCGTCGGCGACGTTCCCGATGGAGATGGACAAGTTCGCCGGCCGGATCTGGGTGGTGGCGCACAAACCCGTCGCCGTGGCCGCGGGCCTGGGTGTAATGGGCATCCACCGCAACGCGATTCACCCCAAGTTCGGCAACTTCATCCTGCTCGGCACGACCTTGGTGGACGTGCCGATAAGCAGCTACGGGTTCACCGACTGGGTCCAGACCATCGCCGACAGCGCGGATGCGGCCGACTTCTGTTCGCGGGTCAGCGATTCGGAGAACGCCTCGATGCGTCAGAGCCTGTCGTTCAAGCCCAACTACAAGGCCGCCTATTGCCTGGCGGTGTGTCCGGCGGGCGAGGAGGTCGTCGAGCCGTACCTCGATGATCGCAAAGGCTTTATGGATCTGGTGCTAAAACCGTTGCAGGATAAGAAGGAAACGTTATATGTGCCGCCGAACTCAAAGGCTTAGGCAACGCCGAACGCCGTTATCCGGATAAGCGGGTGAAGGTCGTCGACAGCGGAGTCAGAGGGCGCCAGGTATCACGCGCTTCAGACGACCACCCCGAGGCGGGCGGTCTCTTCCAGGAGATCGGCGGCGCTGGCGACGCTTTCGGCGGGTTTGGTCATTTGGGCGGCCACCTCACGGGCTCGAGTCAAGCATTGCGGAGTGAGGATGGAACGCAGATCCGCGACTAACGAGTCCAGGGTGCTGGCCGCAAATTCCCGCGCAGAACCGACTTTCAGCCGCTCTACGCCGGCTGCCCAGATCGGCTGATCGAGCCAAAACCAGAGTACCAACATCGGGATTCCCGCCCGCATAGCCGCGGCCGTGGTGCCTGGGCCCCCGTGGTGGACGGCCGCGCGACAAGCCGGAAAGATCGCCGCGTGGTTCACCGCGCCCACAATCTTCACGTTCTGGAGATGCCGCATGTGGGTGAAGTCATTCTGGCCGCTGCAAATCAACGCCCGCTCGCCCAACTGAGCACACGCCACGCTGATCTCGGCAGCCAAGTCAACGGGAGATGGGATGAGCGTGCTGCCGAAGCCAAAGTAGATCGGCGGCGTTCCATTGGCAATCCATGACAAGACCTCGTCATCGACAGCCGTCGGCAACTGCAGCGTCAACGCGCCGACGAAGGGCCTACGGTCATCCAAGTCCACCCATTCGGCTGCCGGCCCGGGCAAGCAGAGCTCGTCGTAAGCCTGGATCTCCAACGACTTTCGCGGCGACGGTCCGGTTGCTTCAGGCAAGCCAAGTGCATGGCGTTGCGCGTCGTCAGTCTGCTTTGTGATAACCGAGACCATCGACATAGACGACAAAATCCGGGTGGGGAACGGGTGCAGCGCAGCCATCGGAATGCCGTAATACTCCGCGACGTTGGCGGCCAGACCCTGTTCGTTGAAGCCGGCCACCAGCAGGTCAGCTCCCTGCGCCACCGTCGTTAGCGTCGCGGTCTTATCCGCCTTGACCCGGCTGATGTGCTCAATGGCTTCGGTCAACACCCTGACCTGATCGTGCATACTCGTCGCGAAGTCACGGACCAACTCCGAGGCGGGGTTCATCGCCTCGCGCGTGTCCGGCCCGTAGGCGACCGCAGCAAGCCCCGCCGACTCCACCAAGCCAAGCATGTTGGGCGGGACGGCCACGAGCACGTCGTGGCCCCGGCGCAACAGCTCGGGCCCGACGGCGACGCAGTGCTCGACATCGCCGCGGGTCCCGTAGCCGACAACCACAACTTTCATCGCCGCAACCTATCGCTTTTCACCGATCAGCCTGAGCTCCCTGCCGGACAGCTTCTTCCAGGAGATCGGCGGCGCTGGCAACACTCTCGGCGGGTTTAGTCATCTGGGCCGCGACCTCGCGGGCTCGGGTGACGGATTGCGGAGTCAGGATGGAGCGCAGGTCCGCCACCAGTGATGCCAGGGTGGAAGCCGCAAATTGCCGCCCCGAGCCGACTTTCAACCGTTCGACCGCAGCGGCCCACATCGGCTGATCTTCGAGCGAGAACCAGAGGATCAATGTGGGGATTCCGGCCCGCATGCCTGCCGCGGTGGTGCCGGCACCGCCATGGTGGACGACCGCGCGGCAGGCCGGAAAGATGGCCGAGTGGTTCACCGGGCCCACAACCTTTATGTTGTCGAAATGCGGGACGTGGGCGAAGTCAGTCGCCCCAGAGCAAATCAGTGCCCGCTCGCCCAATTGCGCGCAGGCCGCGCTGATCTCGGCAGCCATCTGAGAGGGAGATGGGATCTGCACGTTGTTGCCGAAGCCGAAGTAGATCGGTGGCGTTCCCGCGGCGATCCATGACAAGGCCTCGTCGTCGGCATCCGTCGGCAACCCCAGGGTCAGCGCGCCGACAAAGGGCGATCGCCCACCCTGTTTCGCAAAGTCGGCTGCAAGGTCGGGAAAGCAGAGCTCGTCGTACGCATGGATCTTCAGCGATTCAAAGGATCCGGTTGCCTCCGGCAGGCCTAGTGCGCGGCGTTGGGCGTCTTCAGCATCCTTGATTATGTTCCCAAGCATGCCGGCCGGGTGCGACTGTCCGCCCGGGAAGAAATGCAGCACGGCCAGCGGGATGTCGTAATACTCCGCGACGTTGGCGGCCAGCCCCTGCTCGCCTTTGCCCGTTAATATCAGGTCGGCCCCATTTGTGAGCGTCTTCAGCGTGGTGCCCCAGTCGGCCCAGGCCTGGGCGACATGCTCCATCACTTCGATCATCGCGCCCAACGGATTCTGGCTGTTCGTGTTGGGGACGAAATTCGGACCGCCCTGCCCCGGCGGGCATGCCCCAAAGAACCACTTCAAAGAATCCGATTGGAATGCAGCAGGCTCCGGCCCGTACGCAACCGCCGCAAGCCCCGCCGACTCCACAAAGCCAACCGAGTTCGGCGGGACCGCCATGCACACGTCGTGACCTCGGCGCAGCAGGTCCCGTCCGACGGCGGCGAAAGGCTCGACGTCGCCGCGACTTCCGTAGGCCGCCAGTACAACTTTCATCGGCGCAACACGACTCGAGGTGTTGTCATGGAACGGCCGCAGCCTAGGTCGTGCCGTCGGCGGGAGCGCGGTTCAACGCCACTTGATGCCGCACCCGATCGACGGCCGCTGGTCCGGGTCGACCGGCCGCCCGGCGAGGACGGCGTCGACCGCCGCTCGGACGTCAGCAGCAGTCACCGGTAAGCCGTTCTTGGGTCGGGAGTCGTCGAGCTGGCCGCGGTAGACGAGTCGACGCTCGCCGTCGAAGACAAACGTGTCCGGCGTGCAGGCCGCGGAGTAGGCGCGGGCGACGTCTTGGGTCTCGTCGTAAAGGTACGGAAACGTCCAGCGGTGCCGGCGCGCCTCGGCGACCATCTGGTCGGGCCCGTCCTGCGGGTAGTTGGCGACGTCATTGCTGGAGATGCCGACCATCGCGACGCCCTGATCGGCGAGGTCTCGACCGAGCGCGGCAAGCCCCGCGGCGACGTGCTGGACGTATGGGCAGTGATTGCAGATGAAAGTCACGACAAGCGCGGGACCCCTGAGCTCGTTGAGGCTGACCGTGGCGCCGGTGGCCGGTTCGGGCAGCGTGAATTGAGGTGCGGGGGTTCCCAGGGCGAGCATGGTGGACTCGATTGCCATGCCAGCCAGATTAACCGGCCCCAAGCGATCGGGCTGATTAGAGCCTGGAGCCCAGGCCCGCGATCAAATTGATCGTGACTGCCAGAACTACCGCGCCGAGCAGGTAGGACAGCAGCGCATGGCGCAACACCGTCGCCCTGATGGATGTCAGTCCGATCTCGGTATCCGACACCTGGTAGGTCATTCCGACAGTGAAGGCCACGTATGCGAAGTCCCGGAAGCGGGGCGGCTCTGGGTCGTGGAAGTTGATTCCACCGGGTTGATCCGAGTAGTAAAGCCGCGCGTAGTGCACGGTGAACAGCGTATGGACGGCAAACCAGGACGCCGCGACGGTCAGGATGCCGAGGATGGCGGCCTCCACGGCTCCGGCACCGGTGCGCGACCCGGCGGCCACAACGTAGCCGACCCCGGCCAGGCTCGCAAGGCTTGCCGACACGATGACCACGTCGGCCACCCACCGGGTGGGATCCTCCCGCGTCACATACGTGCAGGTTTCGTCGGCGTCCATTCCGCCCAGGATGAGCCGGGTCCAGACCACATACACCCCGGCGGTCGCGACCCAGCCGACAAGTGCGTAACGCCAGCCGACCGTGTTGCCCACCACCAGAGCGACGGCAACGCCGAACACAACGGCAATCGATATCCGAACCGCGACAGTGTCGCGCGAGGACGTAACCAGGGATTTCACAATCCCGACCTAAGCATCCGCACGGGCAACGCCACAGCCACGGTCAGCAGTCGCTACGTGCGTGGAGGGCCTTGATTGAGGTGGTTGGCCACGAAGGTGGCGGCCTGGTTTGTCATCCCGGCGTCAATGTAGGAAACGTGCGCAATGATGTTCCCGCCTCCGGAGCAGATGGGGTCGTCGGGAGCACACAGGCTGATGGTCTTGCCGCCATACAGCGGGCTGATTGTCGGCAGGGGCTGGCCACCCCACAACATGCTTGAAAAGCCACTAGATGGCTCGCCGAAAAGAGCGACAGCGGCGACATGGTCAGCTACCGGGGCGGGCATCGCCTGAGTGGCCAAATCGATCACGGTCGATCCCTGGGAATAGCCGCCAAGCACGATTTTCGAGTTCGGGCAGCTGGCGACGGTGTCTTGGACATGAGCACTCGCATCGTTGGAGCCGGCGTAGGCGCTGTTGTGGTAGTCGTCGTTGGCGGGGTAGTTAACGGCGTACACCCCGACGGAGCGCCCGCCAACCTGGGAAGTGAGCGAGTCGACGAATGCCTGTCCGATGTTGCCGAGACCGGGGTCCTGGTGGGTGCCGCGCGCGAAAACGACCGCGACGTCGGAGCAGGGATCGGCAGAAGCGGCCGGACTGCCGATGGGCACACTGATCATCGCCCACGTCGTCGCAACCAGGATTCCACCAATGCGAGCTAAGCTGCGTGCACTCATGTCCGAATCCTGACATACGGCCGGCGACTGCGGCGCGGGCGGTGTCGCCTGGCACGGCGAAATACCACTAGGTCCCGCTGAACACCAGTGGATCGTGCAGCACCCGGGTGCCATCGTGCAGCACCCGGGTGCCATCGTGCAGCGCCTCGATGGCCTCCATCTGTTCGAGTTCCAGGGCGAAGTCGAACACGTTCAGGTTCTCGGCGACCCGCTCGGGCTTGGACCACCGCGAGACGACGACGTTGTTCAGTTGCAGGTTCCAGCGAACCAGGACCTGTGGGTGCCCCGTCATCGCGCGCTGCTGGTGGCATCGGCAGTCAAAACGCCTGGGGCGCAACAATAATGCTGTCGCGTGAGGAAACAATGACCTAGTGCTCGGCGCCGCGTGAGATCCGATCTGCCCGCCAACAGCGCGCCCGCATGGGGATGTCTATCACGTCGGCTCCAGGGAAACGCGCCTCCAGGGCGGCGCGTGCTTGAGCCAGCCTCTGCGCGCGATCATCCGCAGACGCGACGATGACTCTGCTATAGGTGCCCACCATCGCGACGGCGTCCTCGACTGTCATCGTCCGCGCGAACTCGAACGTCTCACGCGCGATGTTGTGGAAGATCTGCGGCTCCGGGAGAGCGAAGTCCAGGTGCCTCCGGAGTCGGTCGGCCGATTCCGCCTCCGACGTGTCCGAGCCCGGCAACCGGTCGAGGTTACGCAGCCAGTCCACCTCGCGGTCTCGACTCGTCCAGATCAGGCCGAGCCGACCGCCGTCGCGCAACACTCGACCAATCTCCGGAACGGCCCGTTCGTGATCCATCCAGTGCCACGCCGACGAGACGAACACCGCGTCTGCAGCAGCGTCTGGAAGGGGAATCGACTCGCCACGGCCCGCGACGACACGAACTCCCGGGGATCGCGCCGCCAGCACCTTCCGCATCCGTGCATCGGGCTCGACGGCAATTACCTGCGCGGCTCTGTCCACGAGCGTGCGGGTGAACAGTCCGGTGCCCGCGCCCACGTCGACGGCCACCTCGCAACCCGGCGGCAGCAACCAATCCACCGCCTGGTGCGGGGCCTGTGGCCGCAGCCCGTCGTAGTCCTCGGCAATTGATCCGAAGGACATCGCGCGCTCTTGACGATCGGTCACACCGGCCACGCTAGTCCAGTTCGCCCGCGTACTCAGCGCCGTAAGGCTTGACGCCGCGAGTCAGACGGCCGGCTACCGCGAAGCCCCGGGCTGGCAGCCAAGAGATTCACCTACACAGCGGTCATCGATCGAATCGACCTCGAGAAGTGCCTGTTCAGCAAATCGACAGCAAATCAGCGATGCGGACACGACGCGACGGTGGAAGTATCGCGGGAGTGGCCACTGAGAAACCGCAGACGATCTCTTACCCGTCACCAGACGCACGCCCCCGCCGGCACGGCGAGGAGCCGCTCGACCCCCACGTCATCGTCCTGTTCGGCGCGACCGGGGATTTGGCCAAACGTAAGCTGCTTCCCGGCTTGGCCTACTTGGATCAGTCCGAGCTTGCGCCCGATATCGAAATCGTCGCGACGTCGCTGGAAGACCTCACCGACGACGAGTTCCGGGAACTCGCCAAGAACGCGATCGATTCGTTCGGCGCACACAAGCTCACGCCGGAACAGTGGGCCAACTTCGCGAAAATAATCACCTACGTCCCGCAGGGTGCCGGACCCGAAGCGCTTGCCGCCGCGGTCGCTGAAGCCGAAGCTAACCTGGGACCGAACGTGCGGCGACTGCATTACCTGTCGGTCCCACCGAAAGCGGCGCGCGCCGTCATTACCACGCTGTGCGAGGCCAATCTGGTCGAGCGCTCCCGCGTGGTTATGGAGAAGCCGTTCGGCACCGACCTGCCCAGCGCAGTGTCGCTCAACGACTTTCTGCACGAAACATTCGACGAATCCCAGATTTTCCGTATCGACCACTTCCTGGGCAAGGAGGCAGCCCAAAACATCCTGGCGTTCCGCTTCGCCAACGGTCTGTTCGAGCCGATCTGGAACCGCAATTTCATCGACCACATCCAGATCGACATTCCGGAAACGCTGGGGCTGGATCAGCGGGCGAACTTCTACGAAAGCACCGGCGCCTATAAGGACATGGTGGTGACCCACCTGTTCCAGGTGATGGCGTTCGTGGTGATGGAGCCACCGACAGCGCTTGAGCCGCGTGCCATCAGCGAAGAAAAGAACAAGGTGTTCCGGTCAATGCTGCCGGTCAAGTGTTCGGATGTGGTGCGCGGCCAGTTCGCCGGGTACCGCGAAGAGCCCGGAGTTGGAAGAGATTCCGATACCGAGACGTTCATCGCGCTCAAGGTCGGCATAGACAACTGGCGCTGGGCCGGCGTGCCGATTTATCTTCGCACCGGCAAGAAGATGGCCGAGGGCATCCGCATCATCTCGATAGCATTCAAAGAGGCTCCCCGAACCATGT
>DASXMA010000031.1:0-20918 GCA_036495965.1 Mycobacterium sp.
CCCAGCCGCGAGAGCGCAAGCGCCTCGGAGTAGTCGTGGTCGGTCGCGTCGTCCTCGCCCAGCCGGGCGTGCAGTGGTACCGACACTGCGGAGAGTTCGACCTGGCCCAGCGCCGCCGAACGGATTCCCATGCTCGGATCCGCCTTGACCGTAAGGCCTTTGGTGGACGACTCGACGATGAACAGCGCCGGCTTGCCGTTCAGTTGTGCGCCGACGATGAACAGCTCGGCGTCGGCGGCGGCCGGGACCAGCGACTTCACGCCGTCGAGTCGGTATCCGCTCGGTGTGCGCACGGCGGTGGTCTTCAGCCGGGTGGGATCGAAGAGCGCCTGCGGTTCGGCGATGGCCACACAGGCCTGCGGGACATTCTCGCCCGCGAACTCGGGCAGGTAGGTGGCCTGCTGCTCCGCACTACCCCAGTGGGTCAGCGCGGACGCGACACCCCCCGGCGCCAGAATCGGCAGTGCCAGGCCCATATCGCCATACGCCAGGGCCTCGGCAGCCAGCACGTTGGTCACGTTGGAGCGGTGCGCGGCGATGCCCTCGAAATCCTCGGGGATGTTGATCGCGGTGATGCCCAACTCGGCGGCTTTGGCGATCAGATCCGGCGGGTACGTCGCGGCCTCGTCGGCGTCGTGAGCCGCGGGTCGCAGTACCTCTTCGGCGAACTCCTCGAGGGTCTCGACGATCATCTTTTGCTCATCGTCGGGCGTCAGGTCGTAATTGTCCTTGCCGCTGGACTTGAGCCGGGTCGGTCCGCCGCGCAGGTTCTGGATCCGCTTGAACTGTCGGGTAGTGCCGGCGGCGGTGGAGAAGATTGTCTTGGTGCCGTAGCGCAGGCCGCGGTTGAGCGGATCGCGGAGATGGTATTTGTCGAGGAACTGTTGCCCGACCAGCGGGGTGAGCAGCGCGATGGCGATGTCGATGCCCGTCCGTTTGTGCGGTTGCAGCCCCACGCCGGTCTTGCGGCCGCGCCGTCTCGAGTGTGAGCGGGACGATGTTGAAGTCTGTTTTGAACCGGAACCAGTGTCGGTCATTTCAGCAGCCTCGGTCGTTGGGGCAATGCGGATGCACCTATCTTACTCCGGAGTAAGATAGGTGGGGATGCCTGTTAATTAATTCACACGGTTTTGTCGCCGATGCGGCCGAGCACCTGTTCATGCAGCAGGCCGTTGGTCGCGACGGCGCTGCCGCGGTGCGGGCCGGCGGTGCCGTCCAAGCCGGTGAACGTCCCGCCCGACTCACGCACCAGGATGTCGAGGGCCGCGAGGTCCCACACCGACACCTCTGGCTCGGCGGCGATATCGACGGCCCCCTCGGCAACCAGGCAATAAGACAAAAAGTCGCCGAAGGCGCGCACCCGCCACACCGCATCGGTGAGCTCGATGAAGCGGTCCCGCAAACCGTGCTGCGCCCATCCCGACAGGCTGGAGAACGACAGGCTGGCCGAACCCAGCTGTGTCACCGAGGAGACCGACAGCCGGCGCGGCGAAGAGCCGTCGACCGCGATGAAGGAGCCTTGGTCGCGGGCCGCCCACCACCGACGTTGCAGCGCGGGCGCACTCACGACACCGACCGAAGGGACACCGTCTTCGAGCAACGCGATCAAACAGGCCCACACCGGCACCCCGCGCACGAAGTTCCTGGTGCCGTCGATCGGGTCGATGATCCATTGCCGTCCGGTGAAGGTGGTGGTCCCGCCGAACTCCTCGCCGACGACGCTGTCGTCCGGCCGTTCGCGCCCGAGCACCTCACGCAGGTCGGCTTCGACTGCCCGATCGGCGTCGGTAACCGGAGTCAGATCCGGTTTGGTGTCGATGCGCAGGTCGAGTGCGCCGAACCGGGCGCGAGTCAGCGTGTCTGCATGGTCGGCCAGCGTCAGCGCCAGCGCCAGATCGTCCCGGCTCATGCCAGCAGTCCTACCATGGCCCTAACCTGAATGAGTGTGGGAATTCGGGTTGCTGCTCCTCCTGGTGGCGGTCTTGGTGGTCTTCCTTGCCCAGCGGTTCGTGCCGCGCGGTCCGCGTGGTGAGCTGGCGAGCGGCACGCTGCTGGTGACCGGCGTCAGCCCTCGACCGGACGCAATCGGTGAGCAATACGTCACGATCGCGGGGGTAATCAATGGACCCACCCTCAACGAGTACTCCGTGTATCAGCGCATGGCGGTCGACGTCGATTCGTGGCCGATTGTGGGCCAAGTGATGCCGGTGTTGTATTCGACCAAGAATCCCAACAATTGGAAGTTCGCGCCGCCCGAGCTGCCTGCCGGCTAGGGCTCGCGTGACCCGGCCGCCGGCGGGCGTGACATCACCGTAAGCCGCGCGCCGTAATGGTGGGACGACGGTCGCGCCCCTTGATCATGTCTTCCTCTGCGTCCTGTGCGGCGTGTCGCGGTGACACAACCGTAAGTTGCGTCATTGCCGATTGAAAGGGACCAATGGCACCCAGCCGGTGACCATTGCCCCTGCGGCAACAGCGCGCCCGGGCCATAACGTACGGGTTAGCAAACGACCCTCGCAAAGGAGACTCCGATGAGCGACAGTTATCCGGCTCCGTCGGTCGTCATCGGTATCGACGGATCAAGGGCGGCAACACATGCGGCCGTATGGGCGGTCGACGAGGCGGTTGCCCGGGACATCCCACTGCGACTGGTGTATGTCGTCGATCCGCTGGGCACCTCCGGCGCCGGCCCGCAGGACGATCGGCAAGGCGCTGCCCGCGCGGCGCTGTGCTCCGCCTACCGGGCCGTCGACGCCATCGGGAAACCGGTCAAGATCGAAACCGAGATCCTGTGGGGACGGCCCCTCGCCAAGCTGATGCAGGAGTCGAGGTCGGCGGCATTGGTCTGTGTCGGGTCGATCGGGCTCAACCACGCCCGCCGCATTGGAGGTACCGTCGCGGCGACCCTGGCTGAATCGGCGTTGTGCCCGGTGGCCGTGGTCCACCGTCCACCGGGCGGGCAGGTAACCCCCGAAGTCAACGAGGTTGTCGTCCAAGTGGACAATGGTTCAGTGCTGCGACACGCATTCGACGAGGCCAGGTTGCGCGGAGTTGCACTGCGGGCACTCTCTGCACACGTCGCCGAGACACTTGATGACGTCGGTCCCGGAAACCGTTTAGCGCAAGCGCAACTGGATCGCCGGCTGGCCCGGTGGACCCCGCTGTACCCGGATGTGCCGGTCGAGTCTGCCGTCATCCGCGGAAGTATCGCTGGCTATCTGAGGGCCAACGCGGACACGGGGCAGCTGTTCGTCACCGATACGCACGCCGTCAGTGACGTGTGCGGGGCGTACGACGCGGGATGCTCCGTACTCACGGTGCGGTGCGGCAACTTGTAGGCAGCGGATGTCGGGAGTGGCGCCTTGGTAAAGGTCTTCTTGGTCGACGATCACGAAGTGGTGCGGCGTGGGCTGATCGACTTGCTTGGGGCGGATCCCGAGCTCGACGTCGTCGGTGAGGCGGGCTCGGTTGCCGAAGCGATGGCCAGGATTCCGGCCGCGAGCCCGGATGTCGCGGTGCTCGACGTTCGGCTGCCCGACGGCAACGGCATTGAACTGTGCCGAGATCTGTTGTCGCGCATGCCGGAGCTGCGCTGTTTGATCCTGACGTCCTACACCTCCGATGAGGCGATGCTGGATGCGATCCTGGCCGGTGCCAGTGGGTATGTCGTCAAAGACATCAAGGGAATGGAACTGGCGCGCGCCGTCAAAGAAGTGGGTGCTGGGCGGTCGCTGCTCGACAATCGGGCCGCGGCCGCGCTGATGGCCAAATTACGAGGTGCCGCTGAGAAGTCCGACCCATTGTCCGGCCTCACCGACCAGGAACGAACGCTACTGAGCTTGCTGAGCGAGGGGCTGACCAACAAGCAGATCGCCGACCGGATGTTTCTGGCCGAAAAAACGGTGAAGAATTATGTGTCCCGGCTGCTGGCCAAGCTGGGCATGGAGCGGCGAACGCAAGCCGCGGTATTCGCCACCGAACTGAAGCGTTCCCGGCCGACGGGTGATGGATGATGTCACGCGCATGACCGAGAAAGACGATGCCGGGATGCGGCCGCTGCGCGACACGCTATCCCAACTGCGTCTTCGTGAGCTCCTGGTCGAGGTGCAGGACCGGGTCGAGGAGATCGTCGAGGGCCGCGACCGCCTCGATGGCCTGCTGGAAGCCATGCTGGTGGTCACCTCGGGGCTGGAACTAGACGCCACGCTGCGCACCATCGTTCACTCGGCGACCAATTTGGTCGACGCCCGATACGGCGCCCTAGAGGTCCACGACCGGGATAACCGCCTGCTGCGATTCGTCCATGAAGGCATCGACGAGGAAACCGTTCGGCTCATCGGCCATTTACCCGAAGGTAAGGGCGTTATCCGCCTGCTCATCGACGAGCCCAAACCGTTACGGCTGGACGATCTTTCGCTGCATCCTGCTGCCGTTGGTTTTCCGGCGAACCACCCGCCGATGCGCACTTTCCTGGGGGTGCCGGTTCGCGTGCGCGACGAATCATTCGGCACTCTTTACCTGACCGACAAGACGACTGGCCAGCCTTTCAGCGACGACGACGAGGTGCTGGTTCAAGCGCTGGCCGCGGCCGCGGGTATCGCCATTGCGAATGCCCGGCTCTACCAGCAGGCCAAGGCGCGCCAGTCGTGGATCGAGGCAACCCGTGACATCGCCACCGAGTTGTTGTCGGGGACTGAACCAGCGACCGTCTTCCGCCTTGTCGCCGAGGAGGCGCTCAAGCTCACCGGAGCCGACGCGGCGCTGGTGGCAATTCCTGTGGACGGGAACCTGTCCGCGGCTGATGTGCGGGACCTGCTAGTGATCGAAACAGTAGGCAGCACTGTGGCTTCCACCGCCGGTCGAACAATCCCCGTGGCAGGTACCTCACTCGGGGACGTGTTCGTCAACAGCACGCCGCGACGGGTCGAGGGAATCGATCTCGACGGTGTCGACCAGGTGGGGCCCGCGCTTTTACTGCCGCTGCGCACGACCGATACCGTCGCCGGCGTTGTTGTCGTGCTACGCCAAGGCGCGTTCACCGACGAACAACTCGAGATGATGGCCGCATTCGCAGACCAGGCTGCGCTGGCCTGGCAGCTGGCCACCTCGCAGCGCCGGATGCGCGAACTCGACGTGCTCGCCGACCGCGACCGCATAGCGCGTGACCTGCACGACCACGTGATACAGCGGCTCTTCGCCGTTGGCCTGGCGCTGCAGGGCACCGTCCCGAGGACGCGGGATTCCGAAGTACAGCAACGACTCTCGGAAGCCGTGGACGACCTGCAGGGCGTCATTCAGGACATCCGGACGACCATTTTCGATCTGCACGGTGCCTCACAAGGAATCACGCGGCTTCGGCAACGGATCGACGAAGCGGTCGCGCAATTCGCCGGCTCCGGGTTGCGCACGACCGTCCAATTCGTCGGGCCGTTATCAGTGGTCGACGGTGCGCTGGCCGATCACGCCGAGGCGGTGGTCCGGGAGGGAGTCAGTAACGCGGTTCGGCACGCGGATGCCACCACGTTGACAGTCAAGGTCAGAGTCGAAGACGACTTGTCCATCGAAGTGAGCGACAACGGGCGGGGGATGCCCGATGAGTTCACCGGCAGCGGCCTGACGAACCTGCGACGTCGGGCAGAGCAGGCGGGCGGTGAGTTCACGATCGAAAGCACGCCCGGCACAGGTGGAACCATGCTGCGATGGTCAGCTCCGCTGCTCCAGTAATCCGGGCCATTGGACGACGTGGGAAAGCCGGCGCCGCGGCGTCGGCGGTAATGGATCGGCGTTGACTGGTGCCCATCCCACCCGGAGAAGCATCTGCGGGTAACCGCTGGCGCCGAACACGTCGGCGCGTACCGCCTCGCGGGTTTGGCGGATTTCCAGTGGTTCGCTGATCGGGCAGCAGGCCAATCCCAGAGCCGTCGCAGTCAATAACACGACGCTGGTGGCTTCACCGGCGCGCAGCCGGGACAAGCGGTCATCTCCTTCGGTGCCCAGAGCCAGAATCGCGGCGCCGTCGTCGGCGGGTGAGGCGGCGGATGGAGCCAGACCCGGTCCTGCGAACAGGCGACCCGGGATCGGGGCGGTTCGCTCGGATGGCGGTGTATTCCTGGCCGGGACCCCGGCCACTGAATCGTACCGTCCGCTCCACATGGTGAGTTCGTGAAGGTAGTCGCGATTGGTCGAGTGGTCCCAGACCGCCTGGGCGACAATCTTGTTCATCCTTTCCAGGGCGTCGACTTGACGCAACATGACCCCGCTTCGAGCCGCCCGGGCAGCCATCAACGCGATGTCACCTCCCGCCACTGGCCACGAACTGTAGGCCCGCCGGTCGGTTCGGCGCCGCGGGATGGCGGCCGCCAGCGTGATATCGGCGTGCTCGGGAGTGTGCGGCTGCACCTCTATGGTGGCCAGGTAGCTGGTGTCGTCGCGGTCGGGAAAGCGATGCACCTTGGCTTTCCAGCCCATTGCGGCCAGAGCCACGGCGCAATGATGCAATGCGGCACCACAGCTGAGGATCAAGTCTCGCCCGTCAGGGTCGGTGTTGTGCAGCTGCATGTTCGGCTCGGAGTACAGATCCAGACTCGCCGTGTCCACCCGCCACCGCCATGGTTGCGTGTTGTGAATGGATGGTGCCCGGGTGGCCAGGTTAAGGACCACCTGAAGCGTGTCGGTGTCTGGGAAAATGGCGTTCATATCTGCCTTTCCGGTCCGACAAACCTTGCTGTCGAGAAGAGTGGTTACGGTTTCAAGGATCGCGCGGCGAGGCTGACCGCGGCAGGGCAGGAAGCCATCGGCATCGAAGGACCTTTGGCCCTGCCGCGGCCCCCGTTCGCGACCGATCGTGGTACTGCGGGTTGACGTGCCCGCGTCACGCAAAGGCCGCGTAGGGATCCGCCTCTGGTCCGAACCTGAAGTGGCGGCCGGTGATTTCGGACGGGGTCACGCGGACGTAGTGAACTTTGGCTATCGCCGTCCATGGCATCAGTTGGGCCCGTTCGGCTTCCTCGATCTCGGCGTCGGTACGTAGCACCTTTGCGCGGCCCCGGACGATTACACTCCAGCCCTCGGCGACGTTGTGGTCGTCAGCCTCGAAGAGCACGATGCTGTTGGCCACGGCGGAAAACAATTTGGTGCCCTCGGAACTTCGAAACAGCACGGTACGGCCTTGTGCGACGAAGTTGACCGGAAAGATCTCGGGCTCACCGGCAAAGCTGGTAACGAGCCGGCCCAGCGCGACGCCGCCCAACCGCCGCCAACTCTCGTCTTCCGCCAGGATGGTAACTGGCTCATCGGTCATGGATCCAACCTTTCCTTGGACATCACCAGCGTTTCAAGCCATCGTGCGACTGCTAGTGAATCTCGAGGACGCCGTCTAGTGGCCGCCGCGGCGTCGGTGCCGGAATTCCTTCTAGTGGCGGCGCGATCCCGACTCGGATCAAGACTTGGGGTTCGCCCTTGCCGATGAGATTGCGGACGACGTCGCGACACTCTTCCGATTCGATCAGATGGGTTAAAGTGCACGTGGCCATGCCGGCGGTGGTGCATTCGAGTAGGACGGTCGACAGCGCTTCGCCGCACGCCAATACGTCGGCGAGCATGTCCTCACGGGTCGACAGCACAAGGATTTTCGACCAGTCCGCGCCGATCTCTGGGCGCCGATCCTGGTGGCTTCTGACCGGGAAATCCCGGCCTACATCGACTCGGCGACGCTCGATATCCGATGCCAGCGCGTTCGGCGGTATGCCCTCTACCAACGCGAACGGTGAAGTCCACCATTGAAGTTCGAGTTGATATGACGAGTCTTCACGCCGGAGCGATTCGCTACGCTGTGAGGCCTCCGCCAGGAGCGGTCGCTGATCGTCAGACAGAATGTCAAGCGTCGCGACGCTTTCGCCCAACACGCTTCGCAGCACGGGTTCAAAACGATGCCAGTAAGTGGGCGTGCCGAAGGCGAGCCGATCGGTTCGGCGTTGCAGAACCGCCTGTGCGCGTTGTCGCTGGACCTCGGTGACGTGATCCATCGGGCTGAATTCAATCGAGGCCAAATGATGGGGATCAATCGGGTTGGGTAGCCGAGTAATACTGTGTAGCCAACCCGCCGCGATCATGGCGATGCGCAGGTGATCGAGCGCGGCGCCGCAACTCAAGATCGCATCGCGGCCCGATTGGTCGGTGGAGGACACCGTCCGGTGGTGATCGACGAACAGGTGGACAACATCGTCCTGCGCCACCCACCGCCAGGGCTGGCTGTTGTGAATGGACGGAGCCCGGCAGGCTAGTCGGACCGCCATTTTGAGCGCCTCTACTTCCACGCCGTCGACGCTACGGCGAGCAGGAGTGCGCCGCTAGGGGCCTTCGTCCTCTTACCAACGCGCAGAAGGCACTTGTCTGGCATCCTGAAGGCATGGCGCGTGGAGAAATCGATCCGATCCGGGCGAAGAGTGCTCTCGCGGTGATCAAGCAGAACCCTGGGTTAGTGCTTTTCGCGGTCTCACCGGGACTCGTGGCGTTGGCCGTCATCTGGTGGCTCGCCGGCGCCGGCTTGGCCATCGCCGCAGCCATCCTGCTGCTGATCGCAGGCACGACCGCCGTCGTCTTGAAGCGCTGACGCTGTCAACATGCGTTCGTGGTGGGGCTGGGGCAACGTCGAGGATGCGCTTTCGGAGCACGAAACACGTGATCTGGTCGCACGCGTAGCGGCGCTGCTCACAGGGCACGATCTGACGGATCATCAGCCGCCGGACCCCAACACGCTCGGATTGGCGAAGCCACGGATAACGCCGCCGTCATCGCTGGCCGACCTGTGCTCGATCGACCCCGTCGATCGGGCGGCCCACGCGCACGGCAAGGCTTTTCGCGACGTCGTGCGCAACCTGCACGGCCGCCTCGACCGCGTTCCTGACCTTGTCGTGCGACCGCGGCGCGAGCAGGACGTGGTGGATGTGCTCGATTGGTGTGCGCACCAAGGAATTTCGGTTATCCCTTACGGCGGCGGGAGCTCGGTGGTCGGTGGCGTCGAGCCGCGGTTCGACGGTCCTGCGGTCACAGTGGATACCACCGCTATGAGCGCAGTACTTGAGATCGACCAGACCAGTCGATCCGCCCGAATCCAGGCCGGGGCCCTCGGGCCGGCAATCGAAAATCAACTGCGCCCATACGATTTGACGCTGCGGCATTATCCGCAGTCATTCGGGTTCTCCAGCCTCGGCGGATGGCTGGCCACTCGCGCCGGCGGGCACTTCGCCACGCTCTATACCCACATCGACGACCTGACCGAATCGGTACGGGTCGTCGCCCCGGCCGGGGTGAGCGAGTCCCGGCGGCTGCCGGGATCCGGTGCCGGCCCGTCCCCGGATCGGCTGTTCCTCGGCTCCGAGGGCACCCTTGGCATCATCACGGAGGCCTGGGTGCGGCTGCAAAATCGGCCAAAGTGGCAGGTCACCGCGTCGTTGACGTTCGACGACTGGTCCGCTGCGCTCGCCGCGACCCGGATCATCGCGCAGGCCGGCCTTTACCCGTCGAATTGCCGGCTACTGGACCCGGCCGAGGCATTCCTGAACGCCGGCGCCGCAGTCGGCGGAGGGATGCTGGTGCTGGCTTTCGAATCTGCTGATCACCCGGTAGACCCGTGGCTCGACCGAGCCGTGGAGATCGTCGCCGAACACGGTGGCGCCCTGACCGCGCGACGAAGTCGCGAAAACGCTAGTGAAACAACGAGAAACGGGGCTGCGGACGCTTCCGGAAATTGGCGCTCGGCCTTCCTGCGCATGCCCTACCAGCGCGACGCGCTGGCCCGCCGCAGCGTCATCGCCGAGACATTCGAGACGGCGTGCACCTGGGACAGATTCGATGCCCTGCACGACGCGGTGACCGAGGCGGCCCGAGCGTCGATCGAACGGATCTGCGGGACCGGCGTGGTGACCTGTCGGTTCACTCACGTCTATCCCGACGGCCCGGCTCCTTATTACGGCATCTATGCCGGGGGACGGTGGGATGCCCTGGATGCACAGTGGGACGCGATCAAGGCCGGCGTGTCCGAGGCGATCATCTCCGCCGGCGGCACCATCACTCACCACCATGCCGTCGGCCGCGATCATCGGCCCTGGTATGACCTGCAGCGCCCCGATCCGTTCGCGATGGCGCTGCGCGCGGCGAAGTCCGCGCTTGACCCCGCCGGGATTCTCAACCCCGGCGTGTTGGTTGACGTGTGATCAGCCGTGGCTGATGTGCAAGAGCTTCTCCAGGCTCGGCAGCTTGACCCGCGGGCGCCCGTGCGGCTCCCCGGCGGCCCGCTCATGGCGATCGATGATCTCCCAGTGAGCGGAGGTGACCAGTTTCGGCTGCCGTGAGGCCAGCCACTCGGCCAACTTGTCGGCATGGTCTTCGCCGAAGTCGGCCCGTGCGTCCTCGGTAGCGCCGGTCAGGTCGGCCAGCAGTGTGTCGACAGTGTCCTGGGAGTCCTTCTTATTGGTGCCGATCACACCGGTTGGCCCGCGCTTGATCCATCCCACGACGTATTCGTTGCCCCTGCCCTCAACCCGGCCGTGGGTGTTGGGGATGGTCGCGCTTTTGTCGTCGAACGGCAGTCCCGGGGTGGGCACGCCGCGGTAGCCGACCGACCGTACGACCAACTGAACCGGGAGTTCCTCGCGCTCGCCGGTGTCCTTGGCGGCTACCCGCCCGCTCTGATCGGTGACCAATTCGTTGCGGCCGAGCACGATCTGCTCCACCTTGTCATCGCCTTTGATCTCGATCGGGGAAGTCAAGAACCGGAACACCATGCGACGGTGTCCCGGGCGGGGCTCGCGGCCCGCGTAGTCGCGCAGCACTTTGATGTTCTGCTTGCAGACCTTGCCCACCGCGGTAGCGTCCTCGTCGCTGATGCCCTCCAGGTCCGCGGGATCGACGATCACATCGACCCCTTCCAGGTCGGCCAACTCGCGCAACTCGAGCGTCGTGAACGCGGTCTGCAGCGGACCGCGCCGCCCGACGATCACCACTTCTTCCACGCCGCATGGGCGCAGCGATTCCAGGGCGTGATCGGCGATATCGGTTTGTGCCAGCTCGCCGGGGTCGGTGACCAGGATGCGTGCGACATCGAGTGCGACGTTGCCATTGCCGATGACGACGGCCCGGGCGCCCGACAGATCAGGTGATATCTGCTCAAAGTTGGGGTGCGCGTTGTACCAGCCGACGAAATCGACGGCGGCGACGCTGCCCGGCAGGTCCTCACCGGGAATGTTGAGCGCGCGGTCCGACTGTGCCCCGACGGCGTAGATCACGGCGTCGTAGTGCTCGGCGAGTTCGGTGGCCTCGATGTGCTCGCCCACAACCACGTTGCCGAAGAAGCGGAATCGCGGATCGTCGGCGGTTTTCTCGAATTGTTTGCTGATCGATTTGATCTTGGGGTGATCGGGCGCGACGCCGGAACGCACCAGCCCCCACGGCGTCGGCAGCATCTCGAGCATGTCGACGGCCACGTCGATGTCGTCGGAGGCGTCGGCGGCTTTCAGCAACGATGCTGCGGCGAAGAACCCCGACGGTCCGGAGCCGACGATGGCGACGTGATAAGGGCGCATACTCGAGCCTTCTGTTCATGCCCGACTACGCGCAAGGGGGCTTAGAAAGGGTTGGGCGGCGCGGTCGCGGGGCGCACATACTGGTCACTTGATGCTAAACGCTGATCCCGCGCACCTGGCCGGAGTGCCGCTAGTCGCGACCTGAGCGTTCGCTGCGGACCAGGGCGCCGGTAACGTGGGCGGCTGTGGAACCCGACCGTCAAGCCGATATCGCCGCCCTTGACTCCACCCTGACGACGGTGGAGCGGGTGCTCGACGTCGACGGTCTGCGCAGCCGCATCGAGAAGCTCGAGCATCAGGCGTCCGACCCGAACCTGTGGGACGACCAGGCCCGCGCGCAGCGCGTCACGAGTGAGTTATCCCACACACAGGGGGAGCTGCGCCGGATCGAGGAGTTGCGGCAGCGCCTCGATGACCTGCCGGTGCTCTACGAGCTTGCAGCCGAGGGGGGCGATGGTGCCGCCGACGCCCTCGCCGAGGCCGATGCCGAACTCAAAGTGCTGCGCGCCGACATTGAAGCCACCGAGGTGCGCACCCTCCTCTCGGGCGAGTACGACGAGCGCGAGGCGCTGGTCACCATCCGTTCCGGCGCTGGCGGGGTGGACGCCGCCGACTGGGCCGAGATGCTGATGCGGATGTATATCCGTTGGGCCGAGCAACACAAGTATCCCGTCGAGGTGTTCGACACCTCCTACGCCGAAGAAGCCGGGATCAAAAGCGCGACCTTCGCCGTGCACGCGCCGTTCGCCTATGGCACGTTGTCCGTTGAACAGGGCACCCACCGGCTGGTGCGGATCAGCCCGTTCGACAACCAGAGTCGGCGTCAGACGTCGTTCGCCGAAGTCGAGGTGCTCCCGGTGGTTGAAACCACCGATCACATCGACATTCCGGAAGGCGATGTGCGCGTTGACGTCTACCGTTCCAGTGGGCCCGGCGGTCAGTCGGTGAACACCACTGACTCCGCGGTTCGTCTAACGCACATCCCTACGGGTATCGTCGTGACTTGTCAGAACGAAAAGTCGCAACTGCAGAACAAAGTTTCGGCAATGCGAGTGCTCCAAGCAAAGTTGTTGGAGCGCAAGCGTTCAGAAGAGCGCGCTGAGCTGGACGCCTTGAAAGGCGAAGGCGGCAGCTCCTGGGGCAACCAGATGCGCTCCTACGTACTGCACCCGTATCAGATGGTCAAGGATCTGCGGACCGAGTACGAGGTGGGCAATCCGGCGGCCGTTCTGGACGGAGACATCGACGGGTTCCTGGAAGCGGGGATCCGGTGGCGCAATCGAAAAGATGACGACTAATAAAACTGTTCTTGCTGCTTCGATGACGCAGCGCTGGCACGACTTTTGGCGCGGCGACATTGGTGAATGGATCGTCTCCCGGGGTCTGCGGATCGTCATGCTGCTGATTGCCGCGGTGCTGGCGGTTCGCTTCGTCACCTGGGTGGCGCAACAGGTGACCCGGCATCTCGACGTCGGCTTCGCCGAAAGCGATGCCTTGGTGCGCTCGGAGGCAACGAAGCACCGGCAGGCCGTGGCGTCGGTGATTCAGTGGGTATCGATCGTGGTCATCGCCATCTGGGTCATCGTGCAAATCGGTGACGTGCTGCAGTTCTCCGTCGGTGGGCTGGTAGCGCCGGCCACGGTACTGGGTGCCGCGCTGGGTTTCGGTGCGCAGCAGCTGGTCAAAGACCTGCTGTCGGGGTTTTTCATCATCGTCGAGAAGCAATACGGCTTCGGCGACCTGGTCGCGTTGACCGTCACCGGGGTGAACACCGAGGCGCGCGGCACCGTCGAGAACGTGACACTGCGGGTGACCAGGCTGCGCTCGTCTGAGGGGGAGGTGTTCACCATCCCCAACGGCCAGATCGTCAAAACGGTCAATCTGTCCAAGGACTGGGCGCGTGCGGTGGTTGACATACCGGTATCGACCAGCGCCGACCTCAAGCGGGTCAACGAGGTCTTGCACCAGGAGTGTGAGCGCGCTCTCGACAACCCGTTGCTGGGCGAGCTGCTGTTGGATGCGCCCACCGTGATGGGTGTGGAAAGCATCGCGGTCGACACCGTCACGCTGCGTATGGTGGCCCGCACGCTACCCGGCAAGCAGTTCGAGGCGGGCCGGCAGCTGCGGGTGCTGGTCATCCGGGCGCTCGCCCGCGCCGGCATCGTGACGGCCGCCGACGCGACGGTGGGTCTTGTCGACGCTGCCGGCGTGCCTGCCGAGCAGGTCGCTGAGGCGCAGGAGCAGGCCCGGGAAAAGGCACAGGAGAAGGACCAGGATCGGGTGCATCAGCGGTGAAGCTGACCCTGGATCTTTTCGAGAAGAGCGACGGTGATGTGGAACAGCGTCGGCCGCTGAGCCACCTGTTCGGTGGCCGGATCCGCACATCGACTGTGGTGTTGATCGTGGCGTTCCTGGCATTGTGGTGGGTTTACGACACCTACCGCCCGGAGCCGGCTCCCAAGTCACCGCCCGCGCAGGTAGTGCCGCCGGGTTTCGTGCCTGACCCCAACTACACCTGGGTGCCGCGCAGCAAGGTGCAGCAGCCACCAGCAACCGTCACGGTCACGCCGACCACGTCCACGCCCGCTCCGCCGCCGCCACCGCCGCCACCGACTGTGACCACGACCACACCGCCGCCGCCGTTCGTGCTGCCGACCCCGCCATGTTTGCTGCCACCGCCCTTCTGCCCGCCGAGCGCAAGCCCGTCACCGGCACTGCAGCTACCCCAACCGGGGCCCGGTCCGTCGCCGACATCGGTGCCACCCGCCAGTTGATCGTCGCGAGCCAGCGAAATTCACCGCTACACTGGCGTGCCGTGATGATCACCCTGGACCATGTCAGCAAGAAGTACAAAGCGTCGGCGCGTCCGGCGTTGGAAGACATCAACGTCAAAATCGACAAGGGTGAATTCGTCTTCCTGATCGGCCCCTCGGGTTCGGGCAAATCGACATTCATGCGGCTGCTGCTGGCCGAGGAGTTGCCGAACACCGGTGACATCCGGGTGTCGAAGTTCCACGTCAACAAACTGCCGGGTCGCCACGTACCGAAGCTGCGTCAGGTACTCGGCTGCGTATTTCAGGACTTCCGGCTGCTTCAGCAAAAGACGGTGTTTGAAAATGTCGCTTTCGCGCTGGAAGTCATCGGCAAACGCAGGGAGGCGATCAATCGGGTGGTGCCCGATGTGCTCGAGACGGTCGGCCTGTCCGGCAAGGCCGGCCGCCTGCCGCACGAGCTGTCCGGCGGCGAGCAGCAACGGGTCGCGATCGCCCGCGCGTTCGTCAACCGGCCCCTGGTACTGCTGGCTGACGAGCCCACTGGCAACCTCGACCCAGACACCAGCAAGGACATCATGGATTTGTTGGAGCGGATCAACCGCACCGGCACGACGGTGCTGATGGCGACGCACGACCACCACATCGTCGACTCGATGCGGCAGCGGGTCGTCGAGCTGTCGCTAGGCAGGCTGGTTCGCGACGAGCAGCGTGGCATCTACGGGATGGATCGCTAAGTGCGCTTCGGTTTCCTGCTCAACGAAGTCCTGACCGGCCTTCGTCGCAATGTCACCATGACGGTCGCGATGATCCTGACGACCGCGATCTCGATCGGCTTGTTCGGCGGTGGTCTGCTGGTAGTCCTGTTGGCCGACCACTCCCGTGAGATCTACCTCGACCGCGTCGAGACGCAGGTTTTCCTCACGGAAGACGTCTCCGCCAACGATCCGGCGTGCGGCACCAACCCCTGTAAGGCGCTGCGGGAAAAGATCGAACGGCGCGAAGACGTCAAATCGGTTCGATTTCTCAACCGTCAGGACGCCTACGAAGACGCCATCCGGAAGTTCCCGCAGTATAAGGACGTTGCCGGAAAAGATTCCTTCCCAGCGTCGTTCGTCGTCAAGCTGAATAACCCCGAGCAGCACAAGGACTTTGACAATGCGATGCAGGGCCAGCCCGGGGTGCTTTCGGTGCTCAATCAGAAGGATCTGATCGACCGGCTGTTCGCGGTCCTGGATGGCTTGAGCAAAGTCGCATTCGCCGTCGCCCTGGTCCAGGCCGTCGGTGCGATTCTATTGATTGCCAATATGGTTCAGGTCGCGGCGTATACGCGGCGCACGGAGATCGGGATCATGCGACTGGTCGGGGCCAGCCGCTGGTATACCCAGCTGCCCTTCCTGGTGGAGGCGATGGTCGCCGCGGCTGTCGGTGTGGGCATCGCGATCGTCGGCTTGATCGTGGTACGTGCGTTCTTCCTGGACAACGCGTTAAACCAGTTCTACCAAGCCAACTTGATCGCCCGGGTCGACTATGCCGACATCCTTTACATCTCTCCATGGTTATTGTTGCTCGGCGTGTCGATGGCCGCGCTGACGTCCTACGCAACGTTGCGCCTATACGTACGGCGGTAACTGTGGCCAACAACTCCGGTCGGGCCAAGGCGGCGGGCGGCAAGCGTGGCAGCAAACAGATTGTGGCCACCAATCGCAAAGCGCGGCACAACTATTCGATTATCGAGGTGTTCGAGGCGGGAGTGGCTTTGCAGGGCACAGAGGTAAAGAGCTTGCGGGAAGGGCACGCGTCTTTGGCCGATGCCTACGCAACTATTGATGACGGCGAAGTGTGGTTGCGGAACTTGCACATTCCGGAGTACCAGCATGGTAGCTGGACCAACCATGATCCACGTCGCAATCGAAAGCTGTTGTTACATAGGCAACAAATCGACAGACTGATCGGCAAGATACGAGATGGTAACCTCGCCCTGATGCCACTGTCACTTTACTTCTCCGAAGGCAAGGTCAAGGTCGAGCTCGCGCTGGCACAAGGCAAGCGCGCGCACGATAAGCGACAGGACATGGCCCGCCGCGATGCCCAGCGCGAAGTGCTTCGCGAACTGGGCCGACGAGCCAAGGGCATGAACTGATCGGGGCCGCTTACGCTCAGCTGTCGGCCGTTACCTACGGCGTCAGCGATTTCGTGGGCGGTGTAGCCGCTCGACGGGTAGCCGCGCTGCGCGTGATGCTGGTGGCCTACCCGATCGAGACAGTGTTGCTAGGTGCGCTGGCCATCATCGTGGGCGGCCCGATTCATCCCGGTGCGGTCTTTTGGGGCGGTCTGTACGGCATCGGCATGGCGTTCGGCATGTGGGCGTTCTTCGCGGCGTTGGGCGCCGGGCCGATCTCGGTGGTCTCACCGTTGGCCGCCGTGCTCAATGCCGCAGTGCCCGTGGCGGTCGGTGTGGCCATGGGGGAGCGGCCGGGCCAAGCTGCGTCGTTGGGCGTCGTACTGGCCCTCATCGCTGTGATGCTTGTCAGCCGCGAGGCCGCTGTCGAGGGCACCACGCCGTATCGGTTTACCCCGAAGGTGGCCTGGCTCACGATCGTGGCGGGCTCGGCGATGGGGCTGAACCTGGTGTTCCTCCATCAGGCCCCGCACGAATGCAAACTCTGGCCGCTGGTGTTCGCTCGGCTGTCTGCCACCGCGGTGGTGTTCGCTATGTCTGCGATGAGCAATAACCTGCGGATGCCGCGCGGGAACCCGCTGAAGCTGGCGTTCGGCGTAGCGGTGCTCGACATCTGCGCCAACGTGACCATGCTGGTGGCGCTGCACACGTGGCTGCTCTCGTTGGCCAGCATCTTGATCTCGCTGTATCCGGCGGCGACGGTCGTGCTGGCGATCGTAGTGTTGCGCGAGCGGGTGAGCCGCTGCCAGGTGGTCGGCATGGTGATGGCCATGGGCTCTGTGGCGATGATCGCCGCAAGCTAGGCGCTGATCGGCCTAGGATCCGTCCATGGCCACTCGTCCCGTCAGCGTCCTCGACAAGTGTGAGGTGCTTTCTGGCCTATTTGCTGTGTGGGACGACATCGGTGGGCTGCTGGACTGGCTGTCAGCGACGGAATGGCAGGCGGCGACGCCGCTGCCCGGGTGGTGTGTACAGGCCGTGGTGTCGCACATCATCGGCACCGAGTCATTCCTGGCCGGCATCGCGCCCCCGCACCCCGACGTCGACGTCTCTGATCTCGACCATGTTCGCAACGACATCGGAGTGATGAACGAGTGCTGGGTGCGTCATCTCAGCGGGGATTCAGGCGCCGGCGTTCTCGAGCGGTTTCGCGCGATCACCGATGATCGCCGCGCGGCGTTGATCAGCCTGTCCGACGAGGAGTGGAACGCGGTAACGCCGACGCCGGTGGGTCCGGAGAGTTACGGGCGTTTCATGCGGGTCCGGGTGTTCGACTGCTGGATGCACGAGCAAGACATGCGCGAGGCGTTGTCACGGCCGTCGTCCGACGACGAACTCGACGTGGTCGCGTCGCAACTTGCCCTCGACGAGATCGCGGCCACCATGGGGTACGTGGTGGGCAAGCGCGCCAAAGCACCCGACGGTTCGCGCATTCTGTTCGAGCTTTCCGGCCCGCTGGCCCGCAACATCCACGTCAACGTCGACGGTCGCGCTCAATTGGTCGACGGCTTCGACGGTCAAGAACCGACCGCGACGATCTTTATTGACGGGCTGCAGTTCACCAGGCTTTCCGGCGGGCGCCCCATGAGCCCGGCGCGCAGCCAGGACATCGAACTCGGCGGCGACAAAGACGTGGCCGCCCAGGTTGTCGAGCGCCTGAACTTCGTGATCTGACCGCAGCCCGGCGGGGAACATAATTCCGTTGCCGCTGGTTGATGGCGGCGTACCATAGATTGTCCGGCCGAACGTCGGCCGGGATGAGCGAAGAACACATAGACAAGGGGCTGAACGGTTTCGACTTCGCGCATCGAATCAAGGGAAGCGTGCCGGTGCAGGCAAGAGACCACCGTAAGCGTCGTTGCAAATATATAAGCGCCGATTCACATCAGCGCGACTACGCTCTCGCTGCCTAAGCGACAGCTAGTCCGTCAGACCGGGAACGCCCTCGGCCCGGAGCCTGGCGTCAGCTAGAGGGATCCACCGGTGAGTCCGGTCGCGGGACTCATCGGGACATGCACAGCGACTGGGATCGTCATCCTGACTAGTTCGCGGGACCAGGAGATCCGAGTAGAGGCATAGCGAACTGCGCACGGAGAAGCCTTGAGGGAATGCCGTAGGACCCGGGTTCGATTCCCGGCAGCTCCACTGAATCCTTGCGTCCGTGCCGGTCGTGGCCGGAGTGTTCTAGTCGAACGACGGGAAAAATAGAACTTGCCCGATCTGCAACTGGTCGGGATCGTCGATGTGGTTGGCCGCCGCGACCATTCCCACGGTGGTCTTTGTGCGCTCCTCGTCGCCCGTATCGCCATAGTAAGAGGCAGCGAGCTGCCACAGCGTGTCGCCGTCGAGCACGGTGTGCCGCCAATTCAGGCGCGGGTGGATTATCGCCTGACCCACTGGCGGCTCCTGGTTCTCCATGTGGTTGGCGATCGCGATGATCGGCCACAGGTTGGACTCGCCGTACCAGCGTTCCGCGAGCACCTCCCACGTCTCGCCCGATACCACCTGGTGACCGTCCACGTTGGCCAGATCGGGGATCAGCAGCCACTCGCCGACCACAAAGTCCCGCTGGGCGGCGTGGTTGGCGATCGGGATGATCTCGTAAAGGCTCGGGTCGTGGTAGAACTGTTGCGCCAGACTCTCTTTCCCGTCCTCAATGCTTACCTGGTGGCGGAAGGTGACATACGGGATCAGCAGTTTTTGACCGACGTCGATTTGGTCTGGATCGGCGAGATGGTTGATGACCGAGATGACGGGAAAGAGGCTGCCGTCTCCATAAAAGCGCTCGGCCAGCCCCGTAAGGGTGTCGCCGCTGACAACTTGGTATTCGGTAGGAGGCATTGCATTCCTTTCGTGCTGCGACGATCACTCCAGTCCCGATGCACGCCAAGTTTCGCAAGACCGGCAAGGCGGGACGCGTCCGACACGCCGAAGACCGCGCACTGGCAACATCCCTGAGCTTCGAGGGGCAGATGAAGTGGGTCGAGGCGTGGCCATGACGGCGGCGGACCTGTACCCCAATTGACACCCGGCGATCACCATGCCGTTGCCGATCACATCGCGATACGGCTTTCCCACACAGCCAGGTCGCCGAAGGCGATGCGCGTTGACGCCGTCAACACTCTCACGTATCCACAGGTCGTTTAACTACTTTCGCGTCGTATCGCGTAGCGAAATCCGCCGTTTCCGCTGGTCAGCGCGATTTCTGTAGCGGGTTCGATTCCCGGCAGCTCCACTGGGAAGGTGCAGGTCAGAGGCCTAAATCAATCGGATGCCAGTCTGACGGTTCTCCTTGAGTTGCTCGATGACGCTGTCCGTATCAATGTCCCGCAGCCCGAAGTCCGCGCAGGCCGCACGGATCTCGGCCTCGGTGAATATCGGCACAGGCTCCTTGGTCCCCCAGCCCCAGTTAGGGCGGCCTTTAGTGATCTTCATTTGGATCGTCGCATTCTTGGAAAGAGGTAGCTAAAGCCACTCCGGCTACGGCTCCGGGTTGGGCCGTATGCATTCACATTCTGCTCCGCCTCATCCCCTACTGTGGTCGGATTTGAGCCAGCTGCTTAGCGAACGAATGCCCAACTCCTGTCGAGATCGAGGAGCCAGTGCCAACGGAATCCGGCTTCGTTGCGACGAACAACGGGGTGCGTTGCTCGGTTTCTCCCGGCGCCCTGGTCATCACCCCAGGGTTCCAGCATGCTGAGCAACGAGCCGATGGTGGAGTACTGGTCTGCCTAGAAACCACACCGGCCCGACTGGGCGCCGGCGACTCAATCCGAAGTACGAATACGGGTGAGGCTAGTACTTGGCGTCCATTTTCTGCGATGGTTTTGCGCAACCTCACTGGGCAGAAGCGCAGCCTTCTAACACATAACTGCAGCTCACATCCCGAAGTCCCGGATTCCTCGGGCGCCTGGGCAAGTACCGGCGTTGGTACTTGCGTTGAGGCAATTTTTCCTTGGACTGTAAATCCTCGTGACCCGCGTCTGAATTTGTGTGGCTCATGCGTCACTTTTGCTGCCAACTCACACAATGGACTTGCGAGGAGGAGACCCGAATGTCATCCGACACCATCACAGAGATCGTCGGTTTGGAGCCGACGTACTCGGCCCGAGAGGCTGCTGCCGTGCTTAAAAGGAGCTACTCCTGGCTCGATCAGCGGCTGCGCCGAGGGGAATTTGTGGCGCCCGACGGCAGCGTCTTGGAACCCTTGTGGGCAGCTAATGGATACCGGTATCTCACGGTCCAGATAATGCGAGACATTGCGGCTTACTGCTATCGGCGCCGGTGGTACTCGTTCGAGGAGTTGAAGTCTGTCTTGCGCCGGCTGGCAATGGATGTCCAGTGCCGTACCGGTGACGACGAGATCCCGGCCTGAGGGCTTTG
>DASXMA010000032.1:0-6314 GCA_036495965.1 Mycobacterium sp.
GCCCTGCTGATGAACAGCTACTTCGAGTTGACCGAATTGCACATTCACCCCCGCGCACAAGGCCACGGCCTCGGCGAAGCATTGGCCCGCCGACTGCTCGCGAGCCGCGGCGAGCGCAACGTCCTGCTCTCCACGCCCGAAACCAACGGTGAGGCCAATCGCGCGTGGCGGTTGTACCGGCGGCTGGGATTCACCGACATCATCCGCAGCTACCACTTCGCCGGCGATCCACGAGCATTCGCGATCCTGGGCCGCGCGCTGCCGCTGTAGCGACCGCTGCCCAAGGGGCGGCGCGCCGCGGCCGCAGTTCGGACGACTCGCCGAAGCGGCGCACCGGATCTGGCACGATGACCTGGTGCCCGCCAGCTCTTTGCCGCTGAAAGTCCGAGGATTCACCGCTGGGCGGCGCCGCGTGCTGGTCATCGCGATGCTGCTGCTGCTTGTCCCGCTGGCCACCGGATGCCTGCGGGTCAGAGCGTCGCTGACCATCTCACCCGACGACCTGGTGTCCGGGGAGATCATCGCGGCGGCCAAGCCGAAGAGCCCTAAAGACCCCGGCCCGCAGCTCGGCGGCGATCTGCCGTTCAGCCAGAAAGTGGCGGTGTCGAATTACGACAGCGACGGCTATGTGGGCTCACAGGCGGTGTTCTCCGATTTGACCTTCGCCGAGGTGCCGCAGCTGGCCCACATGAATGCCGACGCCCAGGGAGTGAATCTGTCGCTGCGCAGAAGCGGCAACCTGGTGCTCATGGAAGGCCGGGCGGATCTGACATCGGTGACCGATAACGACGCCGACGTCGAGTTGACCGTCGCCTTCCCCGGGGTTGTGACCTCAACCAACGGTGATCGCATCGAGCCCGACGTGGTGTCGTGGAAGCTCAAGCCGGGCGTGGTGAGCACGATGACCGCCCAAGCCCGTTACACCGATCCGAATACTCGTTCCTTCACCGGGGCGGGTGTCTGGCTGGGTATCGCGTCCTTCGCGGCTGCTGCTGTCGTCGGGGTGCTGGCCTGGGTGAGCAGGGACCGCTCCGAGCGATTGACCGCGCCTCGCGATCACCCGCCCAGCTAGAGGGGCTAGACCCGCTGGGCAGGTGACCAGTAGGCAAGCATCTCCGCGAAGGTCGCAAACGCCGGGCCAGAGACGCCGTAGGTGGCTTCGAGGTGGATGCTGAGCGGAAAGCCGAGGTCGCCAACGCCATCTATCACGTGCTTGTACAGGTCGACCATGAGCCGGCGCTTGCCAGCGGGTTCGCTGGCGGCCAAGTGTTTGACGAACGCCTGCTCGTCAGCCACCGCAGCATTGCCCGGATCCTGAATCAGCCAGTTGATCAGGCCGATGCGACTCTCAACCTTCGGCACAAAGCCGAACGACAGCAGGATTTCCGGCCGGTGATCGGTGTCCTTGGCGAACTCGGTCAAAAAACCCACGATCGCGTCGGAATACAACAACTGCGTCATGCCGTACGTCGCGCCCTGGTTGCACTTGAAGTTGAAGCGACCCTGTTCGCCCTCGCGGGTGGGTATCAGGATCACTCCACGATTGGGGATCAGGTCGCGGTAAATCGACAGCGCGTCGGTCGGCGCAACCCCGGAGCCCTCACCATCGTTCATCGTGCGCGGTACGCCGACGAACACCACACCCTGCATCCCAGCGTCAGACAGCAGGGTGAGGCGCTTGCGCAGGGATTGCTCGTCCATGAACGCGGTGACCTGGGTGCACAGCCCGTTGTACCCTTTCAACTCCGGTTTGATGATCGACCAGAAGTCCAGCACGTCCAGCTTCGGCTTCATCGCGACGGGGCGGTCGTCCTCTTCGGCGATCATTCCCGGAATCATCACGTGCCGGATCCGGCCGTCAAGACCGGATTCAGCCGAGTACTGCACCACTTTTCGCGCATCTTCTTCTGCCCGCTCCCGACCGTCTTCCACGTTGGGTGGCACCAGCTCGAGCGCGATGGTGTTGAGGGTCACGCGGCTCCTCTCAATGACGACTCCATCAGACGAATATGCCCTGGTCGCTCCCTTGCCGCGCAGCGCCGCGTGAAGCCCAGGCACCCGCCAGCATAGGGGCGAGTTAGTGAGCCAGTCGAAGCAACTGGGGCCCGCAAGACAACCAACGATGTCGGAATGGGGCCCGCGGCTGGCGCCGAATACACTGGTCGGGCCTATAGAGGACCGGGCCACCGAGCAGAAAGGGGCGCCGCGCTGAGCGTCGAAGCAGCGGCAACCGTCGAGTTGACCGGCGCCGTTACCGACCGGCTTCGGCGGTACTTGCACGACCGGCGCACCGAGACCGCCTACATCGGTGCCGACTACGGCGTTTTGATTGCCGCCCTGGAAGATTTTGTCCTCACCGGGGGCAAGCGGCTGCGGCCTGCGTTCGCCTACTGGGGCTGGCGCGCGGTGGCAACCGGGGAGCCCGATCCCGAAGTGCTGCTGCTGTTTTCCGCACTCGAGCTACTGCACGCCTGCGCGCTGGTGCATGACGACGTGATCGACGGCTCCTCCACCCGTCGCGGCAGACCGACCGCTCACATCCAGTTCGCGGCGCTGCACCGGACCCGAAATTGGCGGGGCTCGGCCGACCGGTTCGGGATATCGGCAGCCATCCTGCTTGGTGACCTGGCGCTGACCTGGGCCGACGACATCGTCTTCGGGGCGGACATACCGCCCGAGGCACAACGGCGGGTCCACCGCGTATGGGCCGATATCCGGACCGAGGTGCTGGGCGGGCAATACCTCGACATCGTCGCCGAAGCCAGCGCCGCGGAGTCGATCGCGTCGGCGATGAACGTCGACACCTTCAAGACCGCGTGTTACACCGTGACCCGACCGCTGCAGCTGGGGGTGGCCGCCGCCGCTGACAGACCTGACGTCCAAGCCGTCTTCGACCAGTTCGGGACCGACATCGGCGTCGCATTCCAGCTACGTGACGACGTGCTGGGCGTGTTCGGGGACCCCGCGGTGACGGGCAAGCCGTCCGGTGACGATTTGAGATCAGGCAAGCGCACCGTGCTGGTGGCCGAGGCGATGGAGTTGGCGGACAAGTCAGATCCCCTGGCGGCCAACGTGTTGCGCAGCTCGATCGGCGCGCAGCTGACCGACGCGCAAGTGGGCGAACTACGCGACGTCATCGAGTCGGTGGGCGCCCTGGCCGCAGCTGAGCAACGTATCGCGGCGCTGACCCAACGGGCACTGGCCACGCTGGCGGCCGCGCCCATCAACGCCGCGGCCAAAGCGGGGCTGTCCGAACTGGCCACGATAGCCACCAAACGGACCGCCTGAACCGATGACGACTCCGACACATACTCCGGCCGATCGCCTTCCGGCGACGAAACATTCGCTTTCCCAACAGTTTTCACGGTTGCGCGCCTTCGTTGCCACCCCGGACGGCGGGCAGGCAAAGCTGGGCTTTTTGGGCTCGGCACTGATCACCATGGGCGGGCTGGGCGCCGGCAGCACCAAACCACACGATCCCCTGCTCGAATCGATGCACATGTCCTGGCTGCGCTTTGGGCACGGACTTGTGCTGTCGTCGGTGCTGTTGTGGACGGGCGTGGGCCTGCTGCTGATCGCGTGGCTGGAACTGGGCCGACGCGTGGTGGCCGGCACGGCAACGGAGTTCACGATGAGAGCCACCACCGGCTTCTGGTTGGCGCCGTTGCTGGTATCGGTACCCGTCTTCAGTCGTGATACCTACTCGTACCTGGCCCAGGGCGCGCTCCTGCGCGATGGCTTCGACCCGTACGCCGTGGGCCCGGTGGCTAATCCGAATGTGCTGCTGGACAACGTAAGTCCCATTTGGACCATCACCACGGCGCCTTACGGCCCAGTGTTCATTCTGATTGCCAAACTGGTCACGATGGTGGTCGGCAATCATGTGATCGCCGGCACCATGCTGCTGCGCTTGTGCATGCTGCCCGGACTGGCGCTGCTGATCTGGGCCGCCCCCCGACTCGCCCACCACCTGGGCACCAGCGGCGCAACCGCGCTCTGGATCTGTGTGCTCAACCCCCTGGTGCTGATCCACCTGATGGGCGGGGTGCACAACGAGATGCTGATGGTGGGCCTGATGACCGCCGGCATCGCGCTGACCTTCCAGGGCCGGCACGTGCTGGGCGTCACGCTGATCACGGTCGCGATCGCGGTCAAAGCCACCGCCGGTATCTCGTTGCCGTTTCTGGTATGGGTGTGGATGCGGCATCTACGCGAGCAACGAGGATATCGGCCCGCCCGGGCGTTCCTGACGGCCACCGCGTTGTCCGTGCTGATCTTCACCGTGGTTTTCGGGATATTGTCCGCGGTGGCCGGTGTCGGGCTGGGGTGGCTGACCGCGCTGGCCGGGTCGGTGAAGATCATCAACTGGCTGAGCGTGCCGACCGCGGCGGCGAACCTGATTCACGCACTGGGCAGTGGGTTTTTCCCGGTCAATTTCTACGCCACGCTGCTAATCACCCGCTACATCGGGATCGCGATCATCGGGGTGTCGCTGCCGGTGTTGTGGTGGCGCTTCCGGCGCGACGACCGGGCCGTGCTCACCGGCATCGCTTGGTCGATGCTGATCGTCGTGCTGTTTGTCCCCGCGGCTCTGCCGTGGTACTACTCCTGGCCGCTGGCGGTCATGGCCCCGCTGACCCAGTCACGACGAGCGGTGGCGGCTATCGCCGGGTTCTCCACCTGGGTGATGGTGATCTTCAAACCCGATGGATCGCACGGAATGTATTCCTGGATGCACGTTTTCCTGGCCACCGCCTGCGCGCTGGTTGCCTGGTACACGCTGTACCGGGCGCCGCAGCCAAGGGCGCAGCAGGCCGAAGAGGTCGTCGTCGCTTAGTCGGCAGCTCAGTAGGCCATGGCTTGTGCCCGGCGCACAACCTCCCGCGCCTGGTGGGCGTGCAGCGCATCGACGGGACGTGCGTTGTTGATGGCATCACGGGTGCCGTCCCGCGTGATCGTCAGTGACGGGTCAGGGGTGAACAGCCAGCGCACGATCTCCGTCTCGTGATAACCGCCGTCGTGCAGGATCGTCAGCAGCCCCGCCAGGCTTTTGACCACCTCACCGGAGTGGGTGAAGAACACCTGCGGCACCACCACACCCTCGGCGCGCCGCACCGCGACCAGGTGACCTTCCCGTAGTTGCTGTTGCACCTTGCTCACCGGCACTCCGAGCAACTCGGCGACCCGCGGCAGGTCGTAGATTGGCTCGTCGGGGTCTAACACATCGTCGCCGGCCGGAAAACTGCCCACCGCGCAAGTGTAGGCCCTGCTAGGCGACAGGGGTCGCGGGTTGAACCGAATGTTCTGCCCCCAATCTCACCGCCACCCCTACGATGGCCCCGTGACCGGAGCCGGGGCGCGCGACCCGTTGGACAGCACGTTGCTGGATGGCCGCTACCTGGTCCAGGCCAAGATCGCCAGCGGCGGTACCTCAACGGTGTACCGCGGTCTCGACACCCGGCTCGACCGCCCGGTGGCGCTGAAGGTGATGGATTCTCGCTACGCCGGCGACGAGCAATTCCTGACCCGCTTCCAACTCGAGGCCCGCACCGTGGCCCGGCTGAAAAATCCCGGGCTGGTCGCGGTCTACGACCAGGGTCTGGACGCCCGGCACCCGTTTTTGGTCATGGAGCTCATCGAGGGCGGCACGCTGCGCGAGCTGCTGTCCGAACGTGGTCCGATGCCACCTCACGCCGTGGTGGCGGTGCTGCGCCCGGTGCTGGGCGGGCTGGCCACCGCGCACCTGGCCGGCCTGGTGCATCGTGACGTCAAGCCCGAGAACGTCCTGATCTCCGACGACGGCGACGTCAAAATCGCCGATTTCGGACTGGTACGTGCCGTCGCCGCCGCTGGAATCACCTCCGCCAGCGTCATTCTGGGCACCGCGGCCTACCTGTCTCCTGAGCAAGTGCGCAATGGCAGCAGCAGTCCGCGCAGCGATGTCTACTCGGTCGGGATCCTCACCTATGAGCTGCTGACCGGGCGCACACCGTTCACCGGCGACTCGGCTCTCTCGATCGCTTACCAGCGGCTGGATACCGACGTGCCGCGGGCCAGCGCGGCGATCGATGGTGTGCCACCACAATTCGACGAACTGGTGGCGCGCGCGACCGCCCGCGACCCCGCCGACCGATACGCCGACGCAATCGAGATGGCTGCCGACATCGACGCGATCGCCGACGAATTGGACTTGCCCGACTTCCGGGTGCCGGCCCCGCGCAACTCCGCGCAACACCGGTCGGCGGCGGCGCACCAGAGCCGGATGAGCGAGCGCCGAGCCACCGGGCAGCAACCACAGCCGCCCGTCAAGGCCC
>DASXMA010000033.1:0-16957 GCA_036495965.1 Mycobacterium sp.
GCGTTGGGGGCCACACCCGCATTGACCGCGCCCCACACCAACACGGTGCTGTTGCGCGGGTCGATGCGGCGCGACAGCACCCCGGGCAGCCCGGTGATCAGCGTGCCCAGCCCGTAGACCAGGTCGGCGGTCAGGTGCGGACGCGACGTGTGTCCGCCGGGTGAGTACAGCGTGATCTCGATCTGGTCGGCCGCCGACGTGATGGGGCCCGGCCGGACCGCGACCTTGCCGACTTCCAGCCGCGGATCGCAGTGCAGCGCGAAGATCCGCGACACTCCGGTCAGGGCTCCGGCGGCGATGGCGTCAATCGCCCCGCCGGGCATCAGCTCCTCGGCAGCCTGGAAGATCAGCCGCACCCCGACCGGCAGATCGGGCACCGACGCCAGCGCCAGCGCGGTGCCCAGCAGGATCGCGGTGTGCGCATCGTGCCCGCAGGCGTGCGCGACATTGGGCATCGTCGAGGTGTACGGCGCGCCGGTCAGCTCGGCCATGGGCAGCGCATCCATGTCGGCCCGCAGCGCGATTTTCGGCTCATGGTCTGGGCCGAAATCACAGGTCAGCCCGGTACCGCCGGGCAGCACCTTCGGGTTCAGCCCCGCGTCGGCCAACCGTTCGGCGACGAACTGCGTAGTCGCGTACTCCTGCCGGCCCAGCTCCGGATAGCGGTGGATGTGCCGGCGCCATTCGACCAGGTCCTGGTGGTGTGCGGCCAGCCACGACTCGGCGGTGTCGACCAGGCTCATGCGTCGGCCCTGCTGTGTCTGCGCTGCTGCGCGGTCAATACCCGGTCGCGCTCATCGGAGGTCTCGGCCAGGTGGACGATCGTGCGCGCCAGCATGATCGCGCCGTCGACGACCGCGCGATCGGCGCTGGGACCGGCGGCGGCAGCGGCAAAAGCCCGCTGGTGAACCGTGGCGCCGCCGGCATCGACGCCGATCACCGGATGGATGCCGGGCAGCTCCTGCGTCACATTGCCCATATCGGTGCTGCCCATCGGCAGCCGTGCCTCGACCTCGGCCGCCACCGGCTCACGTCCCAGCCGGCGCATCTCTTCGCGGCAAATGTCGGCCAGCCATTGGTCGGGTTTGAGCTCGGCGTATGCCGGTGCCGGAGTGTTGATTTCGTATTCGCAGCCAGCGGCCAGTGCGCCTGCGGCAAAGCACGCAAACATCCTGCCCTCCAGCTCTCGCAGCGAGTCCGATTCGAGCGCCCGCATCGCATACTGCAATGTCGCGTGGCCGGGTATGACGTTGACCGCCTGTCCGCCGTTGGTGACGATCCCGTGTACCAGCTGCCCCGGCGCCAGTTGCTGCCGCAGCACCCCAATGGCCACCTGCGCGACGGTCACAGCGTCGGCGGCGTTGATGCCCAGGTGCGGCGCAACGGCGGCATGCGATTCCTTGCCACGGTAGTCCACGATCACTTCGGACAATGCCAGTGAGCGGGCCGCAGCGATGTCGGTCGGTCCCGGATGCACCATCACCGCCACCGCGACGTCGTCGAACGTCCCGGCCTGCAACAGCAATGCCTTACCACCGCCGGCCTCCTCGGCGGGAGTTCCCAGCAGCGCCACTGTCAGGCCCAGGTCGTCGGCCACCTCTGCCAGCGCCAGCGCGGTCCCGACCGCCGAGGCCGCGATGATGTTGTGGCCGCACGCGTGCCCGATTTCGGGAAGCGCGTCATACTCCGCGCAGATCCCGACAACCAGCGGTCCGCTGCCGAAGTCGGCGCGAAAGGCCGTGTCCAACCCACCGGCATGCGTGGTGATCTCGAAACCCCGTTCGGCGACCAGCTCTTGCGCCTTGGCGCAGCTACGGTGCTCGGCGAATGCCAGCTCAGGCTCGGCGTGGATTGCGTGGGACAACTCGACAAGGTCGGCACCGCGACGACGCACCACGTCCTCGACGTTGGCCAGTGCGGAAGCTGCGGGCATTCTCGCAGTATCTCATCGAAGAGAACCGGCCTGAGGGTCTGAGGCCTACACCAGTCCGGCGACGAATCCCGCCGCCTGGCCGGGGTAGGGCGGTGACTCATAGTCGCTGTGCGCATCCCGGTCGCGACCCCCGACGACGCAGACGGGATCACCGGGGCTGCACAGGTCGATGGCACGGCCGGCGAACGCACCCGTTGACGACAGGGGCGTGTTGAAGCGGTTGCCGGGATTGCCGAACACCGCAACCGCCCTGATCTTGCCGGCCAGACCCGGATCCAGCGCCGGAGCCGATCCGAAATTGCCGATGCGCTGGCCGACGGGCGGCACCCCTGCCAGCATCGAGACCGCGGCGGCCCCCTGCGAGAAGCCACCGAGCACGAGCCGCGTCGCCGGGCACTGGTCGGCCATCGCGGCGATGTGATCGCGTGCGTCGTTGGCGCCGTCGGCGGTGGTCAGAAAGTTGTAGCTGGCGGGATAGTTCACCCCATAAGCGTCAACGCGGTGCGAGCCGAGGGCAGGCTGCAGCGCAGCGAAGAACGCATCGCCTACGCGCCCCATGCCGGGCGGCTCGGCCGTACCGCGGGCGAAGATGAGTTGGACATCCGGACACCCGTCGGCCGCTGCCGTCGGTGCCGGGCCGCTCGTGACGGTAACCACCGACAGCGCAACAGCAGCAACGGCCAGGCCAACAACCGGCCACCCACGAAGACCCATACGGCAGATCCTCACATATACCGCCGCTGACGATCGCAGCGCTAAGCCCGATGGACCGACGGACCGGCTCCTTCGCCCGCCGCTACGCGGCACGCATCGTCGCCGGGCTAAGCCCGACGGCCCGGCTCCTTCGCCCGCCGCTACGCGGCACGCATCGTCGCCGGGCTAGGCTCGCCGACTGTGGCCGAATCCCTGCCCGCTCCCACCGAACTCGCGCAGCGGGCGGCGCAAGTCATCGGCGAGCGCACCGGGATGGACGAGCACGATGTCGCCGTCGTTCTGGGATCCGGATGGGCGCCGGCGGTCGCGGCCCTGGGATCCCCAACCGTCACACTGCCGCAGGCTGAGCTGCCCGGGTTCGCACCACCACGCGCAGTTGGGCATACCGGTGAGCTCATGTCGGTGCCCATCGGCGAGCACCGGGTATTGGTGCTGGTTGGTCGGGTGCACGCCTATGAAGGGCATGACTTGGCCCACGTGGTGCACCCGGTACGGGCGGCCTGTGCAGCAGGGGCACGCATAGTGGTACTCACCAACGCGGCCGGCGGACTGCGGCCGGACATGCAGATCGGCCAGCCGGTGCTGATCAGCGACCACCTGAACCTGACCGCGCGTTCGCCGCTGGTGGGCGCGCAGTTCGTGGACCTGACCGACGCGTATGCGCCGCGGCTGCGGGAGCTCGCCCGCCAGACGGACCCACAGCTGACCGAAGGCGTCTATGCGGGCCTGCCCGGGCCGCATTACGAGACGCCGGCGGAAATCCGGATGCTGCGCGTGCTGGGCGCCGACCTGGTGGGCATGTCGACGGTGCACGAAACCATCGCGGCCCGGGCGGCCGGCGCCGAGGTGCTCGGCATATCCCTGGTGACAAACCTGGCCGCCGGTATCACCGGTGCGCCGCTGAGCCACGCCGACGTGGTTGCCGCCGGGTACGCATCAGCGAGCCGGATGGGCGCGCTGCTGGCCGATGTCATAGCCCGGATCTAGACGACATGACGCCCGAGCAGTGGATCGTGCACGACCCGGACCCCAACACGGCCGCCGAGCTCGCCGCGTGTAGTCCCGACGAGCGTGCGGCGCGCTTCGCCCGACCACTCACCTTCGGCACCGCGGGCTTGCGCGGTCCGGTGCGCGCGGGCCCCGACGCGATGAACGTGGCGGTGGTCTCGCGCGCCACGTGGGCGGTGGCACGGGTGCTGGCGGATCGCGGCCTGGCCGGTTCGCTGGTGGTCGTCGGGCGTGACGCTCGGCGCGGCTCGGCGGTTTTCGCCACTGTGACAGCTGAAGTGCTTGCTGCCGAAGGCTTTTCGGTGCTTATGCTGCCGCGCCCGGTGCCCACGCCGGTAGTCGCGTTCGCGGTGCGCCACACCGGCGCCGCCGCCGGGATACAGATCACAGCATCGCACAATCCGCGGACCGACAACGGCTACAAGGTGTACTTCGACGGCGGCATCCAGATCGTCTCCCCCACCGACCGCCAGATCGAAACCGCCATGGCCGCCGCTCCTCTCGCTGACCAAATCGGCCGCAAACCCGTCGAACCCGCCGGCACCGATCTGGTCGGGCGCTATGTCGAGCGTGCGGCCGGGCTGCGGCGCGCTGCCGGTTCGGTGCGGGTGACCCTGACACCGCTGCACGGGGTGGGCGGTGCGATTGCCGTCGAGACGCTGCATCGCGGCGGCTTCGAGCATGTGCACACCGTCGGTGCCCAATTCGCACCCGACCCCGACTTCCCCACCGTCGCGTTTCCGAACCCCGAGGAGCCCGGCGCGACCGACGCGCTGCTCGCCCTGGCCACCGACACCCAGGCCGACGTCGCGATCGCGCTGGATCCCGACGCCGACCGGTGCGCGGTCGGCATACCGACCGTATCGGGATGGCGGATGCTCTCCGGCGACGAAACGGGTTGGCTACTAGGCGATTACATCTTGTCGCACGAACACTCCCGAGCAGCGCCTGCAACGCCGGTGGTAGCCAGCACCGTGGTGTCGTCACGGATGCTGGCGGCCATCGCCGCGCACTATGGCGCGATCCACGTCGAGACCCTTACCGGCTTCAAATGGTTGGCGCGCGCCGACGCGAACCTGCCCACCGGCACCCTGGTGTACGCCTACGAGGAGGCGATCGGCCACTGCGTCGACCCCGCCGCCGTGCGTGACAAAGACGGCATCAGCGCCGCGGTGCTGGTGTGCGATCTGGTTGCCTCACTCAAAGAGCAGGGCCGTTCGGTGTCCGACCGGCTCGACGAACTCGCCCTGCGCTACGGCGTACACGAAGTTGCGGCGGTGTCGCGTCGAGTTGCCGACGCCGACGAGGCTGTCAGCTTGTTGCGGGGGCTGCGGGCAGCTCCGCCGAAACAGCTTGCCGGCTTCCCGGTGACCATCACCGACATCACCGACGCGCTGATCTTCACCGGCGGTGACGAGGAGGTGTCGGTCCGGGTGGTGCTGCGGCCCTCTGGGACCGAACCGAAACTCAAGTGCTACTTGGAGATTCGCTATTCGGTGGCCGACGGCCTGCGCCCTGCCCGGCACCGGGCCGGCGCGTTGCGCGAGGAGCTGGTGGCTGCGGTGCAGAGCTGGTGAGCTAGCGAGGCCCGTACTGTCGATCGCCCGCATCGCCGAGACCCGGAACGATAAAGGCGATCTCGTTGAGCCCATCGTCGACCGCCACAGTGAACAGCCGCGCATTAGGCGCTGCTTTCTCAAGCGCCGCAATGCCTTCCGGCGCGGCCACCACACACAACACCGTGATCGCTGTCGCGCCGCGGCGCTGTAGGAGACCGATGGTGTGTTTCAGCGACCCTCCGGTGGCCAGCATGGGGTCTAGCACCATCACCGGCAGCGCCGTCAGGTCGTCGGGTAGCGACTCCAGATACCCGTTCGCCTGGTGGGTTTCCTCGTCGCGGGCGACGCCGACGAAGCCCACCCTGGCCTCCGGCAGCAGCGCGAGTGCCTGGTCGACCATGCCCAGTCCGGCACGCAGCACCGGCACCAGCAGCGGCGGGTTGGCCAGCCGCACCCCGAGCGTCTCGGCCAGCGGGGTGCGGATCGGGAACGTCTCGCGGCCCGCGTCCCTGGTGGCCTCGTAAACCAGCATCGCGGTCAGATCGCGCAACGCGGCCCGAAACCCGGCCGTATCGGTGCATTCGTCGCGCAGCGTGGTCAGCCGGGCGACGGCCAGCGGGTGGTCAATCACGCGCACATCCATGGGATTCGAGCGTATATAACAATCCGACCTCTTTTGTTTAAAGGCCCGCTGACACGCTTGTGTCTGTCCGGTCAATCCCCAAAACCCACTCATATACTCCCCGGGTGTTGCGCGAAATTCGAAGTCCGAGAAGGCTGATCGACTGGGCATATCGCGTCCTCGGAATGGTCGGCGCGGTAACGCTGACGGGGCTGGCCGCCGTCCCGTTGACTCCCCGCGTGGGCCTGGCCGCGGCCGCGCTGCCCCGCCCCGCCCACGTGGTAATCGTGGTGGAAGAGAACCGTTCTGAGGGCAACATCATCGGCAATAAGTCGACGCCCTTCATCACCGCGCTGGCCGCTCACGGCGCGAACATGGTCCAGTCCTTCGCCGAAACACACCCCAGCGAGCCAAACTACTTGGCACTCTTTGCCGGCAACACATTCGGAGTGACCAAGGACGTGTGCCCGGTCAACGGCGGCGCCGTACCCAATCTGGGTTCTGAGTTACTCGCCGCCGGATACACATTCATCGGCTATGCCGAGGACCTGCCCGCGGTCGGCTCACCCGTGTGCAGCGCCGGCAAGTACGCGCGCAAGCATGTGCCGTGGGCCAACTTCACCAATGTGCCGACGGCGAACTCGGTGCCGTTCTCCGCATTTCCGATGGGAAATTACGCCAACCTGCCGACGGTGTCGTTCGTCATCCCCAACAACGACAACAACATGCACGACGGCTCGATCGCGCAGGGCGACGCCTGGCTGAACCGCCAGCTGTCCGGCTATGCCAACTGGGCGGTGGCCAACAACAGCCTGCTGATCGTGACCTGGGACGAGGACGACAACGGCAGTCGCAACCAGATCCCAACGGTGATCTACGGTGCGCATGTGCAGCCGGGCCCCTACAACGAGCAGATCAGCCATTACAACGTGCTTTCCACCCTCGAGCAGATGTATGGGCTGCCCAAGACGGGTAACGCGGTGAACGCTCCCCCGATCGCGACCATCTGGGGCCCTTAGGTTCGATAGCCGGGCCGGGCACCCGCGCCGGCCATCGCTATTCTGTGCCGCATGGCTGCTGACCTCGTGCCCATCCGCCTGAGCCTGTCCGCTGGTGACCGCTACACCGTGTGGGCACCCCGCTGGCGCGATGCCGGCGATGAGTGGGAGGCGTTCCTGGGTAAGGACGACGACCTGTATGTCTTTGAGGCCGTATCCGACCTGGTCGCATTCGTCCGTTCCGACTCCGACAACGATCTGGTCGACCATCCCGCGTGGAAGGACCTGACTACATTCCACGCGCGCGACCTCGATCCCGCCGAAGACCAGCAATTCGATCTGGTTGTCGTCGAGGAGCTGGTGTCCGAGAAACCGACCGAGGAGTCGGTGGCCGCACTGGCGGGCGCGCTGGCCATCGTGTCGTCCATCGGATCGGTGTGTGAGCTGGCGGCGGTGGCGAAGTTCTTCAACGGCAATCCCAACCTCGGCACGGTGTCCGGCGGGATCGACAACTTCACCGGTAAGGCCGGCGCCAAACGCTGGGATTCGATCGGCGAGGTCATCGGGCGAAGCTGGGACGACGTACTCAGCGCGATTGACGACATCGCCAGCACTCCCGAGGTCGACGCCGCACTCTCGGCGAAGGCCGCCGACGAATTGGCCGAGGGGGTACCCCCAGCCGCCGAGCGGCGAGGGGGAGAGCTCGAGGAGACGGACGACGAGGACGGCGAGGCCTCCGAAGAGCCCGCCGAGCCCGCCCAGCCCGACGACGTCGAAGATGCCGAAACCAGCGAGGAAACCGAAGACACCGAAGCGGACCAGGACGAAGAGGACAAGGACGAGGCCGAAGAGGACAAGGACGAGGCCGAAGACGACGAGGAGGCCCGCGCCGCCGGCGACACCGTGGTACTGGGCAGCGACACGGACTTCTGGCTGCAGGTGGGTATCGACCCGATCCGGATCATGACGAGCTCCGGCACGTTCTGCACACTTCGCTGCTACCTGGACGATCGCCCGATCTTCCTGGGCCGGAACGGACGCATCAGCGTGTTCGGCTCCGAGCGGGCGCTGGCCCGCTATCTCGCCGACGAGCACGACCACGACTTGGCCGACCTGAGCACCTACGACGACATCCGGACCGCCGCGACCGACGGCTCGCTGGCGGTCGAGATCACCGACGAGAACATCTACGTGCTCAGCGGCCTGGCCGACGACTTTGCCGATGGGCCCGACGCTGTGGATCGTGACCAGCTCGACCTGGCCGTCGAGTTGCTCCGCGATATCGGCGACTACTCCGAGGAGGGCACGATCGACAAGGCCCTCGAAACGGGCCGGCCGCTGGGCAAACTGGTGGCCTACGTGCTGGAGCCCGGCTCGGTCGGCAAGCCCGCAGGCCCCTATTCCGCCGCGGTGCGGGAGTGGGAGAAGTTGGAGCAATTCGTGGACGGGCGGCTCCGCAGAGAATAGGGCGCGAATAGCGCCGCGTTTGACGGGTAATCAAGTCTCCTCTTTACTGGCGGCAGCGTCCGCCGGCAGTTCAGTGGCGGCCAGACGGGAAGGTGGGCCGAGTGTCGCTTCCCGGAATCGGCCCACTTCCGCTGTACGGATTCCAGCGGCCGGGCATGCTGTTGTTCGCTTTGGTCCCGCTGGCCCTGCTTGCCCTCTACGTTGTCGTCCAGGCTCGTCGCCGACACCGCCTGCGCCGGTACACCGAGGCGGACGTGCCGCAGTCGCGGTGGCGGCACGTTCCGATCGCGGTATCGCTACTCTGCCTGTTGCTGCTGACCATTGCGCTGGCCACCCCCACCCACGACATGCGCATACCGCGCACCCGCGCGGTGATCATGCTTGTCATCGACATGTCGCAGTCGATGCGGGCCACCGATGTCGAGCCCAACCGGCTGAAGGCCGCCGAGCAGGCAGCTAGCCAATTCGCGAGTCAGCTGACGCCCGGCGTCAATCTCGGACTCGTCGGTTTCGCGGGAATCCCTTACCTGCTGGTGCCGCCAACGCCGCAGCACCAGGCCACCATTGAGGCCCTGAAGAAGCTCGAGTTCGCCGACAGCACGGCGACCGGTGAGGCCATCTTCACCGCCCTGCATGCGATCGGTGCCTCGGCCGTGCAGGGCGGGGATAAGCCGCCGCCGGCCCGCATCGTGCTGCTGTCCGACGGCGGCGAGAACAAGCCGCAGGATCCCAGCGATCCACACGATGGCGCCTACACGGCAGCGCGCCTGGCCAAGGATCAAGGGGTGCCGATCTCGACCATTACGTTCGGCACCCAGACCGGCCACATCGAGCTGGACGGCCAGCGGGTAAATGTGCCCGTCTCCACGGACCAGATGAAGAAAATCGCGCAGCTGGCCGGCGGGCAATCCTATACCGCCACCAGTCTCGAGCAACTCAACAAGGACTACGACGCCATCGAGAACGAGATCGGGTATCGCACGGTGCCGGGACCCGGCAGTTCGGGATGGCTGCGCCTCGGTGTCATCATCGCCCTGGTCGCCACGGCCTTGGCGCTGTTGATCAACCGGCGACTTCCCACCTGATCGGTCAGGCGGGCAGCCTGCGATTCAGGAGCAGGCCCGCCAATACGGCGCCGGCCATCACCAACGTGCCGAGCAGCATCCAGACAAGGCTCGCGTCGCCCTTCACGGTTTCATAGCCGATCTGGTGCTGCAGCGTCGTATAGACGTCCTTGAGCGATTCCAGACTGTCCGCGTGGAACGCCTGGCCGTCGGTGATCTCGCAAATTTTCTGCAGCGTCTGATCGTCCACCGGAACCGGAATGTTGGCGCCCTGGAACTCGACGGTGCCGTACGGCGTACCGAAGGAGATCGTCGATATCTGCACTCCCTGGTCTTTAGCAGCGCGAGCCGCGGTGAACGCTCCCTGCGGGGCGTTGGGGTCCAGCGGTACGTTTTCGGCACCGTCGGACTCCAGCACGATCCGCGCCGGTGGCGGACCTTCGCCGCCGCCCATCACCGAACCGACCGTGGCGATCGCCTGCAGCGCGGTGAAAATGCCTTCTCCGGTCGCGGTTTTCGGCATTGGCTTCAGGCTGTCGATCCCCGCTTTGACGGCGTCGCGGTTCGTCGTCGGCGCGACCAACAGCGAGGCGTTGGCCGCGAATTCCACCAGGCCGAGGTTGATGGCCGGTGTCAGCTGGTCGGCGAATTGCTTACCGGCCTCCTGCGCGGCGGCCAGCCGATTCGGGGGGACATCGGTGGATGCCATGGATTCCGATACGTCGATGACCAACATGACGACGGCACGGTTGAGTGGAATCCGGACGTTGGACGTCGGACCGGCCATCGCCGTGGTCAGCAACACCAACGACGTGGCAAGCAGGATCGTGGGCAAGTGCCGCCACCGACCGGGGTGACTCGGCGCGACGCGCTCCAGCACTTCCATGTTGGCGAACCGCAGCACCCGTCGACGGCGGGCGAATTGCTGTACGACATAGATCCCCATCACCAACAGCACGGCCAACAGGAACAAGAAGAACCAGGCGTGCTGAAAGCCCGCCAGCGACACCGGGCCCAACAGGGGCAACTTCATGTCCGACCACACTATTCGTCAAATGTTGACGGTGCACGGCCGCGGCGTCTGGCTGGGTCAGCCGGCGACCAGATCGCGGCGCTGGGTGAATTTGATGTCGAGGCTGCGTAAGTAGGTCTGCAGCCCCGCATCCTGGACGGGGATCAGGTGTGCGGGCTGATCGGTCTCGTTGAAGTGGGCGTGCCACATGCCCGGCGGGGTGGTGAACGCGCCGCCGGCCTGCCAGTCCACCCGGATCGGCTCGACGATGTTCCCGCGCTCGTCAAGGCGAGTCCCCAGCAACGTGTAGCAGCCGCTGGGTGGGGCATCGAGGATCAGATCCAGTGCGACCGACTGGTGCCGGTGCGGGCGCTGCTCCTGCTGGGCTGGCAGCACACCGAACATGGCCCAAAGCACGTGGGTGATGGTCAGCGTCTGCTCTTGGTTCTCATTGGCCAGCAACACGCTGACCCGGCTCTTCTCGTTGGCGCCGGGACGGGCGGCGATCTCCTCCAACTTGGCCACCGCATCCGAACGCCGGAACTTGGTCGCCCGGAACCTGGGCTCGCGCGCCTCGACGCCCAGATACCGCAGCAGCGGCTCGTCATGCACCCAATACATGGCGGTCTCGGCGTCGGCGTAGAACACCGAGCGGGCATCGGCCGGCAACGTCAGAAAGTCGCCCTTTTCAAACTTGACCAGCCCTCCGTTGACCGCTGCAAAGCCCCGCCCGTAGAGCACGTAGTACAGCTGCGACGTGGCGTTCGGGCTGGTGTCGATCTGCTCACCGGGGCGGATCCGAAGGAAATTGGCCAGCAGCGCCGGGCTGGTCGCAGCACCGGATTGGATGCCCAGCTCCCTGGACAGATCCAATGGAACCACGCCCGTCGGCTGATCCATGTAGCTCTCGGGGCCAAACTGCCTGATCGGGACCTGCGGCGCGTGCCCCGAGCCGATCGGGTTGGCCGCCTTGGAATACTCGAAGTAGCGGGCGTCGTCGGCCCAATCCGCAAACCGGCCCTCAAAGCCGTACTCGGCCACATTGGTCATCGGCGCCGGAATCGTCGGATCTAAGTTCACGGTCATTGCATGCCCCTCCCATTGCTTAGGTACTTCTTGTGTTTGAATCGTATCTAACTTGTATCTCAGTGTCAACGTGTACGGTCATGGACACAGTTGGGATACGACTCAGCTACAAGGAGGGGCGCCGTGGCGAAGAAGGCGACTGACCCGCGTCCGGGCCCGGCCAAGGACCGCGCACTCGAATACGTCAAGGCCCAGGTACTCACCGGAGCGTTTCCCGGCGGGGAGCTGATCAGCGAGGGTGACGTCGCCACCGCGCTGGGCATGTCACGCACTCCGGTGCGCGAGGCATTCCTGCGGCTTGAGGCCGACGGGCTGCTCCGGTTGTATCCGCAGCGTGGCGCCCTCGTCGTCCCGGTTTCACCCGACGAGGTCCGCGCGGTGATCGAGGCGCGGCTGGTTCTGGAGCAGTTCGCGGCCACCAAGGTGGTGGGACGTGGCTCCGCCGGCTGCGCCGTGGTGTTCGAGCGGCTGTCGGGTGAGCTGGAACGGCAGCGCGATGCCGCCGCCGCGACCGACTGGCGGGATTTCCTGGACGCCGACCGCGCCTTCCACGCCGTCACCCTGGAAGAGTCGGGGAACGCCATTTTGTCCGGGTTTTACTCATCGCTGCGTGACCGGCAGATGCGGATGATCGGCGAATCGGCGCTGCGCGATCCCAATCGGGTGACGACGATCATCGACGAGCACCGCGGCATCGCCGAAGCACTGCGCGACGGCGATCTGCAGCGGGCGCTGCAGGCCGTGCGGACCCACCTCGCCAGCACCGTGCGCGCCATCGGCCTCGCCGTCGACGCCCTCTGATAATCGCCTGCCGCCGTTCGGCCGCTGCCCCACTCGAATTTTGTTATGCGCACGCCGATTCGGGGAACTCTTCATCGAAGATGGCACCCACTCGGGGGGCCGCTAGGACAGGAGCTGCAATGATCGGTTCAATCATCCTCGCCATCATCGTAGGCGCGATCATCGGTGTGGTGGCGCGTCTGGTCATGCCGGGCAAGCAGAACATCGGCATGATCATGACGGTTCTCATCGGCGCCGTAGGCGGCTTGATCGGCTCAGCAGTGGCTGGCCAATTCGGCTATCACAATGCCAATGGCGGAATCGCCTGGATTCCGTTTCTCATTGGGGTCGGCGCTGCCGTCGTCCTCATCGCGCTCTACGAAGCCGTGATGGGTCGTCGTAGCCGAACCAGGCTGCCTCGGTAGCGGGAGGCTGCGAGCCGAAAAGCGTGCGGCCTAACCGATCAATACCGCGTACCGCGGCTTGATCACCTCATCGATGATCGCCAGCCGCTCGTCGAAGGGAATGAACGCCGACTTCATCGCATTGATGGTGAAGCGCTCCAGATCGCTCCATCCGTAGCCGAACGCTTCGACCAATCGGTGCATTTCGAGGCTCATCGACGTGTCGCTCATCAGCCGGTTGTCAGTGTTGACGGTCACCCGGAACCGCGAGCGGGCCAGCAGATCGAACGGGTGGTCTGCGATGCTCTTGACCGCGCCGGTCTGCACGTTCGAGCTGGGGCACAGCTCCAACGGAATTCGCTTGTCCCGCAGGATCGATGCCAACCGGCCCAACCGGACCTCCCCAGCTCCGCCGCCGCCTTCGAGGCCGCCTTCGACGAGATCGATGTCGTCGACGATCCGCACCCCGTGGCCCAGCCGGTCCGCGCCGCAGAACGCGATCGCCTCGTGGATGGACGGCAACCCGAACGCCTCACCCGCGTGAATAGTAAAGCGCGCGTTGTTATCTCGCATGTATTCGAAAGCGTCAAGGTGCCGCGTCGGCGGATTGCCGGCCTCGGCGCCGGCGATGTCGAACCCGACCACTCCCTTGTCCCGGAAGCGGATCGCCAGCTCGGCGATCTCACGGGATACGGCGGCATGGCGCATGGCCGTGACCAAAAGCCGTACCACAATGGGGCGGCCGGCGGCAGCGCACGCCTTCTCCCCGTCGACGAAACCCGCCAGCACAGCATCCACGATCTCGTCGAAAGACAGGCCGCGGTCGATGTGCAACTCGGGAGCGAACCGCACCTCGGCATAGACCACCGAATCGGCCGCCAGGTCTTCCACACACTCGTAAGCCACCCGATGCAGTGATTCAGACGTCTGCATCACCGCCACGGTGTGTGAAAACGGCTCCAGGTAGCGCTCCAGCGAGCCGCTGTGCGACCGGGTGCGAAACCAGGTGGCCAGCTCGTCGGCATCGCCGGCGGGCAGCTCGTCGTAGCCGGTCTGGCCGGCGATGTCCAGCACGGTCGCCGGGCGCAGCCCACCGTCGAGGTGATCGTGCAGCAGGGCCTTCGGCGCTTTTCTAATCTGCTGCAGATCCAAAGGTGTGGTCACTTGGTGATCCGATCGATGATCAGCGGCCGCGGCACCGGTGGTGTGTCTCCAACGCTCCAGCCGCCGTCTAGCTCGGCCATCGCAACGCCGAAGCGTTCCGGAGTGTCGGTGTACAGGGTGAACAACGGCTCTCCGGCCGCCACCGGTTCGCCGGGACGGCGGTGAATTTTGACCCCGGCCCCGAATTGCACCCGTTCGCCCGGGCGGGATCTGCCCGCACCGAGCCGCCATGCTGTCAGCCCCACTGCCATCGCGTCGATATCGCCCATTGTGCCGCCCCGGCTGGCGGTCACGGTCTCGGACTGCGCACCGATCGGCAACGGTACCGACAAATCACCACCCTGGGCCGCGATGAGCTGGCGAAATCGGTCCATCGCGGTGCCGTCGCGCAGCGTCTGCGCGGGATCGGCGCCGTCGATCCCGGCAAGTTCAAGCATCTCGCCGGCCAGCCGCAACGTCAGCTCCACGACGTCGGGCCGGCCGCCGCCGGCCAGCACTTCCAGGGACTCGGCAACCTCGAGCGCATTGCCAACGGTCGCCCCTAGTGGGACGTTCATGTCGGTCAGCAGCGCGTGCGCTGGCACCCCGTGCGCGGCGCCCAACTCGATCATGATGTGCGCCAGCTCGCGGCACTGCGCCTCCGACGTCATCAACGCCCCGGAACCGACCTTCACGTCGAGCACCAGCGCCCCGACGCCCTCGGCCAACTTCTTACTCATCACCGAGCTCGCGATCAGTGGCAGTGACTCGACGGTGGCGGTGACATCACGCAGCGCATACAGCTTGGCGTCCGCGGGCGCCAGCTCACCCGCGGCGAAGATCGCCGCGCCGACATCGACAAGTTGTTCGCGGACCTGCTGGTTAGGCAGGCGGGCGGTGAACCCGGCGATGGATTCCAGTTTGTCCAGGGTGCCCCCAGTGTGCCCGAGCCCACGGCCCGATGCCTGTGGCACCGCCCCGCCGCAGGCGGCGACGACGGGCACCAACGGCAGGGTGATCTTGTCTCCGACCCCGCCGGTGGAGTGCTTGTCCACCGTCGGCAGCGGCCGTCCATTGCGGCGCAGATCGCTGAAGTCCATCCGCGCGCCCGACGCCAGCATCGCCGCCGTCCAACTGGCGATCTCGCCGCGGTCCATGCCGCGTAAAACGATCGCCATCAACAGCGCCGACATCTGTTCGTCGGCGACGTGGCCGTGGGTATAGGCGTCGATGACCCACGCGATGGCGGCATCGGACAACCTGCCGCCGTCGCGCTTGGTTCTGATCACCGTCGGCGCGTCGAATGCGAAGCCGGTCAAGAAGGTTCCCGTGGCAGGTCGGCAGTGAAGGCGTCGGGCAGCAGTTCGTCGAGGCGACGGGACCCGGCCTGATGGTCGATCAGCAACTCGGGACCGCCGTGCTCCAGCAGCACTTGACGGCATCGCCCGCACGGCAGCAGCGGGGATCCTTGCGCGTCCACGCACGCCAGCGCAATCAGCCGACCGCCACCCGTCGAATGTAGGGCGCACACCACACCGCATTCGGCACAGAGACCAAGACCATATGAGACGTTCTCCACATTGCAACCAGTGACCACACGGCCGTCGTCGACCAGTGCGGCCGCACCCACCGGGAACCGCGAATACGGCGCATAGGCTCCCGCTGCTGCTCGGATCGCGTTGTCCCGCAGCATGTTCCAGTCGATATCAGGCATACCGCGATCCCCGCTCACCGATGGGCTGACTTAATGGGCTGGCTTAAGCAGTCACCCTAACTCCGACACGACACGGGTTTTTGGCCGGACTGTTCTCCTACCGCCTTACATCGTTGCCGGGCTAAGCTCGGTTGCCCGGCTTGTTCACGAAGGCGGTGAGAACTTCAGTTAGTACACAGACGACAACCGCGGATCCGGCCATATCGACATCAGCACCCTCGCGCAAGCGGCGGCCACCGCGGACCCTGTATCGGGGGGATCCCGGTATGTGGTCGTGGGTGCTGCATCGCATCACCGGTGCGACGATCTTCTTCTTTTTGTTCGTACACGTTTTGGATACCGCCCTGGTCCGGGTGAGCCCGCAGACCTACAACGAGGTGATCCAGACCTACAAAACCCCGATCGTGGGCCTAATGGAATTCGGCCTGGTCGCCGCGGTGGGATTCCACGCGCTGAACGGGATCCGGGTCATCCTGATCGACTTTTGGTCGCAGGGCCCTCGCTACCAGCGGCTGATGCTCTGGATCGTCGGCGTCGTCTACCTGCTGCTGATGGTTCCGGTGGCGGTGGTGCTGGGCATCCACATGTGGGAGCACTTCCGATGAGCAGCCCCGACCTTCAGCTCGGCCGGGGCGAGATAGCTCCGGTACACCAGCGCAGCCACGACCGTCCGGCCAGCCTGGACAATCCGCGCTCGCCCCGGCGCCGTGCCGGCATACCCAACTTCGAGAAATTCGCGTGGCTGTTCATGCGGTTTTCCGGCATCGCGCTGGTGTTCCTGGCCCTGGGGCACCTGTTCATCATGCTGATGTGGGACAACGGCGTTTACCGCATCGACTTCAACTATGTGGCGCAGCGCTGGCATTCTCCGTTTTGGCAAATCTGGGACATGGCGCTGTTGTGGCTGGCCCAGTTGCACGGCGGCAACGGGCTGCGCACCATCATCGACGACTACAGCCGCAAGGACAGCACCCGATTCTGGCTCAACAGCCTGCTGCTGCTGTCGATGGGATTCACGTTGGTGCTGGGCACTTACGTGCTGGTGACATTCGACTCGAACATCTCGTGAAAGGCGACCGGTGATCCAGCAACACCGATACGACGTGGTGATCGTCGGTGCGGGCGGTGCGGGAATGCGGGCAGCCGTCGAGGCCGGACCGCGCGTGCGGACCGCGGTGCTGACCAAGCTCTACCCCACCCGCAGCCACACCGGGGCCGCCCAGGGCGGCATGTGCGCCGCGCTGGCCAACGTCGAAGACGACAACTGGGAATGGCACACCTTCGACACCGTCAAGGGTGGCGACTACCTCGCCGACCAGGACGCCGTGGAGATCATGTGCAAGGAAGCCATCGACGCGGTGCTCGACCTGGAGAAAATGGGGATGCCGTTCAACCGCACCCCCGAGGGCCGCATCGACCAGCGCCGCTTCGGCGGGCACACCCGCGACCACGG
>DASXMA010000034.1:0-6344 GCA_036495965.1 Mycobacterium sp.
CCTTGGGCGTTGGTCACATCACGACAATAGCCGGGTGCACCGACGCTGCGATTCCCTTTGGCCCCGACAGGGTTCTGCCGATGTCGATCCCCGAATTGGTCGAGCAGCTTCGCGTGCTGCACCAGCCGCACTGTCGGTACCCACGGCTACGGCCGACGGCGATGCGACCGTGACGCTGGAATTCGTGAACACCCGCCCTGTCCGACTCGACTGCGACGCCCGGATTCGTGAGCACTCGACACTCAAATTGGCGAACACAACCACGTGCGCTCAGACAAATGGGCCTAGATTGACCAACCTGCCTAAGCCGAGCACCTCGGTGTTGTGCACGGCAGTGTCCGTGGGCCCCAATAGGATCGGGGACATGCGGCTTACAGCTATCGCTGCGCGCAAATCGCTCACAGGGATCGCTATTTCGATATTCGCGATGGCCGTCGCGTGCTGCGGATGCGTGGCCTTCACCACTTCCACAATGCCATTCCGCACATGCGGCCGATGCGAACTATCAATTGATTCAGGAGCCCGACGCGGGTTACTCCGCCAGTATTGGTCTCATCAGCGGCGCGGCCCACTCGGTACGCATCACCATGTACGACTCACCGATCCAGCTGCAGTCACCGCGCTCATTGATGCTCACAACCGGGGCGTGGACACCAAGGTCATTCTCGATGCCGCATTCCACGGCCACAAAACCAATGCCGACGCCTTTCAAGAACTCAGCGACGCTGGCGTCGACGTGAAATGGGCTCCCAACGGCGTGATCTACCACCAGAAAACGATCACGGTCGATGACACCACCGCAGCGGTCGGCGGCGGCAACCTAACGCCTCAGTATTACTCGACCAGCCGCGACGCCTGGGTACTGGACACCAACCCGACCGACTTGGCTGCCATCGCCGCGACGTTCGACACCGACTACACCAGTCCGCCTTCTGGGCGGCCGCCTGCGGCCATGCCTGCACCTAACCTCATCTGGTCGCCGAACTTCCTGCAGCACATCGACCAAGCCACCCATACCATCGATGTCACCAGCGAGGAACTCAAAGTCCGCGCCGTGCTGTCAGCCCTGGACAAGGCCGCACGGTGGCGTGCAGTGCCGGATCGTTCTCACCGACAACCCGGCGTGGGCCAATGCCGTGGCCGAGGTGTCAGCCGCCGGCTGCTCAGTGCACCTGTTCCCCGACACCAAGACCGGGCTGTACATGCACGAAAAAATCCTGCTCACCGACAACACCGCGCTGATCATCGGCAGCCAAAACCTTACCACCACAAGCCTTCTCGAAAACGGCGAACTGTCCCTTGCGCTTGACGCCGCAACTGCGCCAGACCTCATCGCGGCCGTGGAATCTACCTTCGACACTGACTACGCCGCCGCGGCCGCACAGTAGACAACAGCCGAGCCATCCGATGATCGGCGTGGTCGACGAGGCCGGACACGCGGGCTTGCCAACCGGCGACGCAGAGCGCGGCGGCCAGTGCGACCAGTTGCACGGCCGGGGCGAACACCGGTGCGTGCAGCACCAGCAATGCCGCGATTATGGCGCCGCCGACCAGGCCCACCAGCACCAGCAGATGGTGGCGGATGTCGCGCAGCCGGTGCCCGGTCGCCAGCCAGCCGACCAAGGTGGTCAGCGACCCGGAAAGAAACGTCGTGTTGAGTTCCCGACCAAACCGTCGCATCGCAGCGCTCTGAATACCCACGGCGACCGCACCGAGGCCGAGCTGCACTCTGCCGACAACGCCATGGTCGAGGCCCCTGATCCACCAGCAGGCGCCATAGCCAACGAAGATGACAGCTTCCACCGCCAGCGCACGGGTGACGGCCGACGGCCAGACAGGGTCGTCAGGCTCTGGGCTACGGGCTATACGCGCGCCCAGGGCCGCGCCGACAATAAAACAGACGAGTGACACCACGAGGCGTCCGATACGTTCGCCGTGCCGGTGCGCAACCGCGATGCCCAACAGCACCAAGTTGCCCGTCATCGCGCTGGTGAACACCTGACCCAAGGCGAGGTACCCGATCGCGTCGGTGGCACCGCTGGCGACAGCCAAAACCATGGCGGCGACGTTTCGCACTCGAATAGGCAGCGCGGGCCCCCGGACGTCTATTGGGCAAATCGCCCCATTTATGTGGCCGTTGGGGCCACGGTGGGCCGCGAGCGCGACCTCCTCGGGTTGTGGGCCGGCGACGGCGGCGAACTCCGCAACTCCGGTGACCTGCCCGTCGACGGTGATTGTGAATTCCGTACCGCGCTGGGTCACCGTCGTTGGTACGCCGGTCTTGTCGGTGGTCATTGTCAATCCTTTTCGCGCGGGACCGCATGCCAACCGCTGCCGGTCCTACCCTGGGCGGCGGCTGTCTATCGGGCCGCCTCGTCAGACGATGCCCTTGGCGTGCAGTGCGGCGACGGTGTCTGCGTCGTAACCCAGTTGGTACAGCACGTCGTCGGTGTCTTCGCCGAGGAGCGGCGATGCGGTGATCTCCGGGGTGAACTCGGAGAACTTGATCGGGCTGCCGACGGTCAGGTAGCTGCCGCGCTCCTTGTGCTGGACCTCCACGACGCTTCCCCTGGCGCGCAGCGCCGGGTCATAGGCGATCTCCTTCATGGAAAGCACGGGCGCACAGGGCACCTCGTAGGTGCGCAGGATCTCGACAGCCTCGTACTTGGTCTTGTCGGCAAGCCACTTTTCGATCTCGTCGAAGATCTCGAAGATGTGCGGCTGGCGGGCCTCAGCGGTGCGGTAGGCCGGATCATCGACCCACTCCGGCCGCTCGATCGCTTCGCACGTGCGCTCCCAGTTCTGCTCCTGGATCGTGAAGTAGATGTAGGCGTTGGGGTCGATCTCCCAGCCCTTGCACTTGAGCACCCAGCCGGGCTGACCGCCGCCGCCGGCGTTGCCGCCACGGGGCACCGCGTCGCCGAATGTGCCGTTCGGGTATTGCGGGTATTCGCTGAGGTAGCCGAGGTGCTCGAGGCGCTCTTGATCGCGCAGCTTCACCCGGCACAGGTTGAGCACGGCGTCTTGCATCGACACCGAAACCTTTTGGCCCACACCGGTCTTCTCGCGTGCCATCAGCGCGGTGAGAATGCCGATCAACAGGTGCATCCCGGTGTTGCTGTCGCCGAGGGCCGCGGCGCTGATGGTCGGCGGACCGTCCCAGAAGCCGGTGGTCGACGCTGCCCCGCCGGCGCACTGGGCCACATTTTCGTAGACTTTGAGATCGGCCCATGGCGAGTCCTCGTTGAATCCCTTGACAGAGCCGAAGATCAGGCGCGGGTTGAGTTCGTGGATGTGCTCCCAGCTCAGGCCCATGCGATCCATCGCACCCGGCGCGAAGTTCTCGACGAGCACGTCGGCGTCGCGGATCAGCTTCTCCATGACCTCTTTGCCTTCGGGGGTCTTGGTGTTGATGGCCAGTGAGCGCTTGTTGCTGTTGAGCATGGTGAAATACAGGGCGTCGACGTCGGGGATGTCGCGCAACTGATGGCGGGTGACGTCACCGCCGGTGATGCGCTCGACCTTGAGCACGTCGGCGCCGAACCAGGCCATCATCTGTGTGCAGGCGGGGCCTGCCTGGACACCGGTGAAGTCGATTACCTTGATTCCGCTCAGTGGTAGTTGATCCATGATGGATTTCCTTTCTCCTGTAATACTTTTGGTGTCCGGCAGGTAGGGTTGTCACGCGTGGCCGAGGCCTTTGGGGTTGAGGTTGGTCAGGTGGCCGCTCTCGGTGCCCGCCGTCGGGTCGATGACGCAGTCGATGACCGCCGGCACACCTTTGGCCAGTGCGTCGGCGAGCGCGGCGGTGAGTTCCGCCGGTGTCGTGGCCTGATAACCGGTGCCGCCGAACGCCTCGATCAGTCGATCGTGGCGGGCGTTGAGCATCAGCGTGGTCGGCGACGGGTCCCTGGACGCAGCGTTGACGCCGTCGCCCTTGTAGACGCCGCCGTTGTTGAAGACGACGACCACAATCGGCAGGTGGTAACGGCAAATGGTCTCGAGCTCCATGCCGGAAAACCCGAACGCGCTGTCGCCTTCGATGGCGATGACCGGAGCGCCGGTCTCGACGGCCGCACCGATCGCGTAACCCATGCCGATGCCCATGATTCCCCAGGTGCCGCTGTCGAGCCGGTGCCGGGGCAGCCGCATGTCGATCACGTTGCGAGCGAAGTCGAGTGTGTTGGCTCCTTCGTTGACGATGTAGGCGTGCGGGTATGCCCGAACCACGTCGCGTATTGCGCGGAGTGCGCCGTAGAACTGCATCGGATGCGGATCCGCTGCCAGCCGTTGCGACATCTTGGCCATGTTCTGCGCCGAGTAAGCGCCGAGTTTGTCGCGCCACGGCGCCGGAACCATGATTTGGCCGCGGTTGTGCTCGATCAGTGCGTCCATGACCGAGCCGATGTCGCCGAGGATCGGGGCGGCAATCGGCTGGTTGCTATCGAATTCGGAGGCCTCGATGTCGACCTGGATGAACTTCGCGTCGGGGTGCCACTGCGGTGCTTCGCCATGGCCGAGTAGCCAGTTAAGCCGGGCGCCGACGAGCATGACGACATCTGCTTCGCGCAATGCCAGCGAACGGGCAGCGGCCACGGACTGCGGATGGTCGTCGGGCAGTACGCCTTTGGCCATCGACATCGGCAGAAACGGCAGCCTTGTGCTTTTGATGAATTCCCGAATTTGCCCGTCCGCCTGAGCGTATGCGGCTCCCTTGCCCAACACGACCAGCGGGCGCTGAGCACCTGCCAGCAGCCTGATGGCGCGGTTCACCGCTTGCGGGGCGGGCAGTTGGCGCGGCGCCGGGTCGACCAAGCGCCACAGTGACTTCGCGCCCTGCTCGGCGTCGATGACCTGGCCGAGCACCGCGGCCGGGATGTCCAGATAAACGCCGCCGGGCCGGCCGGACACCGCGGTGCGGATCGCCCGGGCGATGCCGCGGCCGATGTCTTCGGCGCGGTCTACCCGATATGTGGCCTTGGCGAAGCGTTCTGCGGCCGCCATCTGGTCGAGCTCCTCATAGTCACCGCGTTTGAGGTCGACGATGTGGCGTTCGCTTGATCCCGATATCTGCACCACTGGAAAGCAATTCGTGGTGGCGTTCGCCAGCGCGACCAGCCCGTTCAGGAACCCTGGGCCCGAGACCGTCAAGCAGACTCCCGGCTTCTTCGTGAGAAAGCCCGCTGCGGCTGCTGCGTGAACCGCGTCGCTTTCGTGACGAAAGCCGATGTAGCGGATACCCGATGCCTGAGCAATCCGAGCGAGGTCGGTGATCGGGATGCCGACCAATCCGTAAATAGTGCGAACGCCGTTGAGTTTCAGCGCATCAACGACCAGGCGAGAACCATCGGTCAGCTCTCGTTGAGTGTCGGCACCATTGACGGTGGTGCCGGGCGAATGTACGGCTGTCATGATGCTCGATCTCCCGGTGTGGTTGGTGGATGTGCTCTTGCTTTCACGCTCCGTCACATAGACGGTCGTGTCCAAGACTCATCGCTGACCATGTAATAACCGCTGCTTATCAACGCGTGCCCTCTACTACAAGTACTGTGCGACGCCGCCATGGCCGTGGCAGGCGCCACTGGCGTGCGGTGTTCACTGATCGCCGCAGCCATCGCTACGGCAGACCTGGTGATGGCCGGACTGGGACGACCCGAATCAGACGTGTACGCCTCCGATGTGGGTGACCGACATGAGTGTCCCTATCGGCTCGCGCACCATCGGCCTTTAAGAATGGCTTATCCGTACAGATCGACGACCCAGTGCAGACGGGAGCTGGCTTCATTGCGACGGACAACGGGGCGCAGTACTCGGTTTCTCCCGGCGCGCTGGTTATCACCCAGGGTTCCAGCGTGCCGAGCAACGAGCCGATGCTTGAGTACTGCTACTGGCTAGGGCCGCACCTGATTGCACACCGCAGGTCCGTCAGGCGACCGGGTGCGGTACTTAACGGCGCATGTACCCGGGGCCCGATATGCGCGTTGTCCTCAGCAGCTCACATGGACCTGGCGGCCACGCGGCCGTCCTAATCAACTGGGAGACCGCGCCCGGTCTACTGCACACCACACCGGTGTCAACTGCGCATACGACCTGGTCGGGGATTTTCGTACTTGGTGGTATTCGTTTGTGGCAGCCAAGAAGTCCGGAGCTGAGAGTTGTTTCTGTACAGGGCTTGCGGCAGCGGTGACCGGTGCCGCCAGCCCAACAAAAGCCTCCCGAAAGTTTGCGGCAATCAGCCTAATAAGCACGCTCAATAGAACAGGCGTAGCAAGTCGGTTGCGATGTCCCTCGTAGTTCTCCATAGTGCGGTCGCGTCAAGGCGGGTTGGCGCTGGACCAGGCTAG
>DASXMA010000035.1:0-7712 GCA_036495965.1 Mycobacterium sp.
ATGGGTAAGTTATTAGCGATGTGGATGGATCGCGATCCGCAGTCCCGCAGGTCTTCGATCGAGACGTATCTTGCTCCTGACGTGGAGTTTCGCAGCCCGTTCGGCGAAGCCAGAGGTTATGACGAACTGGAGAAATACAGCGATTATCTCCAAAGGAAATACCCCGGCACGGGGTTCTTCGTCGATGGCCCGGTGCAACTGATCGGCGACTACGTCCGGCTGCCGTTCGTCCTTAAAGAACACGATGGCTCCACTGTGGCGACGGGCCAGGATTTCCTCCGGCTCGCCGCCGACGGAAGAGCCGAATTGATGTACGCGTTCTTCGACGAGTAAAGGCGGCGCTGGTCGTCATGGCCGCGCCGATATGAGTTCTGCTATTTCGCCGTCCACCCGGTGCGGAAGGTGCTCATGGATCCGCAGTCGATTGCGCTTGACTGCGTCTCAGTGAGTGACGACTTTCAGGCCGACGACACACCCGATCCTTCCGAGAATGAGCATCACTTTGATCAATGACGTCGCCTCTTCACTGGTCAGCATGGCGTACGCGGCGGTGAGCGCGTTTAGCAGATCCCACTGCGGCACCATGGCGATGTGGGGGTGGGTTGGCGCAGACGCGCGACGTCGATGTAAGTGACCGAGTGCTCGTTCACATCCAGTTTCGCCGAGCGGACCTCGCTGTAATGCAACGCAGAGAAGCGCTCCTAGAAGCCCAGCTCGTCGAGCAGCCGCATCGTGGTCGGATGCACGGTGTCGCCGCGAAAGTCACGCAGGAAATCGCCATGTTTTTCCAGCAGGGTGATGTCCAGACCAGCCCGAGCCGGTAACAGCCCGAGCACCATCCCAGCTGGGCCGCCACCGGCAATCGCGCACGTGGTTGTGTCGGCCATCAGCGCTCAGCGTACGTGGTGATCTCAGCCAAGCAATTGCGTGTCGATTTCGAAAACCGAGACGGGATCCAGGATCACGCCGCTTTCCTTGACGTAGCGGCCCCACAACTCGAGGAGTTCAGCCAGCTTCTCGGGCCGCGAGGCGGCCAGGTCGTCGATTTCACCGGGATCGGCTGAGAGGTCGTAGAGCTGCCAGGTGCCCGGGCCGTACGGTGCGGGCAGATAAAGCGCCTTCCAGTCGCCCTGGCGGATGGCGCGGCGGCCGAACAACTCCCAGCCGGTGCCGGTTTCGGCGTCGTGTACTGCCGCGGTGTCGCCCGACAGATACGGCACCATTGACCGGCCGCGCAGGGGTTCTACCTCGCGGCCACGGTAGGTGGTGCCGGTATGTCCGGCACCGGCGAGTTCCAGAACGGTCGGCGCGATGTCCATCACGGTCGCGAAGGCGGTACCGATCTGGCGCTGCCTGCCGAAGCCGGGCCAGGTGGCGAACCCCACCACCCGGATTCCGCCTTCGGTGGTGAAAGCCTTGTGCAGGCGCGACGGCGCCGTGGCGGCCTGTGCCCAGCGCGGCCCGTACCAGATGTACGAGGTGGGCCGGCCAAGATTTTCGAGGCTGTTGTCGCAGTACTTTTCGATCTGCGCGGCGATCTGGGCGCCAAGCAGCGGCATTGCCTCGACGATCGCACCCTCGGCGCCGTTGTCGGACAGGAAGATGACGACCGTGTCGTCGAGCTCACCGGTGTCGGCCAGGTAGTCGATCACCCGCCCGATATTCCAGTCCATTCGGTCCACCATCCCGGCGTAGACCTCCATGCTGCGGGCCGACAGTGCGCGCTGGTCAGCTGTCATGTCGGCCCACTCCGGGGCCCCATCGGCCACGACCGGGTGCGCGGCGACATCGGGCGGGCATAGGCCGAGCTGCTTGAGCGCTGCCAAGCGCGCCTCGCGCAATGCGTCCGGACCGGCGTCGTAGCGGCCGCGATAGGGCGCGATCGATTCGTCAGGTGCTTGCAGCGGCCAGTGTGGTGCTTGAAAGGGCAGGTAAGCGAAGAACGGCCGGTCCCGGTTTTTAGGGTGGTCAGAACGTTCGCGGAAGTAGCGCAGCAGGGTATCGGTATAGAAGTCCGACGAGTAGAAGTCGTCGCCAACCGTGACGAACTGGTCGTCTTCGGTGTAAAGCCTTGGCGCGGGCGAGAAATCCCCAGCCGCGGCACCGCCGTAATGGCTGGCGCCAGCCGGCAATAACGCGAATGAACGCTCGAATCCGCGGGCCCACGGCGAAGTCTCGATCGTGTCGCCCAGGTGCCACTTGCCCGACATGAGCGTCAGATAACCGGCGTCACGCAGCAGCTCGGGCAACGCTACGACCCGATTGTTCAGATAGCCCTCATAGCCGGGCGCGCCCTGAAATCCGGGGATCGCGACCTCCAGCATCGTCCCGATGCCGGCGACATGGTGATCGGTTCCGGTCAACAGCATCGCCCGGGTGGGCGAGCAGGCCGGCGCCGAATGAAAATCGGTGAGCCGGATCCCGGCGTAGGCGAGCCGGTCCAGATTGGGCGTGTTGATCTCACCGCCGAAGGCGCCGATATCGGAGAACCCCAGATCGTCTGCCACGATCACCAAGAAGTTGGGCCGCTTCACGGTGAAGCATCCTGTCAGGTCTAGCGGCCGAATGGAACGTCCGAGAAATGACTAGGCTCTATTCGGCGCCAACACTGCACCCGGACACCGACGAAGGGACATAAAGATGCTGGCACAATTCGGCATGTCCATTCCGTTGGTCGCGGCCCCGATGTCGGGTGGCCCCACCACGCCGGCGATGGTGTCGGCTGCGACTCAGGCGGGTGGTCTGGGCATGCTGGCGGCCGGCTACAAGACCGTGGAGGCTGTCGAAGCTGAGATCAAGAGCGTTCGCGCAGCGGGAATCCCGTTCGGCATCAACGTTTTTGCACCTAATCCGTTGCCGGTCGACCCCGACAGTTACCGGGCTTACGCCGCGACCATTCAAAGGGAGGCCGACCAATTCGGTCTGACCCTGCCGGCAGAGCCGATCGAGGACACCGACAGGTTCGACGAGAAGCTCGCGCTGTTGCTCGATGATCCGGTCCCGATGGTGTCGTTCACCTTCGGCATTCCGCCGCGCAGCATGATCACCGCGCTGCAACAGGCTAATAGCGTTGTCGTCCAAACGGTTACAACGCCCGAGGAGGCGGCGCAAGCGCACGAAGCCGGGGTCGACATGCTTGCCGTGCAGGCAGCGGCCGCCGGCGGGCACTCCGGCACGCTCTCGCCGCGCCGGCCATTGAGACCGGTGCCGATCGCCGACCTCGTCAAACAGGTCGCAGCGACCGTTCCGTTGCCGGTGCTGGCCGCCGGTGGGCTCGCCACCGCCGCTGCGGTGGCCGCTGTGATCCGTGCAGGGGCTACGGCGGCCGCGGTGGGTACGGTTCTGCTGCGTGCCAACGAAAGCGGCGCCTCAGCGACCCACCAGGCAGCGCTGGCTGATCCCGCTCGCACGGAGACGGTGCTGACCCACGCCTTCACCGGGCGTCCGGCCCGCGGCCTGCGTAACGCGTTCATTGACGCCCACGAGGCGGAGGCACCGTTTGGTTATCCCGCTGTTCATTACCTGACCAGTCCCCTCCGCAAAGCCGCCGCGGCCGCAGGGAAACCAGACTACGTACATCTGTGGGCCGGGACTGGATACCGGCACGCCACCGCCGAGCCCGCAGCCGACATTCTGCGGCGGCTGGCCTCTGACCTCTGACCTCTGACCAGTCAGAGTCAATATTCAAAGCGGTTCAGCACGTCGTAGCCGCGCACAGGCGTTGCAAACACCAGCTTGTAGATCAGCCGCACCGGGGTCGCGCTGATCTTCTCATAACCCGCGACTGCCGACGTCTGCTCGAGGAATCGCAGCCTGGGATTCCACGTTTGGATCTCTCGCGCGTCGCTGATGCCCCACTTGATGATGCCTTTGGTGAGGACTTTTGACATCAGCGGCGCGAGGGCCCAGAGCGTGTCGAAAAGCATTTCGCCGCAATCAAATCGGTCTATGAGGCGCTCCAGCAGCTGACGTACTTCGGCCTCGCTCAAATACATCAGCAGGCCCTCGGCGACGACCAGCGTGGGGCGCCCAGTTGGAATGTGTTCGAGCCACTGCGGATCGGTCACCGATGAGCCGATCATGCGGTAGTGCTCGGTGTCGTCGTAGAGCCGGCGGCGCAACTCGATTACGCTGGGCTGATCGACATCGAACCAAAGGTTCGGTGCACCGAGCCGAAAAACGCGGCCGTCGAGGCCGCAGCCAAGGTGCAGGACGAGGGCATCGGGATGCCGTTGCAGGAAATCAGCGCACCAAACGTCGAGCTGTTTGGCGCGTAGCGCAACCTGGTACTGGTTCGAGGCCGGCAGCATGGTCCGACGCATTCGTTTGAAGTCGTAATCGATTCGGTCCACCGCCTCTGCGGCCGCATCGTCACCCAGGATCGGGCGCGGCGAACGGCTTTCATAGGCACGCAGGTACAGCGTGACAAGATTCGTCCACTCCACCGAGCCACAACGAACGGAACTGAAATCAACCTTGGCCCTAGTCACGATCGCCCCTCCCCGAACACCTCCGATGACGTCGAATTTACGTCTTAACGGGCATGTCGCGTCGCTCGGCCTGGCCCGAAAAGCTCGCTCCTCAACTTCCTGCCATCCGATTGGGGATCTGCTCCGAACAACTAACGAACAATGGTTGCGGCGGTTAACACCGTTAGGTCGAAAAGGAGGCCTCTGTTGGTGGGAAAAGCGACGTTCAAAATGGTCGCCGCTGGCGACGGTTCACCACAATCCCCATCCGGATACTCCTTTCTCGTGCTGGCGCACGCGATCGCGACAGTGCTGTTGCTCATCACGCTGGTAGCTGCCGTATGGCAATTCATGGACTGGGTCGTCACGCCGTCGTGTCCGGGAGACGCTGCGATGTCATCGGTGTCGTCGTCGGCACCGACACCAACAGCAGCGCCTGCGGCGACGACGTCACCGGTGGCACCGAGGTCGGTGCAGGCCGGCGAATCCCGCCGCACCCCCGGCCGGACTGGGGTGTCCCCAACGACGCCCGTTGCGTCATATCAATATTCAGCCCAGGCTGAGCTGGCGCTCAGCTCCCGCGAGTGCCCATGTCCGCACCAGCGGCAGCTCGACAAGTCCTCAGAATGAGTGGGATTTTCCGGTACTTCAGGGCCCTACTAATCCCCGCCGTCGCCGTTTCCCTTGCCGTGGCCTTTACCGGGGCCGTGCCGTGGTGGACCCGGAGGCTGTTCTAGCGGCGGGGGTGGTGGCGGCGCGGGATTGCTGACGGGTACCGGCGCCGGTGTGCTGGTGGTCGCAGGTTTAGGGGGCGCGTGCGAGGACGACGAATCAAGCGCCAACGCTAATGGGATAACGATCAGTACCGCCAACAAGGCCAGGGCGCTCAGCACCTTCCTTCTGCGGCTCGTCATCGGTGGAACCAGCGCGGGGAAAAACGTGTTTGTGACCGCTGGGGGCAGCGGCATGTCCAGCACCCTGGTGGCTGGGCGCAGCGGCGGGGCGACCTGCATGCCCGCCGTGGTAACCGTATGACGGCCGTGCAGTGCGGCGCGCATATCCTCGCCGCTTCCGAATCGCTGTCGCGGATCGTGCGCCATCGCGCGTTCGATCACCGTGATCAGGCCGGGATCGACGTCGGGTCGCAGCCGGGCGAGCGGCGGCGGCCGTCCATGCAAAATGGCGCTGGTCAGCGCGACCATATTTTCCTGCGGGAACGGTCGATGCCCGGCAAGTGCTTCATAGCCGACGACGCCGACCGCATAGAGGTCATCGGCCACACATGCGAGTGCGCCGGCGAGCCGCTCGGGGCTCAGATACGCAATAGTGCCCACAATGTGGCCGGTTAGCGTGTAGGTGGCCTCCGGGGTCTTGGCGATCCCGAAGTCCGCAACCTTCATGACCTCGCCCCCCGCAGCGAGCAGGACGTTTCCGGGCTTGATGTCGCGGTGCAGGATGGCGGCGCGGTGTGCGGCGGTCAGCGCGGCGAGGACATTGTCGAGCATGGCATAGGCACGCGCTTGCGACAGTGGACCACGGGCGATCTGGTCAGCCAGGGTTTCGCCGGGCAACCGTTCCATGACGATGAACGGTGTCTCGTCGTGCTCGCCACTGTCGTGGACCGCGACGATGTTCGGGTGGTTGAGTGCCGCGGCCGCGTGCGCCTCCGCTTCGAATCGGTTCCGGATCCCGGTCTGGGCACTCACCGCCGGGTGCAGAAGCTTGATGGCAACGGGTCGACGGAGTCGGGTGTCCCAGCCGTCGCGGACCTCGGCCATGCCACCGCGGCCCAGTCTGCCGCGCACCTCGTAACGGCCAGCGAGCAACACGACAGTGTTCATCCGCCCTGCCAACTTTGTGCAACTTCAGTACCCATCGTGCGCTCGGCGCGACGACCGAGGTTGGTTACCCCGACGCCGACGGCTCGAAACGCACGCCCCAACCCACGGACCCTACCGAGCGGCAGGCGGCCGTGCTGCCTGCAGGAGCCCTCAGAATGCGTCGGGGCTTTGCTGTACTTCGACGGGCACCGGGTGCTGGTACAAGCGCGAAGCGTTCTCCCAAGTGAACTTGCGGATCGCGTCGTGCGGCAGGTCACCGATTTCTTCGTGGATCGTGTGTTGGGTGTGCGGCCAGGTCGAGTCGCAGTGCGGATAATCGGCCTCCAACATGATGTTGTCCACACCGATCCGGTCACGCTGCACGAAGGACGACTTGTCCTCCACCGCGCAGAACCAGAAATTACGGGTAAAAACCTCCGCGGGAGTCAAGCTTTCACCAAGTGCCTGCCAGGTTCCGTACATCGCGTGATAGCTGAGCATGTGATCGAGGCGGTCGAGCAACCCTGCAACCCAGCCGATTCCACCTTCTGACAAACAGATCTTGAGATCTGGGAACCTGCTGGGCAGGCCGGAGTACAACCAGTCGACCGCTGCCGAGATGGCATAGGCGAAGAACAGCACACCCTGCACATCCGGCGGTGCGTCGTCGGTGGTGGACGGCGACGAGCCCGAAGAACCGATGTGGAGGTTCACCACAGTTCCGGTTTCGGCGCATGCCGCCATCATCGGATCCCAGTGACGTGAGTGAATACTCGGCAATCCGAGCATCGCGGGGTTTTCGCTGAACGTGACGGCGTGAAATCCACGCTCGGCGTTCTCGTAGATCATCTTCGCTCCGAGCTCCGGGTCCAGCAGCCACGGCAGCTGGCACGGGATGATCCGTTCGGGATACGACCCCGCCCATACTTCGAGGTGCCAGTCGTTCCATGCGCGGACCGAGGCCAGCGCCAGGCCACGGTCCTTGGTCACTTGCTGCAGCCGCTGGCCGGCGAAGCCCGGCAGGAAAGAGGGGAAGTTGAGCGAGGCGTAGATGCCGTTCAGATCCATATCTTTGACGCGGTCATGGATGTCCCACGCGCCTCTGCGCATCTCATCGAATCGGACCGGCTCGAAGCCGTACTCTGCCACCGGTCGGCCCACCACGGCGTTGAAACCGACATTGGGCAGTTCCTGCCCGTCATAGACCCATGTTTGTCCGCCATTCTCGGTGTCGACGACTTTCGGCGCACGATCTGCGAGCTTGCGCGGTAGGCGTCCAGTAAAGGTGTCGGGCGGCTCCACGATGTGATCGTCCACCGAGATCACCGTGTAGCGCCGCGGCGCCCTAGGCGGGTCCGGAAGAAATGTGACGGAGCGATCCTCGCCAGTCTTGGCGGTGGTGAAGTTCAGGTTGGCGGCTAAA
>DASXMA010000036.1:0-3230 GCA_036495965.1 Mycobacterium sp.
CCGTTTACCTATCCCCCGCTGGCGGCCATCGTGTTCTGCCCGTTCTCCTGGCTGCACATGCCGGCCGCCAGCATCGCGATCACACTGCTGACGTTGGTGCTGCTGATCGTCTCCACGGCGATCGTGCTGACCAGCTTCGACGTCTGGAGCAGCTCAACCATGGTGGGCGGGCCCGCCTGGCTGCGCAGGTTGTGGTTGGCAGTGGTCATCGCGGCCGCAGCGACCATCTGGCTGGAACCGATCACCTCGAACTTCGACTTCGGCCAGATCAACGTCGTGCTGATGACATTGGTGATCGCTGACTGCCTGCCGCGCCGCACGCCATGGCCCCGGGGGGTGCTACTTGGCCTGGGGATGGCGCTGAAACTCACTCCGGCAGTGTTTCTGCTCTATTTCCTGCTGCGTCGCGACAACCGCGCGGCGTGGGCGGCGGCGGCGTCTTTCGCGGTCGCGACGCTGCTCGGTTTCGTATTGGCGTGGAGCGACTCGTGGGAGTACTGGACCCATACCGTGCACCACACCGACCGGATCGGTGAGACGGCGTTGAACACCGACCAGAACATCGCGGGTGCGCTTGCCCGGCTGGGGCTCGGTGAGCACGAACGCTTCCCGCTGTGGGTGGCCGCGTGCCTGGTCGTGCTGGGGCTGACCATATGGGCGATGCGGCGGGTGCTGCGGGCCGGGGAGCCGGCGCTGGCAGTGATTTGCGTCGCACTGTTCGGCCTGGTGGTTTCGCCGGTGTCCTGGTCACACCATTGGGTTTGGGTGCTGCCGGCAGTACTGGTGACGGGGATATCGGCGTGGCGACGCCGCAGTGTCGCGCTGGCTGTGGTCACCATCGCCGGCGTGGCGTTGATGAGGTGGACACCGATCGATCTGCTTCCGAAGCACCATGAGACGACCGCGAACTGGTGGCGTCAACTCGTGGGGACGTCCTACGTGTGGTGGGCGCTGGCGGTCATCGTCACCGCGGGACTCACCGTCACCGCCCGCGTGACTTCGCAGGATTCGGCAGCGAAGGCGCTGACGCCGGTCACGGCCGTCAGCTGATCGGCAGGGTCAACCGACGGCGGTCTCGGGGATCCGAGCGGCCTCAGAGGTCGACCCGGCGCCGCTGCCGCGTTCCTTGACGCTGGCGGCGTAGATGTCGACGTACTCCTGGCCGGACAGCCCCATCAGCTCGTAGATCACCTCGTCGGCGACCGCTCGCTCGATGAAGCGGTTGCCGGCCAGGCCCTCGAATCGGGAGAAGTCCATCGGCTTGCCGAAACGGACGGTGACCCGCCCGAACCGCAACATCGTGGTGCCGGGCGGGTTGACCACGTTGGTGCCGATCATCGCCACCGGGATCACCGGGACCCCGGTCTGCAGAGCCAGCCGGGCAAGGCCGGTCTTGCCCTTGTACAGCCTGCCGTCGGGCGAACGGGTGCCTTCTGGGTACATGCCCAGCACCTTGCCCCCGCCCAGCACCCGCTCGGCGGTGTCCAGTGCAGCCTGCGCGGCGTCGGCGTTGGAACGGTCGATGGGCACCTGACCCATGGCGGTGAAAAACCAACGGCTGAGCCAGCCCTTCAACCCGGTGCCGGTGAAATATTCGGACTTCGCGAGGAACGTGATGCGGCGGCGCACCACCAGTGGCAGGAAGAAGCTGTCCATCACCGCCAGGTGGTTACTGGCCAAGATCACCGGCCCGGAACTCGGAACGTATTCCAGCCCTTCGACTTTCGGCCGACCGAGCAATTGCAGCAACGGGCCCAGGAAGATGTACTTGATCAGCCAGTACCACATGGCCCTCCCTCTCGCCCGACTCGATGATGGTGTTGGCGCCAACTGTACCGATCCACAGGGGAACCGACCACCTTCGGCCCGCGAGCGGGTCACTCCTCGACGGTGACCGGGATGGGCTGGTAACGGGTCTTCACGGCGCCGTCGCCGGGGGTGGCCGGCTCGGCCGTGACACCGCCGCCGGGCGGGCCGTCCGGCGGCGGTTTGGCTGACCGGTCGATGTCGTCGACGATGGCGCGGATCACGTCGAGCAAGGCGATGCTGTGGTCCGCGATGATGGTCAGCAGCGGGTGCTGATCGCCGGTGGCCAGCGCGGCCAGTGCGCACACCGGACACCACACTTGCTGACACTTGCCGGTCCCGACCCCAGCGCCGGCCGTCAACGCAGCTGCGGTCCGCACCGCAGGGTCGATCCCATCCAGGATTGCCTGGGCAAGCTTGCGCAGCTCGGGACCAATATCGGGATGAGCCCCACTCACTTAGGCCACACCTCCGGATCTGGTCGAAAGCGAACCGTCAGCTCACTGCCCCGCAGATGAGCGTCCAGCACCGTGCACCGCCGCAGTACCGACGCCAACCGAACCCTGCGCCGCAACCCGCCGGCGCTGATGATCAGGTCGTCGTCGACCCGCCCCAGCGACAGCGCGCCGGGGTCGAGCTGGGGTAACGCTAGCCGCATTCGGTATATCGACCCAAGTCCTGTCCCGGATTCCAGGTCAACGATAGGGCGCAAGGGCCCTGGTGGCGGTGCCCCACGCCGACGCCGGGCACCGTCAAGTAGTCCGCCCAGCGCCTTGGGGCCGATCGGTTCGCCAGACAGGTGCGGGGTCAGCACCAGTGCCACGTCACCGATGGTGGCGTCGAGTTCGTCGAGCACGGCACGCTGTTAGGAGATGCGTTCGGTGTACCAGTAGAACGCCGGGTGGTCGGGCAGGTTGCGGTACTCGTAGGACTCGTCTTCGGCCAGAACCTGATTGACGATCAGCTCCTCGACGCGGACGCCCATCAGTGCCAGTGAACCCAGGGTCCGGACCGCCTCGGCCGCGACCACGCGTTCGGGAGTCAGCACCAGGTGCGCAGTGACCAGCTGGCCGTCGGTCAGCAATACGCTGAGCGCATCCACGCTGGCGCTGATGCGCTCCAGCAGTTCCACCGCCGCGGCCGACCGGGCGTCGTCGGCGGTGATCGACAGCCGGCGATGCCGCGGCCAGGCGCGCTCCACGTACAACCCGAAGGTGGCGGGCAAGGTCAACATTCGCAGCGCGTCGGCCGTCGAGGCGCAGTCGACGACGATGCGATCCCACCGCCCGGAGGCCGCGAGCTCGCCGACCGCGTGCAGACCGAGCACCTCCTGGATACCCGGCAGCGCCGAGAGTTCTTCGGGGGCAATGGTGCTCAACTCGGAGTCGGGGAACCGCCGATCCAGTGCGTTGACCACGTCCTGC
>DASXMA010000037.1:0-5299 GCA_036495965.1 Mycobacterium sp.
AGGCGCCGCCGGATGGTGTCGCGATCCAGCATCACGTTGACGGAGAAGTGCTTGCCGACATCACGCAGAAACTCGATCACCGACATGGCGCGCGTCCACTCGAGGTTGTTCTCGACGATCGCGCCGGTCGGTGAACTGTCGAAGTCGACGAAGCGTTGCAGTTGTCCGCGGATCCGCTCGGTCCAGTCCGCGACTGTGCCCACTTCGTTGAGGGTGCGCTCACCGATGTCCCGTGGATCACCGATCATTCCGGTGGCGCCGCCCGCGAGCACGATGGGGCGGTGGCCGGCCCGTTGAAAGCGTCGCAACGCGAGCAACGGCACCAGATGTCCGGCATGCAGGCTGGGCGCGGTGGGATCGAAACCGGCGTACACCGTCATCGGCGCGCGCCGGGCTTCGGCGGCCAGCGCGTCGAGGTCGGTGGACTGTGCGATCAGCCCGCGCCAGCCCAGCTCGTCGAGGATCATGGTGTAAGAGTCTCCCAGGTCATTCCGGCTAGTCGCTGGCGCCCGGCGCCGGGGCGCGGGGACTGCGACGGTAGGCGGAGACTTCCGGTCGGCCCGCAAGCCACAATCGCCATGGCCGGTCGGCGGCCTGGCTGATCCCGACGCGTGGGCCCGCGACCGTGCCATGCGGCTCGTTGAGCGCCAGCCGCACCGAACTCTTCGCGTCGAATACATCGACCCCGTTGTCGGCCATGGTGATTCCCAGCGCCGAGCACAGATTCCCCGGACCGCGCGCCAGCGCGATGGTACGGACGGCGTCGCCGCGCCGGGCATGGGCCACGTCGAGCCCGTCCTCGATGGCGGCGGCCCGCAGCAACACAGCGGCGGCCGTGCCATCGGGGCCACATGAGATATTGGCGCAGACGTGGATCCCGTGGCTGCGGTAGGTGTACATCCGCCCGGGGGGCCCGAACATCACGGCGTTTCGGCCGTTCAGGCCGCGGTACGAGTGGGCCGCGGCGTCCGGCCAGGGACCGTCGGGCACGCCGCCGTATGCCTCGACCTCGACGATGATGGCGCGCACCCCGCGGCTGGTGATAGTCGCACCGAGCAACCGATGCGCGGCCTCGACCGGGTCGGCTGCCAGCTGGCCCGCAGCCGCGCCCTGCCCGGATCGCACCCACCGAACCTACCGGTACCGCAAACATGGCAGGATCCCGGTTGCCGTGTGGCGAAGGAGCCCCAAATATGCATGCGATCGACCCTGCCGCCACTGCGTGGCTGCTGGCCAGCACCGCACTGGTGCTGCTGATGACCCCCGGCCTGGCGATCTTTTACGGCGGCATGGCCCGTACCACCGGGGTGCTCAACATGATGATGATGAGCTTCATCTCCATACCGCTGGTCACGGTGGCGTGGCTGTTGGTCGGCTATACCATCGCGTTCTCCCAAGACGGGGCGGGCGGGCTCGTCGGCAACGTCAGGCATATCGGGATGCTCGGCATCAGCCCCGATACCGCCCACGGCGCAGTTCCCGAACTGCTATACGCCACGTTCCAGTTGATGTTCGCGATCATCACGGCCGCCCTCGTCAGCGGCGCAATCGCCGACCGCGCCAAATTCGCAGCCTGGATTGTGTTCGTCCCGGCCTGGACGATCGTCGTGTATTCGGTTGTTGCGCACTGGGTATGGGGATCTGGTGGCTGGCTGGCCAAGCTTGGGGTACTCGACTATGCCGGCGGCCTCGTCGACGAGATCGTGTCCGGTTGCTCTGCTCTGGCTCTGGCGCTGGTGCTCGGGCCCCGCATCGGCTTCAAGAAAGACGCCATGCGGCCGCACAATCTGCCGTTGCTCTTTGTCGGTGTCGGGCTGTTGTGGTTCGGCTGGTTCGGGTTCAACGCCGGTTCTGCCCTGGCCGCCAACGGAACTGCCGCGGCCATCTTCCTCAACACGCTCGTCGCCGGCTGCCTGGGCATGCTCGGCTGGCTCTCGGTCGAACAGATCCGTGACGGCAGACCCACGACGTTCGGCGCGGCATCCGGTGTGGTCGCCGGCCTCGTCGCCATCACCCCGTCGTGCGGAACCGTCAATACGCTGGGCGCGGCGGTCGTCGGCCTCGCGGCCGGTATCGTCTGCTCGTTCGCGGTGGTCGCGAAATTCCGTTTCAACTATGACGATTCGCTCGACGTGGTCGGTGTGCACTTCGTCGGAGGCGTTGTCGGTGTGTCCTTGATCGGGCTACTTGCCACGGCGGTCATGACGTCGGGTCCGCAGGGCCTCTTCTACGGGGGCGGCTTCGCGCCAACTGGGCAAGCAGGCGCTGGCGATCGTGGTAGTCGCACTCTATGCGTTCACGGTGTCGTTCGTTCTCGCGAAGTTGATCGATCGGCTGATCGGCTTCCGGCTCAGCCCCGAAGACGAGACCACCGGCGTCGACCTCACTCAGCATGCCGAAACCGCCTACGCCGAAGGCATGCACGGACATCTGCCGTTGCGCCGCCCGGGCTTAGAAGACCGCCTGAAATAGCCACGTTCTGGCGCGGCCAGCACCACAACCCCTTGACAATCCCGCGGCAGGGGCGGATATTCATCACATGATGATTTCATCGCATGATGAATTAACGCCGGGCGGTGCACAGCCGGCCATCAGCATCAACCATCTACGGGTGATCCGGGGGAAACGCCCGGCTCTACACGATTTCTCGGTGCAGATTGCCCCGGGCAGCATCACCGGGCTGCTCGGACCGTCCGGCTGCGGCAAGACGACGCTGATACGTTGCATCGTCGGCACCCAGATCGTGGCGTCGGGAGACGTGACGGTGCTGGGTCATCCCGCCGGATCCGCGACGCTGCGCCGTCGGGTCGGTTATCTGCCGCAGGACCCGACGATCTACAACGACCTGCGGATCATCGACAACGTTCGTTACTTCGCGGCGCTGTACGGTTTCGACAGCCAGGCCGCCAATACCGCGATCGAGCGGGTCGGGCTGACGGATCACCGGACCGCCTTCTGCGGCAATCTTTCCGGTGGGCAGCGCACCAGGGCTTCGCTGGCGTGCGCGTTGGTCTGCCAACCTGATCTGCTCGTGCTCGACGAGCCCACCGTGGGCCTGGACCCCGTGCTGCGGGTGGATCTCTGGCAGCAGTTCACCGAGCTCGCGCGCGACGGGACCACGCTGCTGGTCTCCAGTCATGTGATGGACGAGGCCGACCACTGCGGTGATCTGTTGCTGATGCGCGACGGTCAGTTGGTCGCGCACACCACCCCGACCCAACTACGAGAGGACACCGGATGCACGTCACTGGAGGACGCGTTTCTGTCCATCATCAGGCACAGCACCACACTCCAAGCCGGATAGGGTTGCAGGCGTACGCAGCGACGACGACGCGGATCCTGCGCCAGCTGGCCGCCGATCACCGCAGCGTCGCATTGATCCTGCTGGTACCAATCCTGGTCATTACGCTGATGTACTTCATGTTCGAGAATGCTCCGCACCGCCCGGGCACCCCTACGCCGTTCAACAACGCCTGCCTGATCCTGCTGGGTCTTTTCCCGCTTTTCGTGATGTTCATCATCACGTCGATAACCATGCAGCGCGAACGGGCGTCGGGGACGTTGGAGCGCATCCTGACCACTCCGCTGCGCCGGCTCGACCTGCTGATCGCCTACGGCACCGCGTTCTCGATTGCCGCTGCGGCGCAAGCCATTCTGGCCTGCATGGTGTCGTTTTGGCTCCTCGGCTTCGACACTGCCGGTAGCCCGGTGTGGGTGTTTGTGATCGCGATCGTCAACGCTGTGCTGGGCGTCGGCCTGGGCCTGCTGTGTAGTGCGTTCGCCCGCACCGAGTTTCAGGCGGTCCAGTTCATACCTCTGGTGATGGTGCCGCAGCTGCTGCTGGCCGGCATCATCGTTCCGCGCGCGTTGATGGCTCACTGGTTGCAGTGGATCAGCAACGTGCTACCGGCCAGCTACGCGCTGGAGGCGCTGCAGCAGGTGGGCGCGCATACGGAATTGACCGGCGTTGCGGTGCGCGACATCATCGTCGTCATGTGTTTCGCGCTCGCGGCACTCTGCCTGGCCGCTGCGACCTTGCGGCGACGGACGCCCTAGCGTGGCAACCACCCACACCGGGCGCAGGCGACCCGGGCGACCGGCCGGCAGCTCCGATACTCGGGATCGGATCCTGGCCAGCGCACGAGAGCTGTTTGCCCGCAATGGCATTGACAGAACATCAATACGCGCTGTGGCCGCTTCGGCCGGAGTGGACGCCGCCCTGGTGCACCATTACTTCGGCACCAAGCAGGAGCTGTTTGCGGCCGCAATTCATATACCGATCGACCCGATGACCGTGCTGGTGCCCATGCGCGAAATCCCGGTCTCCGAACTCGGATTCGCACTGCCATCGGTACTGCTGCCGATCTGGGATTCCGAGCTGGGCGCGGGTTTGATCGCCACGTTGCGGTCGCTGATCGCCGGGGCCGACGTGAGCTTGGCGCGGTCTTTCCTGCAGGAGGTCGTCACCGCGGAAGTTGCTCCGCGCGTGGACAATCCGCCCGGCACGGGCATGATCCGTGCCCAGTTCTTCGCGTCGCAGTTGATGGGCGTGGTCATGGCTCGGTACATCGTGAAGGTCGAGCCGTTCGCATCGTTGCCGGCCGAGCAGATCGTGGCGACCATCGGACCGAATCTGCAGCGCTACCTCACTGGGGATCTGCCGGATGGCCTCGCGTCATAAGGCTTGCGTGCTCTTCGTCGTCGACGTCGCGAGCCTCGTCGATCAGCAGCACCGGAATGCCGTCTTCAATGCGATAGGCGCGGTGCAGCCGCGGGTTGTACAGCAACTCCCCGTCGCCCGAGTCGATCAGCAGCAGCGGACCCCGATCAGCCGGGCACACCAGGATGCTCAGCAGCGAATCGTCAACCACGTCAGTGCTCGCCAATCAGCTCTGACCGCACGCCCGGAGTCAGCCGGCGGAACTCATTGCTGCCCGCATCGAAATACCAGACGTGGCGTCCCGGCTTGGGAATCCCGGCGGCCCGCAGGGCACTGACGGTCGGGCGGTAACTCGCGCTCAGCGTCAATTCCGGCACCACGCACACGAAGTCGGGTCCCAGCCCGATGGGCATTTCGGCGACGGCCTCGCTCAAGTCGGCCGCGGTGATGGTGGCTCCCGGCAGCAACGTCACCGCCGATACCGCCACCTCAAGATCACCCACCGGCACGTTGTAGGTCACCGCGAGATCGACGCCGTTGATCAGGCCGAGCGCGTCGGTAACGGGTTCGGCGTAGACCAACCCGCGCGCAGTGTGCACCACCGTGCCGCGCCTGCCCATCAACCAGTAGTCCCCGTCC
>DASXMA010000038.1:0-27881 GCA_036495965.1 Mycobacterium sp.
GCCCCAGACGCCGTAGATGATCGACGGGACCGCGGCCAGCAGATCGACCGTGTAGGCCAGTAGTCCGCCAACCCGCCGCGGCGCGTATTGCGTGAGGAAGATCGCGACACCCAGGGCCACCGGCATAGCCAGGATCAACGCGAACAGCGCCACAAACACGGTCACCTGCAGCAGGTCGAAAATTCCGAAGTGCATCGCCGAGGCGTCGGTGGTGACCCAGTTGCCGCCGTAGGTGAAAAAGTTCTCTCGATTGCGCTTCAGGGCAGGTATTGCGCGCAACAGCAAGAATCCGCCGATCGCAACGATGATGACGATGATGAGGACACCGGAGCTCCCTGCCAGCCCGCGAAATATCCGGTCCCCCAGGCGTGGTCGGGAATCACCCCACGGGCTGATGGGGACGACCGGCGACTCGGGAAAGGGCGCAGCGACAACCGCACCCGAACCTGCGTCGGCTGGGTTTGGTGTTGTCACTGTGATTCCGTCACAGTTCTGCTGCCGCTCCTTAAGCCCATTGGCTACTGCAGTGCGTCGAGCGCGGTGATCAGTCGCTCCTTGACCTTATCGGGCAGCGGAACATACCCGGCCGACGAAAGGCCGGCCTGACCGTCGTTGGCGGCCACGGTGATGAACGACTTGATTGCCCGAGAGGTTTCCGGGTCGTAGCCCTTCGAGCACACAATCTCGTACGTGGCCAGTACCAGCGGGTAAGCGCGTGGGTCTTTGGTGCCATACATCGGGTTCAGATCCAGCACCAGGTCGTTGCCGTCGGCCACGAAGCCGGCCGCGTTGATGGCGTTGATTGCCGTGTCGTTGTTGAGCGAAACCACGCCATTGCCGGTGTCGATTTGGGCGTAGGGCAGACCAACCTGGTCCGCGAAGCCTTTCTCGACGTAGCCAATGGCGCCCGGTGTGGCCCGCACCGCCTGAATCACGCCTCCCGACCTCGTGGCCCCTTCGCCGACACCGCCCTGAAACTCGGTGCCGACTCCCCTGGTCCAGGTCTGCGGCGCGGCGGCCGTCAGATATTTCTGCACGTTGTCGGTGGTTCCCGACGAATCCGACCGGTAAATCGGCGTGATCTTGGTGTCCGGGAGGGCAACGCCCGGATTGAGCGCCGCGAGTATCGGGTCATTCCAGGCCGTGATTTTGCCGCTGAAAATCCTGGCCAGCGTGTCGCTACTGAGGACCAGGCCCTGAATGCCCGGCAGGTTGTAGACCAGTGCAATCGGTCCGAACACCAGCGGCAGGTCCCACGCCGGGTTTCCATCGCAGCGTTTGGCGGCCGGACCAATCTGATCCGCGACCAGCGGAGAGTCCGCTCCCGCGAAATCGACATGTCCGGCGATGAACTGCTCCCGGCCGGCGCCTGACCCGGTCGGGTTGTACGCCACGCTCTTGCCCGGGCAGTACTGACCCCACACCTGGTTGAACAATGCCATTGCGTTCTGTTGAGCGGTCGACCCTTCCGCCGTCAGCCCATTTTTACCATCGCAGCCCGCCGTGCCGGCTGGTCCCGAGGCGCCGGTCGTCGAGGCACCGCGGCCGTTGTTGTCGCTGCCGCAGCCGGTCAGCGCCCCACCACCGACCACCATCGTCAGCACCGTTGCCGTCAGCGCCCTGCCCACCCTGTCGAGCCTCACCGATCTCGCTTTCTCACACATCCGGACGCGTGTGGACGCCGCTGGCCATCTCCCAGAGGGAGGTTGCCAGGTCACCGCGAAAGTATGCGCAGATGAACCCGTACAAGTGGCGAGAAAGCGAATGTGGAGTGAATAGTCTGAGTCTCAGGCCGCGTCTACCTGTGCTTCCGTTCAGCCGGCGAGTCGCGCGTAGGCGGTGTCGACGCTGTAGGTGGTGAAACCAGAGAGCTGGTAGGTCCGCACCGCCGCGACGTTGTCCGACTCCACATAAAGCATCACAGTAGGTTCGGCCGAGTCGGCGAGCCGCCTCGCCAGCGATTCGATACCGATGGCTGTCAACAGCTGACCCAGGCCGCGGCGCTGTGCCGACGGGTCAACACCCAGGACATAAACCTCGCCCAGGCCGGGCTGATCGAGGTGGACTTTGGTCCAGTGGAAGCCCAGCAGTTTGCCCGCCTGGTCACTTGAGGAGTCGGCGAACGCGAGAAACAAGCCCGCCGGGTCGAACCACGGTTCGCCGCGCCGCTCCGCCAGCTCGACCTCAGTCCACCCACCCTGCTCGGGGTGTTCGACGAACGCGGCGTTGTTGACCCGTAGCAGCTCGGTGTCATCGCCGGCGCCCGCGTAGGTACGGACCTTGACCCCGGGCACCGGAGCCACCGTGTCGGGAACGTCACGTAGCGGGCGACGCATCTGGACCAGTTCGCGGACCGGGACCAGACCAAGTGCCGACGCGGTGGCCTGCGCGGGCTCGAGGGTGCCGTGCGCCCAGAACTGGTTGTGTCCGGAGGTCTTGGCGAGCGCCGCGCGTCCCATCGCCGCGCCGATGCCGCGTCGCCGGGCGTGCGGATGCACTACCAGCTCGGCCATCCCGGCACCGTCATCGCGCGGCGGGCTGAGATTGAGGTAGCCGATGATCGCGGCGTCTGCCGCGTCGGTTTCAGAACTGGTGACCAGTAGATGATCGGTCCGGTCGTGGCCGAGTTCCCGCACCACCTGTTCGCCGACGGGTGCTACCCCATCGAAATCGGTTGCCGCAGCGATAAGTTCGCGCACCCCCTGCTGCTCGTCGGCGGTCAGTGCGGAGCGCCAGTCCGGCCCCCGGTCCGACCACGTCACTGACTGCGTAACGGGTCGACCAGCGGGTCTTGCAGACCGTCAGTGTCGGGCTCGGCATCTTCGGTGTCGGCGGGCTCTGCAACCGGCGCCCGACCGCGCGCCGGCCGGACGGCCTTGTAACCCACGTTGCGTACCGTGCCGATCAACGCTTCGTGCTCGGCGCCGAGCTTGGCCCGCAGTCGCCGCACGTGCACATCGACAGTCCTGGTGCCACCGAAGAAGTCATAACCCCACACCTCGTGCAGCAGTTGTGCCCGGGTGAACACCCGACCGGCATGCTGGGCCAGGTATTTCAGCAGCTCGAACTCTTTATAGGTCAGATCGAGCGGGCGGCCGCGCAATCGAGCGGTGTAGGTGCCTTCGTCGATCACCAGCTCGCCGAGGCTCACCTTGCCCGCGCTCTCCTGATCGGCCAGCCCGCCACGGCGGCCTACCACCAGCCGTAGTCTGGCGTCGACCTCGGCCGGCCCGGTGCTGGGCAGCAGGATTTCGTCCAAACCCCAGTCAGCGCTGACCGCCACCAGGCCGCCTTCGCTGACGACGGCCAAGACCGGGACCGACCGGCCCGCGGTGCTCAAAAGACGGCAAAGACCGCGCGCCGACGATAGGTCGGTGCGCGCGTCGACCAGCACGGCGTCCGCGCTTCCGGCCTCCAGCAGCGAGGACGGTTCTGGCGGCGCCGTCCGGACCGTGTGGGGGAGCAGCGACAACGACGGCAGGACCGGGTCGGGATGCAGCTCCGAGGTCAGCAGTAAAAGCTCCAACAAGCCCCTCCAGCTAGTGGGACAGGCATCTCCCAAATCGATAACGCAACGCAGCGTTAGTGGCCAGGTCATCTAACGATAACGTGCCACCTGGTCATTGGCCGGGTGACGAAGCCCTTCGGCGCGGAGTGTGACGAAGCGCTCTGGCCGGAGTTCGAGGGGCCGGCACCCGGCGCCGTGCAGCGGGCTGGCGGATGGACAGGCCACAATATGCGGATGCGCAAGGTGCTGATCGGCGTGATCGCTGCGGCCTCGATAGCCGTCATTGCTATCGGTGCCATCGGCGTCGACTACGGAGCCAGTATCTATGCCGAATACCGGCTGTCGTCGAACGTGCGCAAAGCGGCAAATTTGAGGTCAGACCCATTCGTCGCCATTTTGGCTTTCCCATTCCTCCCGCAAGCGATCCGCGACCATTACAACCAAGTGGAGATCAAGGCCAACGCAGTCGATCACGCGATGGTCGGAAAGGCCACCCTCGAAGCCACGATGTACTCGATAGACCTGACCTATGCGTCCTGGCTGATCAGGCCTGATGCGAAACTCCCGGTGGGCAAACTGGAGAGCCGCATCATCATCGACTCGACGCACCTGGGTCGGTATATGGGCATCAGCGACCTGATGGTTGAGGCACCGCCCAAGGAAACCAACACCGCCACCGGCGGCATCACCGCATCGGGCATCTCCGACAGCCACGGTCTGATGTTCAGCGGCACGCCGCATTCGGCCGGCTTCGAGCATCGGGTCAGCGTCTCGGTCGACCTTTCCATCGCGCCCGATGACCAGACGACGCTGGTGATCACCCCGACCGGCGTCCTGACCGGGCCGGACACCGCCAATCAAGCAGTTCCGGACGACAATCGGGATGCGGTATTGCATGCGTTCACCACCAGGCTGCCCAACCAGCGGCTCCCGTTCGGGGTCGCGCCCACCAGCGAAGGAGCACGGGGCTCCGACGTCATCATCGAAGGCGTCACCCGGGGAGTAACCATCACTCTCGACGGGTTTAAGCAGTCATGATGCGCGCAGGCGACGATGCAGAGCGAAGCGATGAGGTGGGGGCACCTCCCGCTTGCGGGGGAGAGCGGCGCTCATGATGACCGTCATCGTCGCAACTATCGCGGCCGGTGTCGTGGCGACCGTTGCGGGATGGTTGCTCACCCGGCGCTCCGGAAATATCCGCGAAGTTCATCCGGAGTCGGATCAGGGGGCCGACGCGGGCGCCGCTGACCTGGGTCTTTCCCGCGCCGGACCGACCGTTGTGCATTTCAGCGCGCCGTGGTGCGGACCTTGTGATCGCGTTCGCCGGGTAGTTGACCAGGTCTGCGACGACCTGGGCGACGTTGCCCACGTCGAGGTTGACCTGGATGCCAATCCGCAGGCCGCGCGCCGATTTTCGGTGCTCTCGCTGCCCACCACGCTGATCTTTGACGTCGACGGGCGACAGCGATACCGGGCCTCGGGTGTGCCCAAGGCCGCCGACCTGCGGTCAGCGCTCGAACCGCTGTTGGCTTGACGACTGTGTCTTTGGGTAAGCTTGCCGACGTGTCAGCCCGCCTGGAGCCCATGCTCACCAAGCGTCGCGCAGTTGACCTGTGCCGCGTTGCGGGTTGTTGCTGTTGCTGTAGCTGCTGAGTAGCCGCGCCCTTCCGCGTAGCTCTCGGAGCAGCCTCGGAGCCCTACCGTGGCATGCCTCCTACCGTTTCCGTGCAATAGGCGTACCTAGGAGTCGTTCGTGTCAGGCAGCAACACCAGCACCCAGCCGGACCGCGTTGATGTGCGCGGGCCCAGGTTCGCCGCCTGGGTCACGACCGCGGTCCTGGTCGTCACGCTGATCGTCTGGGCGGTCAGCCCGTTGGCCGCGGCCGTCATTCTGGGCCTGCAGGCCGTGGTCTTTGCCATCGGCGCCCTCGGTGGGCCGCGCCGGCATCCCTATGGACGGGTGTTTGCCGCTGTCGTGGCGCCCCGGCTGGGGCCGGTCACCGAACGCGAACCGGTGCCACCGCTGAAGTTCGCGCAGTTGGTCGGGTTGATCTTCGCGGTCGTTGGCGTTGCCGGATTCGCACGCGGCGCACCACTACTGGGCGTCATCGCCACCGCGGCCGCTTTGGTGGCCGCCTTCCTGAACGCGGCCTTCGGCATCTGCCTTGGCTGCCAGCTCTATCCGCTCGCTGCGCGCTTGCGGCCAATCGCCCGTCCCGCGCGACATGTTTGACCACCTCGTTAGAAGAACCGAAAGGATCCCCACCATGGCACGCTCCGACGTCCTGGTCTCCGCTGACTGGGCCGAGAGCAATCTCAGGAATCCTCAGGCCGCAAACGTCGTTTTCGTGGAGGTCGACGAAGACACCGGCGCCTACGACGGCGGACACATCGCAGGCGCGATCAAACTGGATTGGCGCTCCGATTTGCAGGACCCGGTCAAGCGTGACTTTGTCGACGCCCAGCAGTTCTCCAAACTGCTATCCGACCGCGGCATCTCCAACGACGACACCGTTATCCTCTACGGCGGCAACAACAATTGGTTCGCCGCCTACGCGTATTGGTACTTCAAGCTGTACGGGCACGACAAGGTCAAGCTGCTCGACGGCGGTCGCAAGAAGTGGGAGCTCGATGGGCGCCCGCTGTCGACCGACCCCGTCAGCAGGCCGGCGACCTCCTACACCGCGGCCCCGGCGGACAACGGCATCAGAGCCTTCCGGGACGAGGTCATTGCGGCCATCAACGCCAAGAATCTCGTCGACGTTCGCTCCCCCGACGAATTCTCCGGCAAAATCCTCGCGCCGGCGCACCTGCCGCAGGAGCAGAGCCAGCGGCCTGGCCACATCCCCGGAGCGATCAACGTCCCGTGGAGCAAGGCCGCCAACGAGGACGGCACCTTCAAGTCCGACGAGGAGTTGGCCAAGCTGTATGCCGACGCCGGTCTGGACGGCACCAGGGAAACGATCGCCTACTGCCGAATCGGGGAACGGTCGTCGCATACCTGGTTCGTTCTGCAGGAATTACTCGGGCATCAAAACGTCAAGAACTACGACGGCAGTTGGACGGAATACGGCTCCCTGGTGGGTGCCCCGATCGAGTTGGGAAGCTGATATGTGCTCTGGACCCAAGCAAGGACTGGCATTGCCCGCCAGCGTCGACCTGGAGAAGGAAACGGTGATCACCGGCCGTGTTGTGGACCGCGACGGGCAAGCCGTAGGTGGCGCGTTCGTTCGATTGCTGGACTCGTCGGACGAGTTCACGGCCGAGGTGGTCGCGTCGGCCACCGGTGACTTCCGGTTCTTCGCCGCACCGGGTGCCTGGACGGTGCGCGCACTATCAGCGGTCGGCAACGGCGATGCCATGGTGACGCCGTCCGGCGCGGGTATCCACGAGGTGGACGTCAAGGTCGCCTGACCGAGCGGGCCCTGACCGGGATGCCCCCGGCACGCCGCGGGACGAATAGACTTGTCCCCGTGGCGCTCTTCTTCGAGATCATCCTGGTCGGGATGACGGTGTTCATCTCATGGTTTGCGCTTTACACGCTCTACCGGCTCATCACTGACGAGTCGTGACCGCCGACGAGAACCCTGACGGACCGGCCGGTCCCGCGGATTCCGGCGACCGAGCCGTGGCTGCCGCCGCCGAACGCGCCAAGGTGACCGCATCCCGTAATATCCCCGCCTTCGACGATTTGCCCGTCCCGGCCGACACCGCCAATCTGCGCGAAGGCGCCAACCTCAATGACGCGCTGCTGGCGCTGCTGCCCCTGGTCGGCGTATGGCGCGGCGAGGGCGAAGGCCGCGCAGCCGACGGCGACTACCGTTTCGGTCAGCAGATCGTGGTCTCGCACGACGGCGGCGACTACCTGAATTGGGAGGCCCGATCCTGGCGGCTCGATGACGCCGGCAACTACCAGGAACCCGGCTTGCGCGAGACAGGCTTCTGGCGCTTCGTCGACGATCCCGACGATCCGAGTGAGTCCCAGGCCATCGAGTTGTTGCTGGCCCATTCGGCCGGTTACGTCGAACTGTTCTACGGGCGCCCGCGCACCCAGTCGTCGTGGGAACTGGTGACCGACGCGCTGGCCCGCAGTCGGACCGGCGTGCTGGTCGGCGGCGCCAAGCGCTTGTACGGCATCGTCGAAGGCGGCGACTTGGCCTACGTCGAGGAACGGGTGGACGCCGACGGCGGGCTGGTGCCGCATCTGTCGGCGCGCCTGTCGCGATTCGTCGGGTAGTGGCGCCTACTGGCAACGGATGCCGCGACCGCTCAATCGGGCCGCACGAGCCGAGTCATGACATGGAGCGGCCCCCGAGCAAAGCCCCGGTTGGACAGACCGGAAGCTCGGGGGCCGGGTGGCTACGGGGAATTCGCCAGCGCGCGTTGATCGCTAGCTCTTCCGAGCCATGCAGCTAGCGCGTAGCCACCTCACATGTCCATGAAGCTATCAATTTCGCGGACCACCTCCTTCCTTGTGTACGGCCGACCGTACCTCCCATTCCACGAGCCGACAACAGAATTCACCGCTCAGCGATCGCAGACGATAGCGGCGTCGACCAATTCGGCGAATTCCGCGGCCATCGGCGATCGAGGCAGCCGCTGGCCGTTGAGCGTGTGCACCCGCGCAGCCAGCGTCATGCTCGACACCAACCAAATCCCTTGGGCGGCAAGCAGATCCGCTATCCGTAGCGCGCGATAGTCGCAGTCGTAGCCCTTCGCCCGCGCAACATCGAAGAGAGCCTGTTGGGTGGTGCCGCGCAGGATCGGATACCACGGCGGCGGCGTCAGCAGGCACGGATTACCATCCGCTCCTGGCTCAGCGGCGCTGGCGATCACCACCGTCGAGCGGGGGCCTTCCAGAATGTAGCGATCCGAGCTCACGAAGATCACATCACCGGCGCCCTGCCGGGCGGCGTGGCGCAAGGCGGCCATGTTGACCGCGTACGACAGTGTTTTGGCGCCGGCCAGTAGCCACGGCATCGCGTCGGCACCGGCGGCAGGCAATCCGCGCTCCAGCGTGACCGCCGACAACCCGTCGCGCCGAACCGCGGCCACTCTCTCCGGGACAGGATTGACCATCACATAGGCGGTCGGTGGCGAGCCGCTCTCGCGACCCCGGCTGTAGATCAATCGCAATGCGCCCTCGTCGGTGGTGCGCGCGGCCCACTGCCGCGCCGCCATGTCGATTGCGTGCCGCCAGCTCGCAAGGTCCGGCTCAGGCAGATCCATGAATTTGGCTGACTGGGTCAGCCGCTGCAGATGAGATTCGACCAGACACGCCGTGCCGTCGCGGACCAGTAGCGTCTCGAAGATGCCGTCGCCACGAACGGCGGCAAGGTCGTCGGCGTGCAACAACGGAGACCCCGGCGGATGTACCTCACCGTCCAGCGTGACGATCACACCCATCTGGCCCGCCATGGACGAGAAGCTTAGCCGCGAACGTGAGGCTGGCTTCACAGTCGTCGACCATCGTGAAGCTGGCTTCACACCCGCGGGACCGATGCCCGATCCGTAGAGTTGATGTGTGAACCGCGCAGGCGACGATGCAGAGCGAAGCAATGAGGTGGGGGCACCTCCCAGCCGCGAAGCGGCGAGGGGAGAGCGGCGCACATGACTGCAGTCCCTGCGCCCGATCTTGGACCCGACGCGGGTGCCAGCTGGCACTACGGCGATCCGCTGGGCGAGCAGCGGGCAGCCGAAACCGATGCGGTGGTCGTTGACCGCTCGCATCGCGCGGTGCTCACCCTGACCGGTGGCGACCGGCAGACTTGGCTGCACAGCATTTCGACCCAACACGTCAGCGAACTGCCCGAGGGCGCCAGCACCCAAAACCTCAGCCTCGACGGCCAGGGTCGGGTCGAGGACCACTGGATCCAGAGCGAGCTGGGCGGCACTACCTACCTCGATACCGAACCGTGGCGGGGCGAACCGCTGCTCAGCTACCTGCGCAAGATGGTGTTCTGGTCCGATGTCACACCGGCCACTGCCGACATGGCGGTGCTGTCGCTGCTGGGGCCGCGGCTGGCTGACCAGGCGGTGCTCGAGGTGCTTGGCCTGGATGCTCTGCCCGCCGAGCTGACCGCGGTTCCGGTAGCCGGCAGTGGCTTTGCGCGGCGGATGCCCGAAACGCCTGCCGGCAACATCGAACTGGACCTCGTGGTGGCGGGTAGCGAGGCGGTCGACTGGCAGAACCGCTTGGTGCAGGCGGGTGTGCGGTCGGCCGGAGTATGGGCGTATGAAGCCCACCGGGTGGCGGCGTTGCGCCCCCGGCTCGGTGTTGACACCGATGAGCGCACCATTCCTCACGAAGTGGGTTGGATCGGCGGTCCCGGTGCCGGAGCCGTCCATCTCGACAAAGGCTGCTATCGCGGGCAAGAGACCGTCGCGCGGGTCCATAACCTCGGGAAACCGCCCCGGATGCTGGTGTTGTTGCACCTCGACGGTTCGGTGGAGCGGCCCGCGACAGGTGACGCGGTGCTGGCCGGCGGGCGCGCCGTCGGACGCCTCGGAACCGTCGTCGAGCACGTCGACCTTGGGCCGGTGGCGCTGGCACTGCTCAAGCGTGGGCTGCCCGCCGACACCGAACTGGCTACCGGCGATCAAGCCGCGGTCGCGGCGGTCATCGACCCCGACTCGCTGCCGCTCGCCGAACAGATCGGCGCGGGACGACTGGCCGTTGAACGGTTGCGGGGCGGCACGCGATGATTGGCGATGTGGTCCGCCACAGCGGGCAGGGGGCACCGACGCTCGACCGTAAGGCACGGTAAACTGTCGGTAGGACAATAACGACACCAAGAGATCGGAGCCGCCTACTCGTTAGGCCGCTCCGTTATTGCGCGAGGGGGTCCCCCCATGGGCCGCGGCCGGGCTAAGGCAAAGCAGACCAAGGTTGCTCGAGAACTTAAATACAGCTCCCCGCAGACCGACTTCCAGCGGCTTCAGCGCGAGCTGTCAGGGACCGGTGCCGATGAATCCGACGAGCTGGACGGCGACTCCACCGACGACTCGTGGGAACACGAGGACGACTGGCGTCGCTAGACCACTCGCCGGTGCCGATGCGCTTCGCATCGGCACCGTGTTAGTTGGTCGCAGTCCTCAAAACCTCGGGTGTTGCCCAACCAGCCGTACCCGGGGGCCTTCTTTTCCACCCTTGCAGACGTTTCCCAACACCCAGCAGTCCAAGTGCCGAGCGGTCAATATGGCCAAGGCGCGGTCGGTGTCTTCAGGCGCCACGACGGCGATCATGCCGACGCCCATGTTGAACGTCTTTTCCATCTCCTCGCGGGTAACCCGGCCACGCTGGGCGATCATCGCGAACACGGGCGCGGGCGTCCACGTGCCTCGGTCTACCTCGGCGACCAGGCCCTGCGGGATGACGCGTTGCAGGTTGCCGGCCAACCCGCCGCCGGTGACGTGGCAGAACGTCCGGACATGGGTTTCGGCGTTCAGCGCCAGGCAGTCTTTGGCGTAGATCAGGGTGGGCTCCAGCAATTCCTCACCCAGGGTGCGGCCGAACTCCTCCACATAACCGGCCAGGTTCATCCGGTCGATCTCGAGTAGGACCGAGCGGGCCAGAGAGTATCCATTGGAATGCAAGCCGGAAGAGCCCAGCGCGATGATGACGTCACCGGGTTTGACGCGGTCGGGCCCCAGCACGTCATCGGCCTCGACTACGCCGATACCGGTGGCCGAGATGTCATAGTGGTCCGGTTCCATCAGACCCTGGTGTTCCGCGGTCTCGCCGCCAAGCAGCGCGCAGCCCGCCCGCACACATCCCTCGGCAATACCGCTGACAATCGCGCTCAGCCGTTCGGGCACCGTCCGGCCGACCGCGATGTAGTCCTGCAAAAAGAGCGGTTCGGCTCCGCAGACGACAAGGTCGTCGACCACCATCGCGACCAGGTCCAGGCCGACTGTGTCGTGTTTGTCCATCGCCTGAGCGACCGCCAGCTTGGTACCGACGCCGTCGGTGGAGGCCGCCAGCACAGGTTCGCGATAGCCGCCGCGCAACGCGAACAATCCGACGAATCCGCCAAGCCCGCCACGCACCTCGGGTCGGGTGGCCTTTGTGGCCAGCGGCTTGAACAATTCGACGGCGCGGTCACCGGCTTCAATGTCCACCCCGGCCGATGCGTAGGTGATGCCCTGGCTGCCCGTGTTGCGTCCGGGGCTTTTTCCGGGATCCGTCATCGCGATAAAGGCTACCGGGCGGCGCTCACCGCCGGTGTCAAACGTCTCTGAAGTCTCAACAGCGAATCTCTTCAGTGCGCAATCGGTACTTCTGGTACTTCACCGGGTGCGAGATCGTCGAGACCGGCTCCCCGCGCCGCGTTGGCGAGCATGTGCTCGATGACGTTCTTGCCCAGCGCGGTTTCGCTGGGCAGATCGATCGGATACTTGCCGTCGAAGCAAGCGGTGCACAGCCGCGAAGCCGGCTGTTCGGAAGCCGCAATCATGCCCCGCAGCGAGATGTAGCCCAGCGTGTCGGCCCCGATGGCATGCCGTACCGCTTCGAGCATTTCTTCTTCGTCTTCGACGGCGTTGGCGATCAACTCGGCCGGTGACGGGAAGTCGATGCCGTAGAAGCACGGCCACTTCACCGGTGGCGAGGCAATGCGCACGTGCACCTCGACGGCACCGGCCTCGCGCAACATTCGCAACAATGCGCGCTGGGTGTTTCCCCGCACGATCGAGTCATCGACGACGATGAGACGCTTGCCGCGGATCACCTCTTTCAGCGGGTTGAGCTTCAGCCGGATGCCGAGCTGGCGGATGGTCTGCGACGGCTGGATGAAGGTGCGCCCGACATAGGCGTTCTTCATCAGGCCCTGTCCATAAGGGATGCCGGACTCCTGCGCGTATCCCACCGCCGCGGGGGTGCCCGATTCCGGCACGCCGATCACCAGGTCGGCGTCCACCGGGCGTTCGCGGGCCAGCCGACGACCGACCTCTACCCGGGTGGCGTGGACGGATCGGCCGGCAATCGTGCTGTCCGGCCGGGCCAGGTAGACGTACTCAAAGACGCAGCCCTTGGGCGTGGGGTTGGCGAAACGCGTGGACCGCACTCCGTCGGCGTCGATGGCCAGCAATTCACCCGGTTCGATGTCACGCACGAACGAGGCGCCGACGATGTCGAGCGCAGCCGTTTCGGAGGCCACCACCCAGCCGCGATCTAGCCGTCCAAGTGAGAGCGGGCGCACCCCATAGGGGTCGCGGCACGCATACAGCGTGTTCTCGTCCATGAACGTCAGGCAGAACGCGCCCCGCACGGTCGGCAATAGTTCCAGTGCCGCCTGTTCCAGAGTGGAGTCGGCCGCACCGTGGGCCAGCAGCGCGCCCAGAATGTCAGAGTCCGTGGTCGCCGGGGCGGGGCAGCGCTTGGCGATCAACCCCGCGTCGCGGGCGCGTGCGGCAAGTTCGGCCGTGTTGACCAGATTTCCGTTGTGGCCCAATGCAACTCCGGTGCCTGCCGCGGTATTGCGGAACACCGGCTGGGCGTTTTCCCACGTGGTGTCGCCCGTGGTGGAGTAGCGGCAGTGACCGATGGCGACGTGGCCGTGCATGGCCGCCAGCGTTTGTTCGTCGAACACCTGACTGACCAGGCCGAGGTCTTTGAAGACCAGCACCTGGGACCCATCGGCGACGGCGATGCCAGCGGCCTCTTGGCCGCGATGTTGCAGCGCGTATAACCCGTAGTAAGTGAGTTTGGCGACTTCTTCGCCGGGGGCCCAGACCCCGAATACACCACACTCTTCACGGAGCGAGTTCAGGTCCTGCTGAGGTTCCTGGACGGTCACGGGTCGGCGGCTCCCTGGGGAACGGTTGGTGACGTAACGGAGTCTACGGCCACGGTAGCCTCACCGCCGAATCCATCAGGCGTGTTGAGCGCCGAAAAATTCTCTATTCCACCCTAAACCTGCAGTTCAGGATTATATTCAGCTCACAGTAGCAAGGGGTAGCCAGTGGTCGATTTCACCTGCCCGGGAGCCCGATAGCGTCAGCGCACCGGTGCTCTTCGCCTCCGCCAGCGACAACATTCCGGTGGCCAGCAGCAGCCACGTCCGCGGATCGGTCTCCACCACATTGGGTGGCGTGCCGCGGGTGTGCCTCGGTCCGGAAACACACTGCACCGCGGCAAACGGTGGAATCCGGACTTCGACGCTGGCGCCGGGTGCCACCGTGGCCAGGGCGAGTGCGGTGAGCCGCACCGCGGTCGCCAGAGCATCGCGGTCGGGCGCTGGACGAGTTTCGTCGCGCAACCAGTCGGAAACGGCCAACACGGCCAGCCGGGTCTTGGCCGGATCAGCCTTCCCGCGAGCGGCCATACCTTAGGGTCTCAGAATCATGGAGCCTCGTCGCTTGGGGGCGCGGTCACCGTTCAAGACCGTCGGCCTCGTGACGATCACCCCTGAAGAGACGCAATGACAAACACCCGCTTCTGCGCAAAGCCGCCTGGCACCGATGCCGCGGCGGTCGCCCGCCGGCTCTTGCTGTTTGCGATGACCGCGGCGATGCTGACGCTGACCGGCTGCGGCGACTCCGGTGAGGATTCAGAGGACGATGCGTCGCATGCCAGCGGTCGCACTGTGGCGGCTGATCCGGCAGCGCCGACCCTGACCAGCAGAGCCGGGTAGACTCAGGGCAGCTTCGCAACTGAACGCGATGTGACACGGATGCAACGGCAGGGTTGCCGTCAGATTTCTGCAAAATCGCTAATCGGCTGCCTTGCAAGCGGTGTCGTTTTACCGGCACCATGGATTTATAAACCCATATTGGCCAGGGCTCCGCTCCTGCGCCGATCCTCGATGAGTGACATCCTCTCGGCTTCGTAGCGAATTTGTAAGGTGGTGTTTCCGATGGCCAAGTTCGTGTCGCGCGAGCGCTTTCGCCCCGCTCAGCGCACTCTCGAGCCCATCATTGTCACCCGTCGGGGCAAGATTGCCCGACTGGAATCCAGCTTGACCCCGCATGAGGCGCAGATCGAAGATCTGGTCTTCATACGAAAAGTGTTGAACCGGGCCGATATTCCTTTCTTACTGATCCGAAACCCCAAAAACCGGCCGATCCTCGCGGTCAACATAGAACTGCGCCCCGCGGTCGAGCATGCGCTCGTAACGGCGTGCGCAGTAGAACCGATGTACGCGAAAACGCTTGATCGAGAAGGGATTTCTCCCGTCCTCATCGCCAAGGGCGAGTTATCCCCCTTGACCGATCCACGTATCATGCGGCTATATCGGCGGCGGATCGCGCCGGGGGGACTGCGGTACGGTCCGGCTTTCGGCGTCGAAATTCAATTCTGGGTCTTCGAAGAGATCGTGATCCGCTGTCCGGTGGAAAACTCACTAAGCCGGAAAGTACTGCCACAGAGCGAGATAAAGCCGGCGACGGTCAAACTCTACGGGTACAAGTGGCCGACCATCACCGGAATGTTCACTGCGCATGCAAGCGATGTGACCTTTGATATCGATATTGTGTTCTCCTGGGTCGAGGGTAGTGATCCGGAGTTCCGGGCGGGCCGAGCGGCCCACATGTCGCAGTATGTGGCGGGTGAAGGCGACGAAGCCGAAGCGCGCATTCGGCAGATCGACGAGTTGAAATACGCCCTGCGGTCGGTGAACATGTTTGCCCCGTGGGTGCGTCGGATCTTCATCGCAACCGATTCACGACCGCCGGCATGGCTGGCCGAGCACCCGAAGATCACGATTGTCCGCGCGGAGGAGCACTTCACGGATCCGGCGGCCTTGCCCACCTACAGCTCACATGCCGTGGAAAGCCAACTGCACAACATCGCAGACCTCAGCGAGCACTTCCTGTACTCCAATGACGACATGTTTTTCGGTCGACCACTCAAGGCCACCATGTTCTTCTCCCCAGGTGGTGTCACAAGATTCATCGAAGCCAAGACCCGGATCGGCCTCGGTGGCAACGATCCGACACGCAGTGGCTTTGAGAACGCGGCTCGGGTGAACCGGCAGCTCATCTTCGAGCGCTTCGGACAGGTCATCACTCGCCATCTCGAGCACACCGCGGTTCCGTTGCGCAAAAGTGTGCTGAGGGAGATGGAACGTGAATTCCCAGAGGACTTCGCCCGCACCCAGGCCAGTCAGTTCCGTTCCAGCACCGATATCTCGGTCACCAACTCCTTCTACCACTACTACGCGCTGATGAGCGGACGCGCCGTCCAACAGGAAATAGCCAAAGTGCTGTACGTCAACACCACCACCCGCGAGGGTCTCGACCTACTTCCCCTGCTGCGAAAGAAGCGCAGTTACGACTTCTTCTGTCTCAACGACAGCAGCTTTCCCGAGGTCTCCGCGGAGGAGCGGACCGAGCGGGTGAAGAGTTTCCTGGAGCGATATTTCCCCATACCCGCGCCCTGGGAGAAGGTGACGGCGGACGTCAGTCGACCGGGGTTTGCCGAGCCGGCGACGTTAACACCATCGGGGGATGGGTAAAGAGCGAATCCCGCGGGGACGGTTCGATGAACATCCCGCTTTCGGCGATCTTCCGTTGCGCATGCGCGGGAGAGACAAAGGTGCCCACGGTGTTTCCGGTACCAAGCGGAATCACCGAATGCACGACGGTGTCCTCATACACGTGCACCAGATTGCAGGCCTGGGCGCCGTCTCGGCCTCGCGTCCCGCCGGCGGTAACCGTCAGATCCTGGGTGTAGCAGGTGGCCGAAGCAACCGACACCGGGATCCCGGCGAAAGTCGCATTCGTCGAATAGTGCAGGTGTCCGGCCAAAATCGCACGAACGTCGCTGCCCTTGAGCACCCGGCCGAGGGCAGCCTGGTCGCGTAGCTCCACCGTGACGGCCAGATCTAAGACACTGGGAATCGGCGGATGATGGAGCGCCAGTATGCTGCCGCGCGGCGCTGACTTCTTCAATTCCCCAGCAAGCCAATCAAATTGAGAGTCGCGGATTTCACCGTAATGATATCCCGGCACCGAGGTGTCCAACGTGATGATACGCAGGCCATCGACCATGCACACGCGGTCCAGCGGCGCCATCGACGGTGCTTCGTCGAGCAGAAAACTGCGCAACGCAGCCCGATTGTCGTGATTGCCCATCACCCAGATGAGTTCAGCACCCAACTCGGCCGCAAAAGGCTCCACCACGGCGCGCAACTTCCGGTAGGCCTCGGGCTCGCCGGCATCGGCCAAATCCCCGGTGAAGACGATGGCGTCGGGACGCACCCCGGAGCGTTTCAGCTGCTCGAGCAGCTCACCCAGCGTGCCGTCGGCATCCACCGAGCCGTAGAGGCACCCATCCGAAATGAGATGCGTGTCGCTGAAGTGTAAGAGAACATAATCCGGCCGCGGATGCTCCGCGGCCCTAAGTCTGTGCACCTGAGGTGCCAACCCTCTCCGTCGAGTATTGGCATGTTAACAAAACCTCACTGATTATAGCCGCGCTGGCGCGTGCTACCGGCACCGTTAACGAGACCACCCTGAACGATCAGCGCGGCCACCGCGCCGGCCTCGTTGATGGCCAAGTGAACGAGCATCGGCGCCGCAAGGCTGCCGGAACGGTCGGCCAGCCAACCGAACAGCCAACCTCCGACGCCGGTGACCAGCACGGTGGCCACCACTGGCTCACCCGTCGCACGCGCGTCGGCGATGTGGGAGAGCCCAAAAACAGCGGCCTGCAACAACCTTCCGCCGGCTTTGCCGAAGGCACGCGAACCCACGGCGGCAAGCGCCGCGCGGAATGCGGCCTCCTCGGCCCAGACGGTGCCGACGGGGATCCGCAACAGCACCCAGGCCGGCGCCGGCGTGGGAAGCTCGCGGACGGACATCGACAGCCGTACCGGCGGCAGCGGGGTCGTCGCGGCGACGGCTGTCGCAGTGGCCACACCGGCCGGTGCGCCCAGCCGCAACCCCGCCCACAGTCGCGGCGGACACAATCCCAGCGGCGCCCGGGTCGCAAGCACCAGCAGGCCGCTCACGCCGCCCTGCAGCACTACCCGCCACGCCCCCGGTAGCCGCGGGCTGACAAAGCTCCAGCCGACCAAGGCGGCGGACAAAGACAACGCGCAGACCCGACTAAAACTCTCGTCACGCATCCGGATTCGCCAGTGCACTCACCCGAAGAATCGCGGTAACACCGACTCTGACGTCTCGCGCAGTTCTGCCAGCGAGACCGTGAACAGGCCCTGAACCTCTATGGCGTCCGAGCCCTGGTCGACGACGCCGATCCGGACGGCGGGTAGTCCCCGCACGTCACACATCGAACTAAACCGGCTCTCCTCGGTTCGCGGCACCGCCACCAGCACCCGGCCGGCCGACTCGGAAAACAACATCACGAACGGATCGGTGCCCTCGGGAAGCACTATGCGGCAGCCGGTTTCACCTGCCAGTGCCGATTCGACGATGGCCTGCGCCAGGCCGCCTTCGGACAGGTCGTGCGCGGCGGACACCAGCCCGTCCCGTGACGCCGAGCTCAGCACGTCTGCCAGTAGCTTCTCGCGCGCCAGGTCAACCGCCGGTGGCCGTCCGCCCAGATGGTCGGCGGTGACCTGCGCCCAGATGGAGCCGTCGAATTCGTCGTGCGTTTCACCCAGCAGCATCAAGGTCTCGCCTGGTTCGCTACCGAAAGACGTGCGGAGACATCGGCTCACGTCATCCAAGACACCGAGCACCCCGACCACCGGCGTGGGCAGGATCGCCGCCGACCCCGTCTGGTTGTAGAAGCTGACATTGCCCCCGGTCACCGGAATCCCCAGGGCCGCACAGCCATCGGCCAGACCTCGCACCGCCTGCGCGAATTGCCACATGACTCCGGGGTCCTCGGGTGAGCCGAAGTTGAGGCAATTGGTCACCGCGACCGGGGTGGCACCGGTGACGGCGACATTGCGGTACGCCTCGGCCAGCGCCAGTTGGGCGCCGACGTACGGGTCGAGCAGCGTGTAGCGGCCCGAGGCGTCGGTCGACACCGCGATACCGCGACCGGTCGACTCGTCGATGCGCAGCATGCCGCCGTCAGCGTGCTCAGCCAACACTGTGTTGCCGCGCACGTACCGGTCGTACTGCTCGGTGATGAATGCGCGGCTGCACAGGTGCGGGCTGCCAAGCAGCGCAAGCAAAGTCGCGCGCAATTCATCAGCGGTGGTCGGCCGGGGCAGGCTGCTCGAGGTGTCGGCATGCAGGGTGTCCTGTGATTCGGGGCGGGCAACCGGGCGCTGGTACACCGGACCTTCGTGGGCCACGGTCCGCGGCGGCACGTCGACCACCGTCTCGCCGTGCCAGGTGATCTGCAACCGGTCGCCATCGGTGACCTCACCGATCACGGTGGCCAGCACCTCCCACTTGCGGCAGACCGCAAGGAAGGCATCCACGTTCTCCGGCGCGACCACCGCGCACATCCGCTCTTGCGACTCACTGGAAAGAATCTCGGCAGGCGTCATATTGGCCGCCCGCAACGGGACGGTGTCCAGTTCGACCCGCATACCACCGTCGCCAGCTGACGCGAGTTCAGATGTGGCGCAGGACAATCCGGCCCCGCCAAGGTCTTGGATGCCGATCACCAACCCTGCCGCATACAGCTCGAGGCAGCACTCGATGAGCACCTTCTCGGTAAACGGGTCGCCGACCTGCACCGAGGGCAGTTTCTTGCGGCCGGGGCCCTCGCCCTCGTCGCCGCCGAAGGTCTCCGACGCCAACACGGACACGCCACCGATACCGTCAAGACCGGTGCGCGCACCGAACAGGATGATCTTGTTGCCGGTGCCGGATGCGAACGCCAGGTGCAGATCCTCTTTGCGTAGCGCCCCGACGCACAATGCGTTGACCAGTGGGTTGCCCGCGTACGAAGCGTCGAACACGGTCTCACCACCGATGTTGGGCAAGCCCAATGAGTTCCCGTAGCCGCCGATACCGCGAACCACGCCGTCCAGTACGCGTCGGGTGTCCGGCGCCTCGGCGGCGCCGAATCGAAGCTGGTCCATCACTGCGACCGGTCGCGCGCCCATGGCCATGATGTCGCGAACGATCCCACCGACGCCGGTCGCGGCGCCCTGGTAGGGCTCGACATACGACGGATGGTTGTGCGACTCCACCTTGAAGGTCACCGCCCAGCCGTCGCCGATATCGACAACTCCGGCGTTCTCGCCGATCCCGGCCAGCATGCCGGCGCGCATCACGTCGGTCGTGGTCTCACCGAAGTAGCGCAGGTGGACCTTGGAGGACTTGTACGAGCAGTGTTCGCTCCACATCACCGAGTACATCGCCAGCTCGGTGTCGGTGGGTCTGCGGCCCAGGATCTCGCGTATCCGCTGGTACTCGTCGTCTTTGAGGCCAAGCTCACCAAACGGTTGCGGGTGGTCGGGGGTCGTTGCGGCGTGCTCGACGGTGTCAATCACCTGGATGCGCGCGGTCGTCACGGCAACAGTCTAAGAGTTACTCGCCGCGGAGCATGCGTGCACTTTCGGCGTCGGCCGGATAGAACAATTCGACGGCGAGTTCAGCGAGGGTGACATCGAGCGGAGTTCCGAACGTCGTGAGCGTTGTGAACATCGACAGCGGTTGCCCGCCGGCGACATCGAGCACGAAAGGAATGAGCAGCGAGGCGTTGTCGGCGGGCGTGCCCCGCGCTTTGGCAGCAGCCGCGACTCCTGGGTATCCGCGCACCTCCTCGTCTATCGCCTGCAACACCGGGTCGCCGGTGCGCGCAATCGTGCGCCGGAGCTGGTTCAGCAAGTAGCCTGCCCATTCGGCGAAATTGAGGGTGCGCGGGGCGAGGCCGTCAGGGTGCAGGGACACCCGGTAGACGTTGGCCGGCGGGCCGAGCAGATGCTCGGGCAGACCGGCGGTCAGCGCGGATGCCGCGGCATTGGTCCCCACGATGTTCCAGCAGCGATCGATGACAATGCCCGGGTAGGGGTCGTGCGCATCGAGGAGGCGCTGCACTGCGTTCCGGGCCGGGGAGAGCGCGGCATTCTCGAGCGGGCGCGACTGGTAGCGCGGGGCAAACCCGGCAGCCAGCAGCAGCGAGTTGCGCTCCCGCAGCGGAATGTCGAGGCCTTCAGCGAGGGCGAGCACCATCTCCGGACTGGGACGGGAGCGCCCGGTCTCGATGAAGCTCAGATGCCGCGCCGAAACTCCCACACTCAGCGACACATCGAGCTGACTCACCCGCCGACGCGCCCGCCATTCGCGCAACAGGACACCAACCGCCGCGTGGCTCACGAAGCAACGGTAACCACGCTGGTGCACCGGTAGCGATGACCTCGGAGGTAATTGTGTCGCCGCACGGCAGCGAGACACGCTTGCTGCGACGCGCTCGATCGAAGCGCCTGACCGATGGAGGAACCATGACCGACATCCAATCCGCCCCGAAGTTCAGCGCTGAGCTGTTCGCTGCGTTCTGGGCCGCGCCCGACTTGTCACGTGGGTTGGACATCCTGGCCGATGACATCATCGGCTACTGGCCGGGCAACGCGGAGCCGGTCCGAGGGATCGAGGCATACACGGCGAAGATCGCCGAATTGCTGGATGCCGCACCGGATCTGCACCTCGAGGTCGTCGACAGCGCTACCGTTCCCGGCGCCGCTGCGGGCGAGGAGCTGGTGTTCTTGCACTACATCGGTGAGGGCACCGGCCCGGCGGGACAGTTCCGGATCCGCGGGCTCGACCGGGTCCGCAGCCGCGACGGGATGGTGGTGGAGAACGTCATCCGCTACGACCCGGTTTTCCTGCCCCAGGGCTGAGGGATCGCGGCGCCCTGACTAACCGGCGATCTCGGCCAGCGCAGAGGCGGTGTCGAGGTCGGCGTACGCGAACGAATACCGTTGCGCCAGTGCGACCGAGACGTCCGTGCGCTGCCACTCGCCGGCGCTGGCGGTGACCAGCCACAAGGTCAGTCCGTGTGCGACGGAAGCCCGGTAGCGCAACCAGATCTCGTCGGCGCTCGGCAGTTCGTCGGCCGGTAGCCCCAGCGAGTCCCGATATTCGGCGAGCAGGTCGCGCTCGCTGCGACGGCGTTCCTCGAGGGTCAGGGCGCCTTGCACGAAGTAGCCCAGATCCAGCGACCAGTTGCCACGCCGGGCTACCTGCCAGTCCAGGAAACCGACCTCGCCGCTGGGCAGCAGGTAAGTGTTGCCGATGTGGGGGTCGCCGTGCAGCAAGGTTTGCGGCGACGTCGTCAGCGTTGCGATGTACGGCTTCCAGATCGACTCGATGAGCTTGTCGATGGTCAACGAGGTCACTTCGGCCGGCGCGTCCTCGCCGAGGCGTTCGAGGGCGGCGGGTAGCGGTGCTGCCTCCATGCCCCGCCACGGCACGAATGGCTCCAGCCATCCAAGCGCCGGCTCACGGAGCACGCGCTCACCCCAGTACCGGCCGTGCATACGGCCCAGGCCGCGCACGCCCGTGGCAACCTGCTCGACGGTCATCGGCCGGGTGCCGTCGCGGGGATCAGCTCCCCGCGCAGTGAGATCCTCCATGACCATGACGAAGTCGTAGTCGGCCTCGTCGATCAGCGCGGTGTGGACGGCGGGATGCTCGAGCGGCAAACCCACCCCACAGATGAACAGTCGTGGCTCGTGAAACATCCCGCTGGTTAGACGGATCAGCGCTTTGTGCGCCGGGTCGGCGGCCTTGACAAAGACCGTCGCCGGACCGTCGCCGGCTTGGTAGGTGACGCCCAGCCGGGCACGTCGGTTGGTCCCGTCATCACGAAGCTCGACGGTGACCGCATCGACCACGACCCCGGGGAAGTCCGTGGCCAGCGCCGCCGACATCCACTCGGGCGTGATTTCGTCCCAGGTCCTAGGCACCGACTTGGGAGCCGACGACGACGCAGCACTCACCGTTGAGCCCACCCGATGATCAGCTACTGGCCGACCACGCAGAACACATTCCCCTCGGGGTCGGCCAGCACTACCCAGCGGAAGTTGTCGCCGAACTTGTGCCGACCGACCTCACTGGCCCCGGCCGCCGTCAGCCGCGCCACTTCGGCATCAACATCGGCCGCACTGAAGTCGAGGTGCACCCGGTTTTTCCCGGGCGTGGGATCGGGCACCTTCTGGAATCCGAGCCGGGGTCCTTCCAACAAGGTCACCGCGGTGAACTCATCGGCGAGCAGTTCCTGGGTCGTGCCACCGAACTGCTCTGCCCACCAGCCGCCCAGCTTTGCCGGATCGCTGCAGTCGAAGGTGACCATCTCTACGTTGAGCGCCATACCGCCAGACCTTATGCCGTCGGGGACAAAAACGCTTGCAGGGCTGCCGAATACGCGGCCACGTCCTGGGCACCCATCAACTCGCGTGCTGAGTGCATCGCAAGCTGGGCAGCGCCGACGTCGACGGTGGGGATGCCGGTCCTGGCCGCGGCCAGCGGCCCAATCGTCGACCCGCACGGCAGATCGGCCCGGTGCTCGTATCGCTGCAACTCGACGCCGGCCTGCCGGCAAGCCAGCGCGAACGCCGCCGCCGTGCGTCCATCGGTGGCGTACCGCAGATTGGGGTGCACTTTGAGCACCGGGCCGCCGTTGATTTCGATCGGATGACCCGGCTCGTGCCGCTCCGGATAGTTGGGATGAGTGGCATGTGCCATGTCGGCCGAGGCCAGCAGCGAAGCCGGCAGGCGGCGCAAGTAGTCCTCCCGGCTGCCGCCGGCCGCCAGCACGATGCGTTCCAAAACGGTGCTGAGCAGGTCGGATTGCGCACCGTGGTCGGAGGACGAACCGACCTCCTCGTGGTCGAACAGCGCCAACACCGGCGCGAAGCCGCGCGGCTCCGCAGCCAGTAAGGCCTCCATGCCCGCATAGCAACTGGCCTGGTTATCGAGCCGCGGAGCGCTCAGCAGGTTGGCATCGGCGCCGATTACCGTGGACGCGGTCAGATCGTGCGTCATCAGGTCAGCGGACAGCACGTCGACCGCCGCCACGCCGGAGCGTTCGGCGACGTAATCGACGAAGAACGCGGCCTCGTCGCCAACTCCCCACACCGCGTTGACATGTCGTTGCGGGTCCAATGTGAGCGACTTGCGGTCCTCGGCCAGATGGATGGCCAGCTGCGGCACCCGCAGGATCGGATCGTCTATCCGAACCAGCCGGTGGGTGAGTCGGTCTCCGTCACCGACCGACAACCGCCCACTGATGCCCAGATCCCGGTCCAGCCAGGAGTTGAGCCACGCTCCCCCGTACGGCTCCAGCGCCACCACCCGCCAGCCGGCTACCAGCCGGTCCGGATGCTGCTTGACCCGCAAGTTCGGGCTGTCGGTGTGTGCTCCGACGATCCGAAATGCGTCCTGCAAATCAACAGCGTTCCCCGAGTTCCAGGCGACCAGGGAGCCGGCGCGGACGGTGAAGTAGCGGCCGGGGTGTTCTGGCCAGCGGTCGGCCTCGCTCAGTTCGCTGTACCCGGCGTCGAGCAGCCGCACCGCCACCGTGGCGCAAACATGAAACGGCGACGGAGAGGCGTCGATGAAATCGCAGAGGCCCCGTGCACTGGCTGAGGTCTTTAGCTCGTTTTGAGGCCCGCCGGACATGTTGACCATCATGGCTGTCGGCAACGCCGGAGTTCACGCTAGGGTCGGCAGAGTGCCTCCGGTCCAGCCGCAACCCATCCTCGCGCCGTTGACGCCTGCCGCAATCTTCCTCGTGGTCACCATCGACGACGGCGGCGAAGCGATCGTGCACGAGGCGCTGCCGGACCTGTCGGGGCTCGTGCGCGCAATTGGCTTCCGCGATCCCACCAAACGCTTGTCGGTGATCGCTTCGATCGGCTCCGACGCCTGGGACCGGTTGTTCGGCGGGCCTCGGCCCGCCGAACTGCATACCTTCATCGAACTGACCGGACCGCGGCACACCGCCCCGGCCACGCCCGGCGATCTGCTGTTCCACATTCGGGCCGAGACGATGGACGTGTGTTTCGAGTTGGCCGGCCGCATCCTCAAGTCGATGGCAGGTGCGGTCACCGTTGTCGACGAGGTCCACGGCTTCCGGTTCTTCGACAACCGCGACCTGCTCGGCTTCGTCGACGGCACCGAAAATCCGGACGGCCCAATCGCTGTCAGTGCCACCGCCATCGGCGACGAAGACCCAGACTTCGCCGGCTCGTGCTACGTCCACGTACAGAAGTACGTGCACGACATGCAGTCGTGGGACGCGCTGTCGGTCACCGAGCAGGAGGGAGTGATCGGCCGGACCAAGCTGGAAGACATTGAGTTCGATGACGACGTAAAGCCGCCGAACTCGCACATCGCGCTGAACGTGATCGAAGACGACGACGGCACCGAACTGAAGATCGTCCGGCACAACATGCCGTTCGGTGAGCTGGGCAGGGACGAGTACGGCACCTACTTCATTGGCTATTCGCGCACACCTGAGGTTACCGAGCGGATGCTGCGCAACATGTTCCTCGGCGATCCGGCTGGAAACACCGACCGCATCCTGGATTTTTCCACCGCGGTCACCGGCGGGCTGTTCTTCTCCCCCACCGTGGATTTCCTCGACGATCCACCGCCACTGCCCGCCCCGCTGGTGACGGAGCGGCCCGCCACCCCCTCGTCTGACCCGGCCTTTAACGGCTCACTTTCGATCGGCAGCCTGAAAGGAACCACTCAATGATGAACAACCTCTACCGCGATCTGGCGCCGATCACCGACGTCGCTTGGGCCGAAATCGAATTGGAGGCGACGCGGACATTCAAACGGCATATCGCCGGGCGCCGGGTGGTCGACGTCAGCGAGCCCGGCGGCCCCGTCACCGCGGCCGTCAGCACCGGTCGGCTCACGGACGTCAAGGCCCCCACCGACGGCGTCGTCGCTCATCTGAGGGCAAGCAAACCCCTTGTCCGGCTGCGGGTTCCGTTCACATTGTCTCGTTCCGAGATCGACGACGTCGAGCGTGGCTCGAGCGACTCCGACTGGGACCCGGTCAAGACCGCCGCCAAGAAGCTGGCGTTCGTCGAGGACCGCACCATCTTCGAGGGCTACGCCGCCGCGTCGATCGAGGGCATCCGGAGCTGTAGCTCCAACAAGCCGCTGACGTTGCCAGACGATCCTCGCGAAATGCCCGATGCCATCTCGCACGCGTTGACCGAATTGCGGCTGGCCGGCGTCGACGGCCCGTATTCGGTGCTGCTAAGCGCCGACGTCTACACCAAGGTCAGCGAGACTACCGAACACGGATATCCGATCCGCGAGCACCTGAACCGTTTGGTGGACGGCGACATCATCTGGGCACCGGCCATTGACGGTGCTTTCGTGCTGACCACCCGTGGCGGCGACTTCGACCTGCAGCTGGGCACCGACGTCGCCATCGGCTACAGCAGCCACGATGCCGACACCGTGCAGCTCTATCTGCAGGAGACACTAACGTTCCTGTGCTACACGGCCGAGGCGTCGGTCTGCCTCGGTTCGTAGGAATAAATGCCTTCGGGCCGCTGCTGAGGGGAAGGCTAGTGAACTTCTCTCTCGAAGGCAGGGTTAGATGGCAGCAACATTGGCCGGCTCAACCGCATTGGTGACAGGCGCCACATCCGGGATTGGTCGCCAGATAGCACTGGAACTCGCTGAGCGCGGCGCCGAGGTTGTGGTACACGGGCGCAGCGCAGAACGCGGTGCCAAGACTGTCCGTGATGTTGAGAATTCCGGTGGTAGAGCACGTTTCGTTGCCGCGGATCTCAACGACGCCAATGATGTCCGGCGGTTGGCCAGGGAGGCCGGACCGGTGGACATCTTGATCAACAATGCGGGTATCTACAAGTGGGGTGTGACTCCAGGCGTCGACGACGCGACTTTCGATGAACATGTGAATGTCAACTTGCGCGCGCCCTACATCACATCCTGGTGCAGCAACTGGTACCGGGGATGGTCGCGCGCAGCGGCGGCGCCGTGGTCAACGTAAGTACTCTCGCGGCCTCGGTACCTACGACCAGAGCGTGGATCTACGGAGCCACCAAAGCCGGGCTGGAACAGCTGACGCGCGTGTGGGCAGATGAGTTCGGCGGATCGGGAGTACGGGTCAATGCAGTGGCGGCCGGGCCCACCGACACACCGGGCGTCGCCGTGATGCCGGGCGTGCTTGATGCGGTAGCGGCAACTACTACCTTGAACCGGCCCGCCGAGGCGAGTGAGATCGCCAAGGCGGTCGTATTCCTCAGCTCCGCGGATGCCAGCTATGTCAACGGCGCGGTGTTGCATGCGACTGGTGGCCAGCGCGCGATTGCCGCGTAGCACAGCGTCTTTCGCGTCGCTAGAGGTCTAGCACGAGTTCGGTTTCTGGGGCCGCTGAGCAGATCAGTACCGTTCCCTGTTCGGGTGGCTGCAGCGGCGATTGGACATACGTCGTCGCGCCGGCGACGACGCCGGTCTCACAGACGTGACAGACGCCGCTTCGGCACGAGAAACGGGTTGGCACGTCGCACGCCTCGGCCAGGTCCAGGATGTTGCCGTAATCGGCGGACCAGTTGACGGTGAGCCCGCTGCGGGCGAAGGTGATTGACGGTCCGGTCCCTGGTGGTCCGGCGGGCTGGTGTGGTGGCTTACGCGGGGTCTGGTCAACGATGCCGGGATTGATTGCTGGTAGGGCACCGAACAATTCGCTGTGGATATGTGCCGGGTCGAGTCCGGCTGCGGTGAGGGCATCGCGCATGTCCGACATGAATTGCGTTGGACCGCAGAGATACACCGCGGCATCGGTCGGCAGCCCTAACGCCGTGATCGTCGGCTGGTCCAGACGTCCCTGCGTCTGCGTGTAGAACACCCGCTGCCGAACATGCGGCAAGGACACGATCAGGGTCGTGACTTCTGTCGCAAAAGCCTGGGTTTCGCGATTGCGGGTCGTGTGCAGCCACCAGATGTCGCGGGTATCGTGGGCGGCCGACAGCGTATATAACATCGCCAATACCGGCGTGATACCGATTCCGGCTGAGATCAAGGCCACCGGATTACTGCCCTCGGTCAGGTAGAAGTCGCCGCGCGGCGCGGCGGCCTCGATGATCGACCCAGCTTCGATGTGGGCGTGTAGCCAACGGCTCACCAGGCCGTGATCTTCGCGCTTGACGCTGATGCGGTAGTCACCTGCGGTGGGGTCACCCGAGAGGGAGTAGCTACGCATTGGCGTGGGCTCGGCGGCGCCGGGGATTCGCACGGTCAGGTACTGGCCGGGAAGCGGCGGTGGTAGTGGGCTGTGGTCGTCGGCTTGCAGTCGGATCGACGTCACCTGTGGGCTTTCCCTAGTTATTGCGCTGACCCGCAGCGGACGAAATCCGGTCCATCCCGACTCGATTCCGATGGGCGGTGCGGTCTCGGCCGCGGAGCTGTCGTGCGCTTGCAGCATGTCGTTAAACGATTGCTGCCACCCGGGGCTCAGCGCCGGAACGTCGACGACCTTGCGGAGTTGTTCGATATTGCGGTTCGGCAG
>DASXMA010000039.1:0-26043 GCA_036495965.1 Mycobacterium sp.
ACGATGCGTGCCTTGATCGGCAGCTTGTGGATTGCTCGGGTGAGCGCCTCCCGGGCGACCGATTCATTGGGGTAACTGAGCTCGAACAGCACGCGGCCCGGCTTGACGTTGACCACCCACCACTCCGGCGAGCCCTTACCCGAACCCATCCGGGTTTCCGCGGGCTTCTTGGTCAGCGGGCGGTCGGGGAAGATGTTGATCCACACCTTGCCGCCACGCTTGATGTGCCGGTTGATAGCGATACGGGCGGCCTCGATCTGCCGGTTGGTGACATAGGCGTGCTCGAGGGCCTGGATGCCGTAGTCGCCGAAGTTCACCTCCGTACCACCGCTGGCGATGCCGCGCTGGCGCGGATGGTGCTGTTTACGGTGTTTGACTTTGCGGGGAATCAACATGATTCAGCTCTCCGTGCTCTGCGATTCGAGGGCAGGCGCGCTGTCGCTGGGGGCGGCGGACTCCTCGCCACCGGCGGCGCGTCCAGCCTCGGTGCTGGTCGCTGTGGTGCCCGACGCGCCACTGCGGCGCGGACGGGTGCCCGACGGCCGCTCGCGGCGCGGACGCTCGGAGCCCGCCGGCGCGGCGGCTGCCAATTCGCGCTTGCCGCCGACAATGTCGCCCTTGTAGATCCACACCTTCACGCCGATCCGGCCGAAGGTGGTCTTGGCTTCGTAGAGGCCGTAGTCGATGTCGGCGCGCAGCGTGTGCAAGGGCACGCGGCCCTCGCGGTAGAACTCCGAACGACTCATCTCCGCGCCACCGAGGCGGCCCGAGCACTGCACCCGGATGCCTTTGACGTTGGGCTGGCGCATCGCCGACTGGATGGCCTTGCGCATCGCACGGCGGAACGCCACCCGGTTGCTCAGCTGCTCGGCGACGCCCTGCGCCACCAACTGTGCTTGCGACTCAGGGTTTTTGACTTCGAGGATGTTGAGCTGAACCTGCTTGCCGGTCAGCTTTTCCAGGTCGGCGCGAATCCGGTCGGCCTCGGTGCCGCGGCGGCCGATGACGATGCCCGGACGAGCGGTGTGGATGTCCACCCGGACCCGGTCGCGGGTACGCTCGATCTCCACGTCGGCGATCCCGGCGCGCTCCAGACCGCTGGACAGCAGTCGGCGGATCGCCACGTCTTCCTTGACGTAGTCGGCGTACTGCTTGTCGGCGTACCAGCGAGACTTCCAGTCGGTGGTGATGCCCAGCCGGAACCCGTGCGGATTGATCTTCTGGCCCACTAGTCTGAGCCTCCCTTCGCTTCAGAAGTCTCAGAACTGGCCGTGCCGGCTTCCGCGGATTTGTCAGCAGCCTTCTTGGTGGCGGGCGCCTTCGTGGCCGCGGATTTGGCTGCAGCCTTCTTGGCGGCCGCCTTGTTGGCCGGGGCCTTCTTGGCTGGGGCCTTCTTGGCCGGGGCTTTCGCGGCGGCCTTGCTGGCCTCGGCGCGACGTGCCCTGGTCGACTTGGCCGACCGCTGATCCTTGGCAGGCCGGCTTTCCACCACGACGGTGATGTGGCTGGTGCGCCTGCGGATGCGGAACGCGCGGCCCTGGGCGCGCGGACGGATGCGCTTGGCTGTCGGGCCCTCATCGGCGTAGACGGTGGCGACCACCAGAGTCGCCGGGTCCAGCCCGTTGTTGTTCTGCGCGTTGGCCGCCGCGCTGGCGATCACCTTAGCCACCGGTTCACTGGCGGCCTGCGGCGCCCAGCGCAAGATATCGAGCGCGTCTTCCACCGACCTGCCACGCACCAGGTCGATTACCCGGCGCGCCTTTCTCGGCGACACCCGCACAAACCGTGCTATGGCAGTCGCCGATGGGAATTCAGTGGTGGTCATCGCCGTTTCGCCTTCCGGTCGTCCTTGATGTGCCCCTTGAAGGTGCGGGTCGGCGCGAACTCACCCAGCTTGTGCCCCACCATCGCCTCGGTGACGAACACCGGGACATGCTTTCGGCCATCGTGCACGGCAAAGGTGTGGCCGATGAAGTCCGGAATGATCGTCGAACGCCGCGACCAGGTCTTGATGACCTGCTTGGTGTTCTTCTCGTTCTGCACGTCGACCTTCTTGAGCAGATGGTCGTCTACGAACGGGCCCTTCTTCAGGCTGCGTGGCATAGTTGGCTACTCCTGAAACTTCTTAGCGAGAGTGCTTCTTGCCGGTGCGCCGGCGCCGGACGATGAGCTTGTTACTGGACTTGTTCGGATGGCGGGTGCGGCCCTCGGGCTGACCCCACGGGCTGACCGGGTGACGGCCACCGGAGGTCTTGCCCTCACCACCGCCGTGCGGGTGATCCACCGGGTTCATGACCACACCGCGGACAGAAGGACGCTTACCCTTCCACCGCATACGACCGGCCTTGCCCCAGTTGATGTTCGCCTGCTCGGCGTTGCCCACCTCGCCGACCGTTGCGCGGCAGCGCACGTCGACCCGGCGGATCTCGCCGCTGGGCATACGCAGTGACGCGTAGCTGCCCTCCTTGCCGAGCAGCTGAATGCTCGACCCGGCCGACCGCGCGAGCTTGGCGCCCCCGCCCGGCCGCAGCTCCACAGCGTGGACCAACGTACCGGCCGGGATGTTACGCAACGGCAGGTTGTTACCCGGCTTGATGTCGGCGTTGGCGCCCGACTCCACCACATCACCCTGCGACAGCCCCTGTGGCGCAATGATGTAGCGCTTATCGCCATCGAGATAATGCAGCAACGCGATGTTCGCGGTGCGGTTCGGGTCGTACTCGATATGGGCGACCTTGGCGTTGACACCGTCTTTGTCGTTGCGGCGGAAGTCGACCACCCGGTAGGCGCGCTTGTGCCCACCACCCTGGTGGCGGGTGGTGATCCGGCCGTGCGCGTTGCGTCCACCACGGCCGTGCAGTGGGCGCACCAGCGACTTCTCCGGCTCCGACCGCGTGATCTCGGCGAAATCGGACACGCTGGCGCCGCGACGACCCGGGGTCGTCGGCTTGTACTTGCGAATTGCCATGTCTAATCAGGTCTTTCTCTCGCGCGCGGCTAGGCCGGTGCTCCGAACAGGTCGATCGGCTTGCTGCCCGGCGCCAGGGTGACGATGGCGCGCTTGGTGTTCTTGCGCTTGCCGAAACCGGTCCTGGTGCGCTTGCGCTTGCCTTGCCGGTTCGCGGTGTTCACCGATGCGACCTTGACCGAAAAGATCTTCTCGATAGCGATCTTGATCTGCGTCTTGTTCGAATCGGGGCGCACCACAAAGGTGTACACATTGTCGTCGAGCAGCGAGTAGGACTTCTCCGAGATGACCGGAGCCAGGATGATGTCGCGGGGGTCAGTGACGGTGCCCATCAGGCCGAAACCTCCGCATCGTTATTCTCAACGCTTCCCGCTGCTGCGGCGATGTAGGCGTTGAGCGCTTCAACGCTGAACACCACATCGTCGGAGCGCAGCACGTCGTAGGTGTTGACCTGGTCGGGCGCCAAGATGTGCACACCAGGTAGGTTGCGCACGCTTTTCGCGCCGGCCTCGTCGCTGCGACCGAGGATTACCAGCACCTGCTTGCGGTCGGTGAGGGTCAAAAGAAATGCCTTGGCATTCTTGGTGGAAGGGGTCTGGCCCGACACCAGCTCGGTCACCGCATGGATGCGCCCGTTGCGTGCCCGGTCGGATAACGCCCCGCGCAACGCCGCAGCGATCATCTTCTTGGGTGTGCGCTGGGTGTAGTCGCGCGGCTTGGGACCGTGCACGACGCCACCACCGGTGAACTGCGGGGCCCGCGTCGAACCCTGCCGGGCGCGCCCGGTCCCCTTCTGCCGATAAGGTTTGCGGCCGCCGCCGCTGACCTCGCCGCGCGTCTTGGTCGAGTGCGTGCCCTGGCGGGCTGCCGCCCGTTGTGCGGTGACCACCTGGTGCATCAGCGCGATATTGGCTGGCGCATCGAACAATTCGGCGGGCAGCTCGACGGAGCCCTCGACTTTGCCGTCCGGCGTCTTGACGTCGATCTTCAGGGTGTTGGCTGCCATTACTTCTCACCTCGTTTGATCGCGCTGCGGACCATCACGAGTCCACAGGTACGGCCGGGGATCGCACCCTTGATCAGCAGCACGCCGTTCTCGGTATCGACCTTGTGCACCAACAGGTTCTGCACGGTCACCCGGTCGTTGCCCATCCGGCCGGCCATCCGGGTGCCCTTGAAGACACGCGAGGGAGTAGCGCAGCCGCCGATGGAACCCGGACGACGGTGCACCGCCTGGGCACCATGACTGGCGCCCTGACCGTGGAAGCCGTGCCGCTTCATGGTGCCGGCGAAGCCCTTGCCTTTGGACGTGCCGGTCACGTCGACATAGGTGCCGTCGGCGAAGATCTCAGCCGTCAACTCCTGGCCGACCTCGTATTCGGTCGCAGCGTCCGGGTTGTCCAGGCGCAGTTCTGCCAGGTACCGGCGCGGGTTGACGCCCGCGGTGGTGTACTGGCCGGTCACCGGCTTGTTGACCTTGCGCGGACTGATCTCCCCGTACGCCAACTGCACGGCGCTGTAGCCATCGCGCTCCGGCGTGCGGATGCGAGTCACCACGTTCGGGCCCGCCTTGACCACGGTCACCGGCACAACCCTGTTGTTCTCGTCGAACACCTGCGTCATGCCCAGCTTGGTACCCAGCAGGCCCCGCCTTCCGGCGGGAGAATCCTGTCTTGCCATGAGTTCTGGATCTCCTACTGGATGTTGACGTCGACACTGGCCGGGAGATCGATGCGCATCAGTGCGTCAACGGTCTTCGGCGTGGGATCGAGGATGTCGATCAACCGCTTGTGGGTCCGCATTTCGAAGTGCTCTCGCGAGTCCTTGTACTTATGCGGAGAGCGGATGACGCAATACACGTTCTTCTCAGTCGGCAGCGGCACCGGCCCTACGACGCTGGCACCCGTGCGGACGACGGTCTCGACGATCTTTCGCGCCGATGCGTCAATAGCCTCATGGTCGTAGGCCTTGAGCCTGATGCGGATCTTCTGTCCCGCCACGCTTCTCCTACCCTCACTCCACTTAAGGTCCGTGTCTGGACCTGGTGCCCCCAGCGCGCCAATTCGACTCGGCCGATTAGGGCCGGTCGAGCGTCGCGCCGGATACTGCGCCGCTGTTTACCTGTCGTGGTCCACCGGCCCCGCGGTCGGGTGTGTCACCCTGACGCAGCCTTGGCGCGCCAATTTCGAGGCTGAAATTAGTCGCATTCCAAGGATGGGACCGGACGCGCCCGGTTGGGCGCTGGTCGTATGCCCGGCCAGGCGTAAACCCGGCGCAAGGCAACCTGAACAGTATGCCTCAGATCGTGGCTCTGGCCAAATCTCGGGCAAACATCGCCGGCGTGGTCTGGCCGGCCGGCTAAAGCAGTGGTCAGGCCCCCGTTTGCCGCGGCCGAATCGGCATCAAGCACCTGCCGATTCGGTACTGGCCGCGGCGCTTCTGTTGTGTGCGCGCTGAACGTGCAGGAAGCCGTCAACAGCTGCGCGCGCGCACTCGCGGTAGTCGAAATCCGGCAGCGTGGACAGGCGCCCCAGCACCAGCGGGCCGATCAGCAGCGCTATAGCGCGCGATCGGTCGACCTCCCCCAGCTCAGCGCCGGCCTCCGGGCTGTCGAATACGGCGTCGAACGGCGCCGCGTACTGCGCAGCGATGCGTTCGCGCAACGTGGTGATCGAGGCGCTGTCAGCGGCGCGGCTCTGACGAGGTTCTGGCAACTCTTGCAGGTCGCGACCAAGGGCCAACCAGGACATGGCGGTCATCACGGCTGGCGCCTGGGCCACCGCTTCGGCCTGGGCCAGCACGATCGCGATCAGCCGATCCCGCAGCGAGCCCTCAGCCGGCGGCGTCGGTGACGGCGGTATGAGGCTGTTGAATGCCGCCGCCAGCAAATCGTTCCCGCTCGGGAAGTGGCGATACAGGGTGGCTCTCGCTACATTGGCGCTTCGGGTGACCGCATCGACGGTCACCGCACTGGGACCCCCTGAACGCAGCAGCGCCGCCGCGGCCTCGAGCAAACGAGCCCGGGACCGCGCTGGACGGGGATCGGTAGTCCCCTCGGTGATTGTGAGCCACCTTTCTGTTTGAGAACAAGACTAACGGTCTACGTACAAGACTATTAGTCTCGAAAATTCTTACGCCCCCGAGAGGAGGCGCTCAGTGATCGAAACTCTTGTCCGGTCTGACCAGCGTACTGACGCGGAAAGCATCGGCGGTAGCCCCCGAGCGCGAGCCTGGACGCTGGCGGTCGCCTGCATGGGCGTCGCGCTGGTCGTTGCGTCGATGACAGCGTTGAACACCGCGCTGGGAGACCTCGCGGTGGCCACCTCTGCGACCCAGACGCGGCTGACCTGGGTCGTGGATGGATACACCCTGGCGCTGGCCTGCCTGTTGCTGCCGGCCGGAGCCATCGGCGACCGCTATGGCAGGCGGGGTGCGCTGCTTGCAGGTTTGGTCGTTTTCGCACTCGGCTCTGCTGCGCCGGCGATATTGCATAACCCGCTGCAGATCATTGCGGGGCGAGTGGTGGCTGGTATCGGCGCCGCATTCGTGATGCCCGCGACGTTGTCACTGCTGACCGTGGCCTACCCGAAAGAAGATCGGATGAAGGCCGTCGGTATGTGGGCCGGCACAGCCGGTTCCGGTGGAGTCCTCGGCATGCTCGGTTCCGGCCTGCTGCTTCGCTTTTGGGACTGGCACGCGATCTTCTGGTCACTGGGCATTGCCGGGCTGGTGATCTTCGCCCTGGGGTGTACTGTCTCATCGTCGCGCGAAACTGACGCTCCTCGAGTTGATTGGCTTGGTGCGGTGCTCATTGGCGCGGCAGTGGCGATCGCGGTGTTCGCGATCCTGGACGCACCCGATCGCGGCTGGAGTGATCCGCTGGTGTGGGGCGGACTTGTCGCGGGAGCAGTCATCGCAGTGGTGTTCGGCATCGTCGAATTCCACAAGCGGCATCCACTGCTGGACGTTCGATTGTTCGCTGACCAAAATTTCGCTACCGGTGTCGCGGCGATCGTCATTCTTTTCGGCGCAACATTCGGGTTCTTCTTTATCGGCATGCAGTACGTGCAGCAGATCATGGGCTACTCGCCGTTGACGACGGCATTTGCTTTTGGTCCATTCATGGTGCCGTTAGGTATTTTCTCAGCGTTGTCTTTCTGGTACGTCCCGAAACTGGGCCTGCGGCTTGTGCTATTCATCGGCACGCTATTGATGGCGGTTGGTTTCGCATGCATGCACGGGTTGGACCTGCATTCGGCGTATTCCCAATTCTCCTGGCCGACATTGATACTCGCCACAGGCATCGGAATATGCACCGCGCCAACGACTTCAGCGATCATGGGGGCGGTTCCCGACGAAAAGCAGGGCGTCGCCTCCGCAGTGAACGACACATCGCGAGAGATGGGCGGGGCATTGGGAATCGCGATAGCCGGCTCCATCCTGGCCGGGCGGTATTCCCATGTACTCGCACCGAAACTGGCGAACTTCCCTGCGCCCGTTCGCGGCCCTGCCACCGATTCACTGGCCAAGGCGGTCGAGGTGGCCGGCAAGCTGGGACCGCAAGGGACTCAGCTGGCTGAGGTCAGCAAAGCCGCGTTCCTCACGGCAATGCACGCTTCCACGATTGTGATGGCCGCGATCGTCGCCGTCGCCGCAGTCCTGATCGGGCTCTGGGCTCCCGGACGTGACGGGCAACAGCTACGCCTGGTGCGCCGGCTTCGGGGCGAAATGCGGGCCTAATCAGGCTAATTCACTGAACGAACTCGACAGCCCGGTGCCCGAGCATGACGATCGTTGCGTGCGGTCCGCGGCTGGTGACCATGGGCAGGACGGAGCCATCGATCACCCACAGGTTCTGTAGGCCGCGGACCCGGCACCGATGATCAACAACGGCTCGTGGGTCGCCCTCGGTGCCCATCGGGGCGCTGGCGCATAGGTGCTGGGATGTCGACCATACCGGTGACCCGACATGTGTTGCTGAGCCCACCAATTCGCGTGCTAATTCACTGCCCCGGCGCAGAGCGGCGAGATCATCGGGCTCGCTGTCGTAGCGGTGCTCGATCCGCGGCGGCACACCGGGGTCGGGCGACACGAGCGTGATTCGTCCGCGCGCTCGCGGCTGCATGAGCGCCACCCCGATGTGCGGCCAATCGGGATGGCCTGCGGTGCCGTCGCCGGTCATCGCAACGAAACCACCCGTGTACGGTCTGATCTCGAGACCATCAGCGGTGCTGAGCACGACCTCAACCACAGGCCGGCCAGTTGCCACGGTCCAGTTGGTCGGCAACACCCATTCAGGGTGGTCGCTGCAAGACATTCCCACCGGCAACGGTGCCACGACAGGCACGCCGACAGCCCGCAACATTGGTTCGTCGCCGACACCGGAGAGCATCAGCAGATGTGCCGACTGAATCGCACCGGCACACAAAATGATTCGATTAGCACTGAGACTGACCGGGCCTTCTGGGCCGATCGCGTCCACACCTACCGCGTTGGTGCCGGAGAAACGCAATCGCACGGCGCGCGTCTGCGCCCGCAATGTCAGGTTTGATCGGCCCAGAGCGGGCAATAGATATCCCGCGCCCGATCCGATACGTATACCGTCGACGATATTGAGCGGGACTGCGCCCACACCCGAAGCAAGTTCCGGCCCGCAATCGTTGAGGTCCGCGATCCAGGAGAAACCCGCTCTCTCGGCCGTGGCTATGAAGCGTTCAGTGGTGCCGGTCATGTCGTGCGTTCGCCGCACCAAGATAGGGCCGCTGTCGCCGTGGGCCGGACCGTCGAAATCGAGGTCCGTCTCGATGGCGCGGAAATGACCCAGAACATCAGACCACGCCCAGCCGGGTATTGCGGCGCGATCGAAATCGCGCGGCAACCCGCGGCAGAAGTAGCCGCCGTTGATCGCACCCGAACCGCCGACTGTCGATCCGCGCACGATCGGCAGTTGGAGAGCGTGGCGATCGGTGAGCCGAGTCAGATAACGCTGGGCCAGCGGGCTGCCAACCCCGATCGGCAGTTGCAACCCATTGGTGGTCTGAGCCAGCAACTCCGGATCGGTGAGCGCCGGCCCTGCCTCCAGCACGGTCACGGCACAGCTGCGGTCGGCGGAAAGACGTTCGGCAACAACCGATCCAGCACTTCCAGCGCCGACGATCAGCACATCGCTGTGCGGGACGGCGGTGGTCAAGGCGGCAGCTAACTCCGAATCTGCGGTTTGAGCGCGCGCGCGTTGCGTTCGCGCAACACACCCCACCACAGCCCGAGGCCGTAGGCGAGGTCATCGACGCGCTTGAGCAACATATAGGTCAGGAGGCCGATCGGCTCGGCATCGTCGCCGGTGGCATCGCGGCGGCTAAGCCAGTCCACCACGCCGTCCATGACGGCCGCGACGAGTACGACCCGTCTACAGTGGCGCGACATCACGGCGGCCAGCAATGCCAGGGGCCAGTAGTGCCGGCAAAGAGCAGACGCCAGTTGCAGGGCCGCCGACCACAAGCCGCGGGCGGCGATCATCAGAACATCGGCGAGCGAGGTCTCGGCGCTGCGCATGGCTTTGGCGATCCGGCGACCCGTCAGGACGGCGACCACGATCGACGCCAGCTGAGAAAGGCTCGTCCCGAGCGCCATGAGTATCCAGGCCATCAGCGCCCAGCCGGAGATCACCACCGGTGCCGTCTTGTCGGGGTGACGCACCGACAGCGGAGCCGCCGAGCCGCCGTAAAATGCCTTGCGCGCAAGCCAATCCCGCAGTTCGGTGCGGTGATCGTGAGCGACCAGCGCAATCGGCTCGTAGCGCAGCCGAGCACCGGCCTCGATGAGCCGCCAGCAAAGGTCGACGTCCTCGCCGGCCGGCATGGTCTCGTCGAACCCGCCGACAGCACCGAGCGTCGAGCGGCGACAGATGATCGCCGCGCTGGGCACGTATGACACCGTGCTGTGGGGTAAGACCGGCGCCTCGCGCTCCCCGAGGTCTAGCGAGGAGTGCACCGCCTCATAACGCGCCACCAGGTTCTCGCTGTGCGATAGGCCGACAATGCGTGGCGCGACCAGGGCGACGGTGGGGTCACAGAAATGACCGAGTAGGGCTTCCAGCCAACCCCGGCGAGGCGAGACATCGGAGTCCATGAACGCGACGAAGTCGGTGTTGCAGGCGGCCAGCCCGGTGTTGCGGGCCGCCGCCGGACCCTTGCTGTAGGGGTGGTGCAGCACCTCGATGTCACAGTGCGCGCCGACGAAGTCTTCCGACTCAATGGCGGGCGACGAACCGTCGTCGACCACGATGACGCGCAATCCGCGTAGCGAGCTCACCAGACGCCGCACACCAGAAACGTTGTTCCGCACCGGAATTACCACGGTCACGTCACGATGCGACGGCCCACCCGCGGGCCGCGGATGGGCCACCGTGGCGTCCAGCAGGGTGCGGGCCAGTTGAGCGCTGACCTCGTCGCGAACCTTCAGCCGGCCATCGGCCAGCATGTCTTGAGCGGCGGGGGCCAGCTTCAGCAGACGGGTCGGTGAGCCACCGAGCAGGGCCGAGCCGTCGCCGAGCACCCGCACGCGGCGATCGACCTGGACGGCGAACCCGTCCGGCAGTCGAGGCTGACTCATGTCAGCATCCCGTCGGACCCAGGCGACCATCGGACGACTCGTCGCACGCATCCCTCGACCATCTCCGCGAGGATGCGCTTCCCCTCGGCAGCGGTCGCGGTGGTCGGGTCCCCCAATACGCCTACCGGACTGACCGCCGCCACTCCCCCGCTGCGCATCGATGGAAGCAACTCGGGCAGGGGCGCCCGGTTACCGGCGAGCCACCGGTCGGTCAGCACATCGGTCGGCGAGATATGGAGCAACAGTGATGTTTCGGTATGGCCGGCATGGGCATCACCCCCCTCGGCAGCGCACGGGCACCAGCCGACGTCGCGGCCCTCGGCGCGCAGTCTGGCCACCGCGCTGTTCACGGCGCCGACATTGCCGCCGTGGCCGTTGACGAAGACCAGGCGCGGGGCCCAGCACGCGGCTGACCTGCCATACTCCACCAGCATCAGCGTCAGGGCCTCGGTGCCGATGGAGATCGTTCCGGAGAAACTTTGGTGCTCGCCGCTGGCGCCATAGGCGATGGCCGGTGCCACCAACCACTCATGTTCGAGACGCGTCGCAGCCCCCCGGGCGACTGCGGTCGCGATCCTCGTATCGGTGTCCAACGGCAGGTGCGGGCCGTGCTGTTCGGTCGACCCCAGCGGGACCATTATCGACGGCGAGGTACTTAATAGCTGGCTCGACGTCGCAGTTCCTAATTCGCCGAGTACGGGCACTGGCTGATGGTAGGACGAATTCACCTGGCGTGCACCAATTGTTGTACCTTCAAAGGAAATTTTTTCTCCGGTGTTCATCGATCGGTCAAATTTCGGCTCGTCCGTCACGGTTGCCACGTCGGTACCACAATTATCGCAGCCGTCGATTTTTGCTCGCTACCTCTGTCGAGGCGCCCATCCGTGCGAGTTTGGGGCGTTCCCCCAGCGCCGGGAAATGGCCCCTCGATCGCCATGCGGGGCAAGCTGCCCAACTTGACCCAGATTAGGGCTGGACGTCCCGGGCGGAAGGCACACCGATCGCCCGAGTGAAACCGTCCGGTACCAGAATGTCGTCCGGGCGGAGCTCGCGGACCGAGGAATGCCCCAGACCCGTCAGCGCCGAGTCGATGCCCCCGCGCAGAATGTCGAGGACATTTTCGACACCGGTTTGGCCGGCCGCCGCGAGGCCCCACAGATACGCGCGGCCGATCATCACCGCGCGTGCCCCCAAGGCCACCGCCTTGACGACGTCGCTCCCACGCCGGATGCCACCGTCCAACAACACCTCGATCTGGTCGCCGACCGCCGTCGCCACCGCGGGCAGGGCACGAATCGACGCGGGCGTGCCATCGAGGTTGTTGCCACCGTGGTTGGACACCGATATCGCCGAAACACCGGCATCCACAGCTCTTTTCGCGTCATCGACACGCATCACGCCCTTGAGCATGAACGGGCCGCCCCACAGTTCCCGCAGCCAGGCGATGTCTTCCCAGGTCGGCGGCGGCGTCGACATCCACTCCCCGTAGGCGGCGAAGAAGGGCGGCCCGGGCTCGCCGCGGCGGCCCTGGTTGGGCACCCGCAGCTCCGGTGGCCTTAGCGTCTTGCCGAATTTCCACAGCCATCGTGGCCGGACAATCGCCTCAGGGGACAACCGCAAAATGGTCCGGAGATTCATGTCCTCGGGAATCTTGGGGCTACCCCAGTCTCGGCCATGCGAGAACGTCCAGTCGGTTGTGACGATCAGTCCGACCGCGCCGGCCTGACGCGCCCGTTCCACACGCTCGGCGATCGCGTCTCGTCCACCGAGCCAGTACACCTGGAAGAAGACTTTGGGGTTTGCTGAGATGACCTCCTCGATCGGTTTGCTAGCGAACGACGACAGCCCCATCGCAATTCCTCGCGCGGCTGCGGCGCGCGCGACAGCAACCTCACCATCCGGGTCGACCGCCTGCACGCCAGTCGGCGAAATGATCACGGGCAGTGAAATATCCTGTCCCATAACGGTGGTCGATAGATCGCGCTTTTCCTGCGCGCCAATGACATGCGGTGCGAAACCGAGTTCGCTGAAGGCTTCGACATTGTCGGAGACCGTAATTCCTTTTTCGCTTGCTGAAATCAGCGATGAATAAACGGATTTTGGCAGCCGTCGCTTAGCGCGTTGTTGGGCAATGGCGACAGTTTCAAACCATTCATCGGCCATGGTTACAGCGGGCTTTCGTTACAAAGGCGCGCCGGCGGTAGCTGCGGCGGTCGCACGGACAATGTCAATGGCACTGGTCGGCGGACCCGTCGGCCATGCGAATGGTCCGTCCGGGGCCGAGGTGTGTCGCGCCCGTGGGCCAGTGCCGACGCGCTATGCCCCTGGACGCATTCGGGATCCGGACCGTCCAGCGGGAGGCCGGTGAAGAACTTGGCCGCCATGCACCCGCCCCGACAGCTGTCGTAATGCCCGCAGCTGCCGCATGCACCCGCGGACTGCGGTTCGCGCAGTTCACGAAACAATGGAGCATTCTTCCAGACATTGTCAAAACCCCCGTCAGACAACACGTTTCCGGCCAGGAAGCGGTCGTGGATGGCGAACGGGCAGGCGTACACATCGCCCACGGGGTCGATCAGGCAGACCACCCGGCCGGCTCCGCACATGTTGAGGCCGGCCAGGGCGCCGGACTGGCCGAGCGGCGCCAGATGGAAGAAGGAGTCACCGGTGAGGACCCGCTCCCCCTTGGCGACCAGCCAGTCGTAGAGCTGAACCTGCTGGGCGGCGGTCGGGTGCAGATCTTCCCAGACATCCGCGCCGCGTCCTGAGGGACGCAGTCGGGTGATCCGCAGGGTGGCACCGTAACGGCTTGCCAGTGCCGCGAATTCGTCGAGCTGGTCGACATTGTGCCGGGTGACCACCACCGAGATCTTGGCGTCGTTGAAGCCCGCCGCGGCCAGCTTCTCCAGCGCCCGCACCGCCATGGCGAAGGACCCCGCACCGCGGACGGCGTCGTTGACCTCTGCGGTGGCCCCGTCGAGCGAAATCTGGACATCGACGTAATCGCTGGCCGCCAACCGCGCGGCGACCTCTGGCGTGATCCGGACCCCGTTGGTCGAGAACTTCACACCGACGTGGTGCGCGGTGGCGTAATCGACAAGCTCCCAAAAGTCAGGGCGCACAGTGGGTTCCCCGCCGCCGATGTTGACGTAGAACACTTGCATGCGTTCCAGCTCATCGATGATGTCCATGCATTGGCGGGTGGACAACTCACGTGGATCCCGCTTACCCGAGGATGAAAGACAGTGCACGCAGGCCAGGTTGCATGCGTACGTCAGCTCCCAGGTCAGGCAGATGGGCGCGTCCAGGCCGTGCTCGAATTGCTCGATCAGTCGCGGTACGGCCACAGTCATTGAGCCTCCTGAGGCACCAGCATGTTGGATTCGGCAAGCACACTCAGCGCGTGCAGATACGGCTGCTGTCCTGAGTCGTCCACCCCGGCGGCGCGGCAGGCGGACCGGACATCCGGATGGTCGGCCAGCGACCGCACCACCTCAAGGATGGTGCGGTTCTTCAGAAAGGACAGCTTGCGGGTTCCGAAGTGATATAGCAGGGCGCCAAACGGTTCTGGTCGAACCGCCACCTGGGAGTGCAATCGCCAGCCGCGGCCAGGGTCGAACACGCGGTCAGTAGACCCCACACATTCCGTCGATGGACACCTCTTCGACCAAGGTCTCGGTAACGAGCTCGGTGTCAGCGTCGGTCTCGCGGTCCATGTGAATTGCCTCTCGTCAGATCTCGACAACGATGGTCGATCTTGTCACAATCGTCGTCAGAATATGGCATCGAGTGCCGAAATGGAAGGGCGGGTCTGATGCTGCCGGAGTCGCGAGTGGGCCGGCGCCGCTCGACGACCCCGCACCATATCACCGACGTTGCCATCGAGTTGTTCACCGCCCGGGGTTTTGCCGAGGTGAGCGTCGACGACATCGCACATGCTGCCGGTATCTCCCGCCGCACGCTCTTTCGCTATTACGCGTCCAAAAACGCTATCCCCTGGGGGGAGTTCGACACCCACCTCGCACACCTAGGGGAACTACTCGACAGCGTCGAGGCGCAAGTTCCGCTCGGCGAGGCGCTGCGCGCGGCGCTGCTGGCGTTCAACACTTTTGACAAGTCCGAGACCGTCCGGCACCGCCAGCGGATGCGGGTCATTCTGCAAACCCCGGAACTACAGGCCTATTCGATGACGATGTACGCCGGCTGGCGTGAGGTGATCGCCGAATTCGCAGCCCGGCGTTCGGGTACCAAGACGACCGACCTGCTGCCCCAGACGGTGGCCTGGACCATGCTCGGTGTCGCGTTGTCGGCGTACGAGCACTGGCTGGGCGACGAATCCGTCCCTTTGGCCACCGCACTCGGCAACGCTTTCGACGTCGTCGGCGCCGGACTGGAGAGGCTTCAGCGATGAGCGGCACCGAACACCTGCTGCACACCCTGCGTTCGCAGGGGCGGTTCTGCGGCGCGTCGGGCTCCCCGATGTACGACGAGGTGTTCGGGCTCGTGGCCGCCGACGTCGAAGCCGGCGGTGTCTTCGCCAACATCTTGTCCGGCCACGAAGATGATCCGTCGCGTGAAGCCGTACCGCTTCGGCTGCTGGGCGGTCTGCACCGGTTGGTGCTCGACGGCCGGGCACCGGCGTTGCGCCGCTGGTATCCCAGCACCGGCGGTACCTGGGACGCCGAGTCCGCATGGCCCGAGATCACGCGCACCGCGGGCGACCACACCGACGCGCTACGCGGGGCACTCGGTCATCCACCACAAACCAACGAGGTGGGCCGATCTGCCGCGCTGATCGGCGGCTTGCTACGGATGGATCGCGGATTCGATTTGCCGGTAAGGCTTTTCGAGATCGGATCCAGCGCCGGGCTGAACCTGCGGGCCGACCGCTACCGCTACCACTACACCGGCGGCCAGTGGGGACCGGTCGACTCGCCGGTGACCATCGCCGACGCGTGGCATGGTCAGCTGCCACCGGAGGGTGCGGTGCGGATCGTAGAGCGGCATGGGTACGACATCGCGCCCATCGACGTCACCGGCACCGACGGGGAAGTGACGGCGTTGAGTTACGTCTGGCCCGACCAGGCCGCCCGGCTGGATCGGCTGCGCGGCGCCATCGCGGTCGCCCGCCAGGTGCCCGTGCAGCTTTACCGCCGGCGCGCCGGCGACGCGGTCGCCGGCCTGACTCTGGCCGACGGCGCGCTGACCGTGCTGTGGCATTCGATCACCTGGCAATATCTTTCCGCCGACGAACAGGCCGCGATTCGCGACAGCATCGACGCACTGGGCGCACAGGCCGATGCCTCCTCACCGTTCGCCCACCTCACCCTGGAACCTGCGCGCGACGGCCCCGGCACGCCCGTCAAGTTCCTGGTGCGAGCTCGTCGCTGGCCCGGTGGCCAGCTGGAGATTCTGGGCGAATGCCATCCGCACGGCCCGCCGGTGAACTGGCAATAAGTGCAATCGCCAAAGATTTTCGCTGACACCCCGTCGGAGTTCACCCGCACACGGCGACGATAAGGGTGTGAGCGCCGAAGCGGACCATCAATCCGACCCTCGACGCGCGCTGCTGGCGCTATACGATGAGGCGCTGCCGATGGTGTACGGGTACTTTGTCCGGCGCTGCCGCGACGTCGGCGCGGCGGAGGACCTGACGTCGGAGACCTTCCTTGCGGCGATGGACGCCGCACGCAAGACCGATGCGCCGACCATCTCGGTTCCGTGGTTGCTCGGCGTGGCACGGCACAAGCTGGCAGACCATTACCGGCGCCGTCACGACCGGCTGACCGTGCCAGTGGCCGAGCTACCCGAACCCGTCCTTGAAGCGGCCGGGGCGGCCGACGACTGGGACGCCGAGCTGGATCGCATGATCGCCGAAGCCGTGCTGGCCCGGCTGGCCGAGCCCCATCGCACGGTGCTGGTGCTGCGCTATATGGACGACTGCTCGGTCTCCGAATGCGCCGAGCTGATCGGCCGCACCGTGCATGCCACCGAAGCGCTCCTGGTCCGGGCCCGGCGAGCTTTCAAAAAGCAATATCCGGAAGGAGGCACGTCATGAGTCAGCTCAACCGGAACGACCCATTGACCGTGCTGCACACCGATGACCTTCCGGTCCAACCTGATCCGGCGTTCGCGGCCCGACTGCGCCGCCGGCTGGAATCGGCATTGTCCCTACCGGAAGGAGTTGTCATGAGCGACACCGCTAGCGCAATTTCTGAGTTGTTGGCCGAACCGGCTACGGCCCAGCAGACTCCACGCCCAGCCGCGCTGCCCTACCTGAGCGTGTCGGACGCGCGTGCGGCGATCACTTGGTATACCGACGCTTTCGACGCGGCGGTGGTCGGCGACCCGATTGTGATGGACGACGGTCGAATTGGGCACGCGGAACTAACGATCGCGGGCGGTGTGCTGTACCTGGCCGACGAGCATCCCGAACTCGGACTCAAAGCGCCTGCGCCTGGCTCGATTTCAGTCAGCCTGATGCTGCACGTCGATGACACCGATGCCGCCCTGCAAAAGACACGGGAACACGGCGCCACCGTCGAACGTGAGGTCTACGAGAACTACGGGTCGCGCACCGCCACTGTCATCGACCCGTTCGGCCACCGCTGGATGCTGTCCGGCCCGACGGGCGCACCGGTTGACGGCATCCGGCACGGCGACATCGGTTACGTCTCGGTGTGGGTCCCGGACGCCGACCGGGCGGCCGCCTTCTACGGTCATGTGCTGGGTTGGGCATACGATCCCACGGCACACCAGGTCACGAATACCGAACTACCGACCGGGATTTCGGTCAATGCTGGAATGCCCACCCTGTTCTGCTGCTACGCCGTCGACAACGTGCAGGCCGCTCGTACGGCGATAACCGAGGCAGACGGCGTCCCGGGCAAAATCCATCACACCGACTACGGCACCCTGCTTGACGCCACCGACCCGCAGGGCGTGCCGTTCGCGGTGTACGAACCGGCAGCCGGGCAAAAGCGGCCGGAACTCAACGGATCTGGTCCTGGCGAGCTGTCGTATGTCACCTACCAGGTGCCGGATTCCGCCGGCTTCCGCGATTTCTACGGCCGGGTGCTGGGATGGACATTTGAACCTGGCCGCGTCGCGGACGGTTGGCAGGTGGTGGGGACACATCCAATGGCCGGGGCCGCCGGCGGCAGCCAGCGCTCGACCACGGTACCGATGTGGACCGTGGCAGACATCGAGGCGGCCGTCGCACGGGTCCGGGAAGCGGGCGGCACCGTGCTGGCTGAACCGGCCCGTCAGCCCTATGGCGTATCCGCCGAATGCACCGACGATCAGGGCGCGCGCTTCTACTTGGGCGAGTTCTAGGCCGGGTTCAGGATCTCTGAGATGGGAGTTGCGGCGGCGATCTTGCCGCGGACCTTCATCACCTTGCCGGGCATCCCGCCGCCTACCACGCCGACCACTACCCCGTCACGTTCGTAGTAGGCCAGGAATTTACGACCGTCGTCCTCGACGAGGTGCACGATGTCAGTGGCTTGCGGCTCGCCCAGACACTGGATTTTGATGTCATATTGATCGCTCCAGAAGTACGGGACGACCACGGCCGACGGCACGTCTTGGCCTAGCATCGCCGGCACCGCCGCCCGGGCCTGGTCGGCGACGTTGCTCCAATGTTCCACGCGTGCTTGGTGTCCCGTCGGATCCCGCCAAGAGGCGACGTCGCCCAGAGCCCACACCTTCGGCGCGCTGGTGCGCCCGGCTTCGTCGCAGATGACTCCGTTGTCGACCTCGACGCCGCTGCCTTCGAGCCACTCGGTAGCGGGCCGTGATCCGATGCCGACGACCACCAGGTCGGCCGCCAGCTCGGTGCCGTCGGTGAGCACCACGGCATCGACATGGCCGTCGCCGCGCACTTCCGCCACGCTGACACCGAGGCGAACGTCGACACCTTCGTCGCGGTGCAGCCGCGCCACCAGCTCACCGATCTGCTCGCCGAGCACGGATGCCAGCGGCGTCGGCTGCGGCTCGATCAGCACCACGTCAACACCCAGACTGCGCAGGCTGGCCGCGACCTCGCATCCGATGAAGCCGGCGCCGATGACCACGGCCCGCTGTGCCTCCGATGCGTGCTGGCGTAGCGCCATGCTCTCGTCGAACGACCGCAGCACCCGAATGCCCTCGAGATCCGGAAACGCCGGAATGCGCCGCGGTACCAAGCCGGTCGCGATGACTAGCTCGTCGTAGCCAAGCTCCGTCCCGTCATCGAGAGTCACCCTCTGCTCGGCCGTGTCGAGACTGGTAGCGGCCGAACCCAGTCGCAGCGTGATGTCCTTCTCGTCGTACCACTCACGCGGTTTGAGGGCGACGTCGTCGACCTCTTTGCGCAGTACTTCCTTGGACAACGGCGGGCGGTCGTAGGGAAGATGCACCTCGTCGCTGACGATTGTGATGCCACCGGTGTACTCCGACCGGCGCAGTTGCTCGGCCGTCCGCGCAGCAGCAAGCCCGCCGCCGACGATCACGATTCGGTCGTCGCTGTGGTGTACGCCTTTGCTACTGCTCACGTGGTTTTCATACACGATCGCGAATTAGTACTTCAAGGCGCCCTTGTCGACGGGGATCTGTGTGCCCGACAATGTGCCCGAGCCATCACCAGCGAGCCACACCACGACGTCGGATACCTCTTCGGCCGCCATGAACCCCTTGTACTGCAACGGCATTGGCGGGAAGCTATGCACAAAACGGGGGTGCTTGGCGAATATTTCCGTCATTGCCTCGGGCTCGATCATCGGGGTGTCGACCGAATAGGGGTGGATGGAGTTGACCCGGATGTTGTATTCGCCGAGCTCGATCGCAAGGGTGTTGGTCAGCGCGGTGAGCCCGTGCTTGCTGGCCGCGTAGTGGCCGTTGCCGGGCGTCGCTTTGAGGCCCGCCGACGAGCTGACGACGATGATGGAACCCCCGTTGCCCGCCTCGATCATCGCCGGAATCGTGGCGCGCAGGGTGCGCCAGGTGCCCGTCAGGTTGATCCCGATAACCGTGTCCCACTGCTCATCGGTGAGTTCCCAGACTCGGCCCCAGCCCAGCACGCCGGCGTTGGCGACCAGAATGTCGAGGCGGCCGAATTGTTCTACCCCGTCGGCGACCAATTGCCGCAGCGCGGGGTCGTCGCGGATGTCCACCTCGCGGGCCAGCACCTTGCGACCTTCGGCTTCCACCAAGCGGACGGTCTCGGTGAGATCATCGGGCGTGGCCGGCGTGTAGGTCAGGGTGTCCGACGCCGGGGCGCAGATATCGAGTGCGATGATGTCGGCGCCCTCGCGGGCGAGCCGCACCGCATGCGAACGCCCTTGGGCACGGGCAGCGCCGGTAACAAATGCCACCCGTCCTTGCAGTGATCCAACCTGTTCAGCCACGAAGACAGGCTAGCAGCGAAACTGGAACGTGTTCTAACTCGCCTCGGGATTCAGATTTCGGAGATGATCTGGGCCCGCCGGCTGTTGTACTCTTGGTCGCTCAAAGCACCACTGGCCCGCAACGTCTCCAGCTCTTGCAGCCGCTGCGCGATCGACGGTTGTGGGGGCGTGACGACCGCTGCCGGCCCCCCGGCCGGTGCCGGCCGGGCGGGGGGCGCCTGTTGTTCGGCCGCCCGACGCACCACGGCCTGGATCTGCTGACGCAATACCGGATTCGACCGGATGTCGACCATCCGGTTGAGCGGAACGTTGTTGGCCTTCAGGATCTGCAGGATCTCCATCAGCGGGCCGGCTTGCCCGCTCAGGTCGTAGGTCCTGTTGTCTTCGGCCACGGCGAATTGTGCGGGCACCAGCCCGTTGACCAAAGCGCTTCGCTCCCAGTCGATTTGGTACTCCTGGGTGGTGGGATTAACCAGGACAACAAGCTTGCGCGCGGTGAGGTTGCCCAGCCGGGTGACGCTGGCGATTACCCGGTCTTGACCGTCAAACGGTACGAACCCCGGTCCGGCGATGTGCAGGTTGACCTTCACCACCGGTTGTTCGTTGATCCGGGTTCCGGTTTCGGTGAGTCCGGTGATTTGAGCGAGTGCCAGCACCCCGTACTGCTCGAGTTCGGCCGTTTTGGCGGCCGACTTCGCCCCGTAGTTGGTCAACGCGAGCGCGATCAACACGTCGGCAACGGTGATGAGCAAGCCGACCCAGAGCATCCACTGCAGCAGGCTGCCCAGCCCCAGCGTGAAGTAGACGACCAGAAAGATCGGCCCAACCAGGCCGCCGCACAGCAAAACCACTAACTGGGTCTTCAGGTAGCGCGCCAACACGTGTCTCTCCTCGCCTTGCTGGGAAGTCCGGGTCAGATTAACGCCCGCAGGTGTCCCGCGAGCGTCATACGTGCAAACCGTGTCCGGGTGTCACCTCGGCGCATGTTGCGCCGGTTGCCCCTTGAAGGACCCCGCTGCCCCCGCCGTTGGCGGGGGTTGAGCCCGCGTTGCCGGGGAAATAGCCGCGGCGGCCGCTGTCGACGCCGCGAGCGGTGCCGGCATCGCGGCTGCCGGAGAGGTTTCCGGCGTTTCGGCCTGCGCTGCCGCGGCTGGCTCACTGTTGTGTACCAGTGTCGCCGGCGTCGGAGCATGAGTCGACGTTTCCGGCTGCACCGCCCCTGCCAGCGTGGCGGCCGGTGCCAGCGGCCCGGGTCGCGCCGGAGCCGCTGCTTGCATCGCCGCTAACGGCGTACTGGCCGGTGCGTGCGCCGCCATTACCCCCGCCGATGGCGAAACGGCTGTCGCGAACCCCGCCGGCGCCGAACCACCCGTCACCCCGGCCGTTGCCGCCGCAGGCACTCCCGCCACCATCGAACCCGCGGAGCCCGCGACGCCCAGCGCACCTTGCCCGACGGTCTGCAGCGGCGAGGCATTCGCGGCCTCGGTGCCGGCATACTGAGCCGCACCGCCACTCATGAGCTCCACAAACTGTTGATGGAACAGCGCCGCCTGAGCGCTGAGCTGCTGATAAATCTGGGAGTGCGTGCCGAACAACGCCGCAATGCTCGCTGAAACCTCATCGGCACCTGGGGCCAGCACACTTGACGTCGGACCGAGGGCCGCTGAGTTTGCGGAGCTGATCGTGGAGCCGATATTCGCCAAGTCAGATGCCGCCGCCGCCACATACGCGGGCGTCGCTTTTACGTACGACATCTACACCCTCCGACCAGGCCACGGCGTCCAGCAAATGCCCGGCCGCCAACCGCAGACTGGGACAAACCAAATCGTAGGCCTCTCCCCGGGCTTTTCGCGACTTTTTCTTCGTCTTTGCCGAAACGTACAAGGCCCGGGCTGCCGAAATCGGCAATCCGGATCGTGTACTTACTACGTGCTGGGGTCCGGCCTACTTGATGATCTTGGTGACCCGGCCGGCGCCGACGGTGCGGCCACCTTCGCGTATCGCGAAGCGCAAACCCTCGTCCATCGCGACGGGCTGGATCAGCTTCACCAAGATGACGGTGTTGTCACCGGGCATCACCATCTCGGTGCCCTCCGGCAGTGTCACCACTCCGGTCACGTCGGTGGTGCGAAAGTAGAACTGCGGACGGTAGTTGTTGAAGAACGGCGTGTGCCGGCCGCCCTCGTCCTTGGACAGGATGTAGACCTGGCCCTCGAACTCGGTGTGCGGCGTGGTGGTGCCAGGCTTCGTGACGACCTGACCGCGCTCGACGTCCTCACGCTTGATACCACGCAGCAACAGCCCGACGTTGTCGCCGGCCTGGCCCTGGTCGAGCAGCTTGCGGAACATCTCCACACCGGTGACGGTGGTCTTGGTGCTGGTCGGCTTGATGCCGACGATCTCGACTTCCTCGTTGACGTTGATGACGCCGCGCTCCACACGACCGGTGACCACGGTGCCACGCCCGGTGATGGTGAAGACGTCCTCGACGGGCATCAGGAACGGCTTGTCGGTCTCGCGGACCGGGTCCGGAATCGACTCGTCGACGGCTTTCATCAGCTCCTCGACGGATTCGACCCACTTGGCGTCGCCCTCGAGCGCCTTGAGCGCCGAGACGCGGATCACCGGGGCCTCCTCGTCGAACTCCTGGGCGGCCAGTAGCTCGCGGACCTCCAGCTCGACCAGCTCGAGCAGCTCTTCGTCATCCACGGCGTCGGCCTTGTTCAATGCGACGAGGATATAGGGCACCCCGACCTGACGAGCCAGCAGCACGTGCTCACGCGTCTGCGGCATCGGGCCGTCGGTCGCGGCGACCACCAGGATCGCACCGTCCATCTGGGCCGCGCCGGTGATCATGTTCTTGATGTAGTCAGCGTGACCAGGGGCGTCGACGTGGGCATAGTGACGCTTGTCGGTCTGGTACTCCACGTGCGCAATGTTGATGGTGATACCGCGCTGACGCTCCTCGGGGGCGTTGTCGATCTGATCGAACGCCTTCGACTCGTTCAGGTCCGGAAACTTGTCATGCAGGACCTTGGTGATAGCCGCGGTCAGTGTGGTCTTGCCGTGGTCAACGTGACCAATGGTCCCGATGTTGACGTGGGGCTTGGTCCGCTGGAACTTCGCCTTCGCCACTTTTGTGTCCTCCGACTTGTTTGGTGCTTGTTAGGCAGTTTGATGTTTTCCAGTTGTGCCGCGGTTAGTGACCGGGCCAGGTTACTCCGAGCCGATGTTCACTCGCCCGTCGCCTTCGCGATGATCTCCTTCGACACCTGCGCCGGCACTTCGGCGTACGAGTCGAACACCATGGAGTAGTTCGCCCGGCCTTGAGTCTTAGACCGCAGGTCGCCGACGTAGCCGAACATCTCCGACAGCGGCACGTGCGCCTTGACGACGCGCGCACCAGCCCGCTCCTCCATGGCCTGGATCTGGCCACGGCGGGAGTTCAGGTCGCCGATCACATCGCCCATGTAGTCCTCGGGCGTGGTGACCTCAACGGCCATGATCGGTTCCAGAATGACCGGCTGCGCTTGTGCGGCAGCCTTTTTCAGCACCTGAGAACCGGCGATCTTGAACGCCATTTCCGACGAGTCGACGTCGTGGTAAGCGCCGTCGAGCAAGGTGACCTTGAGGTTCACCAGCGGGTAGCCGGCCAGCACACCGTACTGCATAGCGTCTTGCGCACCGGCGTCCACCGAGGGGATGTACTCGCGCGGGATGCGTCCACCGGTGACCTTGTTCTCGAACTCGTAGGTCGCACCGTCTTCGCCGGTGAACGGCTCGAGTTTGATGATCACCTTCGCGAACTGGCCCGAGCCACCGGTCTGCTTCTTGTGCGTGAACTCGACGGTGTCCACCACGCGGCGGATGGTCTCCTTGTACGCCACCTGCGGCTTGCCGACGTTGGCCTCGACCTTGAATTCGCGGCGCATGCGGTCCACCAGGATGTCGAGGTGCAGCTCGCCCATGCCGCCGATCACGGTCTGACCGGTCTCGGAATCCAGGTGCACCTTGAACGTCGGGTCCTCTTCGGCGAGCTTCTGGATCGACAGGCTCAGCTTCTCCTGGTCGCTCTTGGTCTTCGGCTCGATGGCCACCTCGATCACCGGAGCGGGGAAGGTCATCGACTCGAGGACGACCTGCTTGTTCGGATCGCTCAACGTGTCACCGGTGGTGGTGTCCTTGAGCCCGATCACCGCATAGATGTGGCCCGCCGATGCGCGCTCCACCGGATTCTCCTTGTTGGAGTGCATCTGGAAGAGCTTGCCCAGTCGTTCCTTCTTGCCCTTGGTGGCGTTGATGACCTGGCTGCCCGACTCGACGGTGCCCGAGTACACCCGGATGTAGGTGAGCTTGCCGAAGAACGGGTGCGACGCAATCTTGAACGCCAGCGCGGCGAAGGGCTCGTCGGTTGTCGCGTCGCGCACAACCTCCTCGTCCTCCTTGCCCGGAGGGTGCCCGACGGCCGGCGGCACGTCCAGAGGTGAGGGCAGATAGTCGACAACGGCGTCGAGCATGGGCTGCACGCCCTTGTTCTTGAACGCACTGCCGCACAGCACCGGGTAGATCTCCGAGGCGATCGTCAGCTTGCGGATCGCCGCCTTGATCTCATCGACGGTGATCTCCTCGCCGCCGACGTACTTCTCCAGCAGCTCCTCGTCGGTCTCTGCGACCACCTCGAGCAACTTTGTGCGGTATTCCTCGGCCTTTTCGGCCAGCTCAGCCGGGATCTCGACGGTGTCGTAGGTTTCACCTAGCTTCGTCTCACCGCGCCACACCTTGGCGTTCATCTCGACCAGGTCGACGATGCCTTCGAAGTCGCCCTCGGCGCCGATGGGCAGCTGGATCGGCACGGCGTTGGCCCCGAGCCGTTCCTCCATCGTGCGGACCGAGAAGTAGAAGTCCGCACCGATCTTGTCCATCTTGTTGACGAAGCAGATGCGGGGTACGTCGTACTTGTCGGCCTGCCGCCACACTTGCTCGGATTGCGGTTCGACACCTTCTTTGCCGTCGAACACGGCGACGGCCCCGTCCAGCACGCGCAGGTTGCGCTCCACCTCGACGGTGAAATCAACATGGCCAGGGGTGTCGATGATGTTGAGCTGGTCGTCTTTCCAGAACGTCGTCGTGGCCGCGGAGGTAATGGTGATCCCGCGTTCCTGCTCCTGCTCCATCCAGTCCATGGTGGCTGCGCCATCGTGGACCTCACCGATCTTGTAGTTGATGCCGGTGTAGTACAGGATCCGCTCGGTGGTCGTCGTTTTGCCGGCATCGATGTGCGCCATGATGCCGAAGTTGCGGACCTTGCTCAGGTCAGTCAGCACGTCCTTCTGTGCCACAGAAGTCTTCCCACTCTTTCGATTGCTTTGTTAGTTCGCTGTCGGTCTTGCATCCGGCCGGCCACTCTGCCAGTTGAGCCGGTCTCCGGCTCTACCAGCGATAGTGCGCAAAGGCGCGGTTTGCCTCGGCCATCTTGTGAGTGTCCTCGCGTCGCTTGACGGCAGCTCCGAGGCCATTGCTGGCATCCATGATCTCGTTTGCCAGCCGCTCGATCATGGTCTTCTCCCGACGCTGCCGCGAGAAGCTGACCAGCCAGCGCAGCGCCAGCGTGGTGGACCGGTCCGGACGCACCTCGACGGGCACCTGATAAGTCGCACCACCGACGCGGCGGCTGCGCACCTCCAGGGCCGGCTTGACGTTGTCCAGAGCACGCTTGAGTGTGATCACGGGATCGGTACCGGTCTTTTCCCGGGCGTTCTCAAGCGCCCCATAAACAATGCGCTCGGCGAGCGATTTCTTCCCTTTGAGCAAAACCTTGTTGACCAGCTGGGTGACCAGCTGCGATCCGTACACAGGGTCGTTGACCAGCGGGCGCTTGGGCGCGGGCCCCTTGCGCGGCATCAGCTCTTCTCCTTCTTCGCGCCGTAGCGGCTGCGGGCTTGCTTGCGGTTCTTCACGCCCTGGGTGTCAAGCGAACCCCGGATGATCTTGTAACGCACGCCCGGGAGGTCCTTCACACGACCACCACGCACCAGCACCATCGAGTGTTCCTGCAGGTTGTGGCCCTCGCCCGGGATG
>DASXMA010000040.1:0-7840 GCA_036495965.1 Mycobacterium sp.
CACCACGAAAGGGCCGACAATGCTCACCTGGAAGGACACCCCGACCAAGACGATCGACGTCAACGGAGTGCCGTTCGCCTATCGGGAACTCGGCGCCGATGGCGAGGTGCCCGTCGTGTTCCTGCACCACTTCACCGCGGTGCTCGACGACTGGGATCCCCGGGTCATCGACGGCATCGCAGCGCACCACCGTGTCATCACGTTCGACAACCGCGGTGTCGGCGCATCCGGATCCGCCGTCCCGGACACCATCGAGGAGATGGCTGCCGACGCGATCGCCTTCATCTGCGCCCTCGGGCTGGAGAAGGTGGACCTGAGCGGATTCTCGCTCGGCGGCGGCGTCGCTCAACTGGTCGCGCTTCAAGCGCCTCATCTCGTCCGACGCATGATTCTCGCGGGCACCGGACCCCGCGGCGGCGGCGGGATCGACGCGATGCGCAAGATCGTCGCCGTTGCCTACGCCAAGGCCTTCCTGTCGCGTAAGGACCCGCGCGAGTTCCTATTCTTCCCCCGCACCACGGATGGCAAGCGAGCCGCATCCGCATACCTCACCCGACTCCGGGAGCGAACCTTCGATCGGGACAAGAAGATCTCGATGCAGGCGCGACTTGCCCAGCTAAAGGCGATCGTCAACGGCGGCAAGGCAGCACCGGATGACTTGTCGCGGATTACCGCGCCCGTCGTGGTCGCCAACGGCGACAACGACCTGATGGTCGCCAGCAGCCTGTCGGCGGACATGGCGCGCCGACTCCCCAACGCGGAACTGAAGATTTACCCGGATTCCGGACACGGCGGGATATTTCAGTACCACTCGACCTTTGTTTCCGACGCACTTCAGTTTCTCGCCGACTAGGCAACCCGCCGCGGCATCCCCCCAACACACAGATCACAGAAACGAGCACCCGATGAGTAGCACCAGAAACGACTCCGTCATCACCTCCTACGCCAAGGCACCGTCACGTACGGTGACGGCCGGCGGAACCACCTACGCCTATCGTGAACTCGGCCCCAAAGGCGGCATCCCGGTGGTGTTCTTTGTCCACCTCGCGGCAACGCTGGACAACTGGGATCCGCGAATCGTCGACCCGATCGCCAAAAACCGCCACGTCATTGCCTTCGACAACACGGGCGTGGGCGCGTCCACGGGCAAGGTGCCCAGCACCATCGAAGAGGCCGCCGACGACGCCTACACCTTCATCAAGGCGCTGGGGTTCGACAAGATCGATGTGTTCTCGTTTTCGATGGGCGGCATGATCGCCCAGGATCTGGTGCTCAAGCACCCCGACTTGGTGCGCAAACTCGTCCTGACCGGTACCGGGCCCCGTGGTGGCAAGGGCATGGACAAGGTCGCCGGCGTCACCTACTGGGACACGCTGCGGGCCGCCTTGACCCGTTCGGACCCCAAAGAGTTCTTGTTCTTCAACCGCGACGCCGCGGGCAAGCGCGCCGGCAAGGAGTTCGTGAACCGGCTCAAGGAACGCACGACCGATCGTGACAAAAACATCAAGATCAGTGCCTTCCAGACCCAACTGAAGGCGATCAAGGCTTACGGTCGGTCGAGGCCGTCGGATCTGTCGAAGATCACCCAGGCCACCTTGATCGCCAACGGCGACCACGACCGTATGGTGCCCTCGGTGCTGTCCGACGACCTGCATCGGCGCATCGCAGGATCCGAGCTGATCATCTATCCCAACTGCGGACACGGCGGCGTGTTCGAGTACCACGAACAATTCGCACCCGTCGCTGCAAAGTTCCTTGCTGAGCGATAGCCACCTCGAACACAGAGTGTTTGCGTTCAGATCAGAGGAGTTGCAGATGAGTCATATGAAGCGCACGCGAACGTACTCACTGGCCGGCAAGGTGGTCTTCCTCACTGGCGCCGGCGGAGGACTCGGTACCGCGACCGCCGCGACATTAACTCAACGGGGCGCACGCGTTGTCCTCGCCGACATTAACCTCTGCGCCGCGCAGCGGACAGCCGACGCACTCCCTCCGGGGCGAGCGCTCCCCGTCGAGTGCGACGTGACGGCGACCGACTCCGTACGTGCCGCGATCAGCAATGCCGAGGACGAGTTCGGGCCCATCGATATTGCGATCGCCAATGCAGGTCTGATGGGACGCGGTGGCACGTTTCGCACATTGACCATCGACGACGTGAATCGTGTGGTGTCGGTCAACGTGATCGGCGTCGCCAACACGGTCTCCGAGACGATCGAGTCCGTGATCCGCAATCGTGGCCAAATCGCTCTGATAAGTTCGGTTTTCGCTTATCTCAACGGTGCAGGGGCAATTCCGTACGCGATGAGCAAAGCAGCGGTCGAGCAAGCCGGCCGTGCCCTCGCCGTCGAACTGGCGAACCACGGAGCGTCAGCCATGACAGCGTACTTCTCACTCATCGAGACCGACATGATCCATCACGGCATCGACGAGGACCCGCGGGTCCTCGCGCTCCTTTCGGCGATGCCAAAGTTCGTCGTCAAACGCATCCAGCCAGAGACGGCTGCAGCCGCCATCGTCAACGGACTCGAACAACGGCGACGCGCCGTAGCCGTTCCTGCGCGTTGGCGCCCCGTCTCGGCACTGCGGGGTGTGCTCGGACCTATCGTCGATGCACGACTTCTGCGTGACCACGGCATTCAGCGCGCATTGTGGGAACTCGAAGCGAAGTAGGTAGCACTCCGTCCTGGTGCCGGGCGAATGCCGCACGTCGATGACGCGGCGTTCCTGCGACCGTGATCAAGAGGAGCGAGCTCCTCCCGAGCTAGCGACTTGCCCGCGTCGCCGCGTCGTGGGACGCCAGCGCTTGCGTGGGGTCATCACCCAGTCCGATTGCGATGTTGACCATGGTGGGTTGTAGGACTTGGCGAACGGGATCGCCGAAATGAGCGAAATGATTGCCGAGTTCGAGGGTGATGAATCCGTGTACGGCACTCCATAGTTGAGGCGCGACTGCTTCGGGGTCTTGGTCGGCTCGCACCCGGCCACTCGACACGAGCCGGTCACAGGCCGCCATCAGCAGGGCATACGCCGCCTGGAAACTATCGGCCCGGACCTTGCTGGCGGAGTCGGCGGGACGGTATCCGCCCCGGGTGGACAGTCCGAACATCAGATCGTAGAGGTGCGGATTGGCCTGGGCGAACCGCCTCGACGCCAACGCCATGGTGAACAGGTCGGTCACAGGATCGTCTGTGGCGGGTGTCTCGCGAAACGCATCACGAAGGTCGTGGAAGCCCTGTGCGACCACGGCGTTGACGAGTTCTGGTAGTCCGCCGAGGTGGTGATACACCGCGATCGTCGACATGCCGGCGGCATCCGCGACCGAACGGACTCGAAGCTCGGTGGGCCCTTTGTCGGCCAGCAACGCGATGGCAGCAGTAACTAATCGGGCTTCCGCCGCCTCGCGGTCCAGCCGAGTGTTCCTCGGCTGAATGCCAGACTTGGATTTCGATGCAGCCTCCACGGGTTTGGGCATCGTTAGGTCCCTGTCGTCCCACGGGTGCCTTGGTGCGGTGAATAGAGGCTACTAGCACCGGATGTCATCGCCGTTGTCCAATCGGTCTGCGGAGTTGGGCGCGCACCTGGCGGGTAATCTCGTCGGCGAGCACTTCGTCGGCGCCGGACTCCACTCCGTCGAGAACCTGACGGACAACGTCGACCGGTGACGACTTCAGGCTGTCGCTCGCGAAGGAGGCCATGTCGGTATCAACCAACCCTACGTAGACGCCCACTACTTGCACTCCGCGCGGGGCCAGTTCACTGCGCATGGAATCCGTTGCGCTCCACAACGCGGCCTTGGTGACGCCGTAGCTCCCCCCGACGGGCAGCCAGGCCAGCACTGAGGACACGTTGACAATGGCGCCGGAGCGTTCGGCGATCCCGTCGGCGAACGCTGACGTCAACGCCAGTGGCCCGAAGAGGTTGGTCTCCAGCTCTTCTCGCAAGATGGTGGTGTCGGCGGACAGCACGGAGGCGCCGCGTGCGATGCCGGCGTTGTTGATCAACACCGATACGTCGCCGGCCGCTTGGGCGGCCGCGGCGACGGAGGCGGTATCGGTCACGTCGAGGCGCAGCGCAACGACGCGGGAATCGTTCACCTCGATGGTGTCGGGGTTGCGGGCTGCGGCGTAGACCGTGGCCACACCCCGATCGAGCAATTGGGTGATGTATTCGCGGCCCATGCCGCGGTTGGCTCCGGTAACGAGGACCGTTTGGTCGGCGAGGTTGGTCACCAATGGCTCCTGAGATGGAGATGCGTTCATGGGCAGTCGAGTTGGCTGCAAATGGAGGTGCTGCCGCGGCTGATTGGAGAGGGCGCAGGTTGTGATGCCGGGATTTGGGCCATGGCGTGTTCGGCGAGGGCGGTGATGGTCAGGGCTGGGTTGACGCCTGGGTTGGCCGGCACCGCCGATCCATCGCAGACGAGCATGTTGTGGTAGCCGAAGACGTGCAGGTCCTTGTCGATCACGCCGTGGACGGGGCCGTCGGCGATGACGGCACCGCCGAGTAGGTGTGCGGTGGAGGGGATATTGCCGAGTGCTTCGAGCACGTTGCTCTGGGCGATGCCGCCCGTGCGTTCGGCCAGCCAGCGGGCGGCCTGGTTGCCCATCTCGATGTAGGTGGGGCTGGGGTTGTCGCTGTTTTGCACGGTGGAGAGCCGATAGCCGCGCCCCAAGCGGCGCCTGCGGGCGCGAAACGAGATCGCGTTGTCGCGCGACTGCATCACCAGCAGCATCACCATGCGCCGGCTCCAGCCCACCGGCCATAGTGTCTGCAGCCATTTCCGTGGGTGGCATGCGATCGCGGCCAGCCACTTCAGCGGCCGAGTGATGCGGGTGCCGTCGCCGACGAGCACGGTGTAGAGCAGGCTGAGCATGTCGGCGTGCGGTCCGTAGGTGAGCAACTCGACGTTCGTGTCGGCGTCGACGTGCACGCTGCTACTGGCGGTGACGTCGCGCCAGCTGCCGCGGTCCTCGGGCAGCAGGACGGTGAGCACGGATTCGCTGTTGGTGCGCACCAGTTCGCCCAGCCGATCGCTGATGCGGGGCAGCGAGCCGCCGTGTTTACAGGTGGCCAGCAGTTCGTTGGTGCCCAGCGCGCCGCCGGCGAACACCACTCCGCGGGTGGCGTAGGTGTGGCGGTCGCGGCGGCGCCCGCCCCGGGGGTGTTCGGTGATGACCCGGTAGCCGTCGCTGCCGTCGGGGTTGCCCAGCGGGGTGACGTCGACGACCTGGTGTTCGGGCAGGATCTGCACACCGTTGTGTTCGGCGAACCACAGGTAGTTTTTGGTCAGCGAGTTCACCGCCCCGACCCGGCAGCCCACCATGCAGGCGCCGCAACGGACGCAGCCGGTGCGGTCGGGGCCCGCGCCGCCGAAGTATGGGTCGGGCACCGTTTTGCCGGGTTCGCCGAAGAACACTCCGGCGGGGGCCCGGGTGACGGTGTCCTCGGTGCCGAAGTGGCGGCCCATCGCCCGGATCCACTGCTGGTGTACCGAATCGAATGGGACCGGGGCGGCGCCGAGCATCCGTTCGGCGGTGGCGTAGTGCGGGGCCAGCAGCTGCTCCCAGTCGCCGAGGTGATTCCACTGAGCGGCGTCGAAGAATTCCTTCTTGGCGCGGTAGAGCACTCCGCCGTAGACCAGGCTTCCGCCGCCGACCCCGCTCTGGGACGGGAAGAAGACGTGGCGGAACATCGAGGTCCGCATGATGCCCAGCTTGCCCCGTCGCGGCGCCCAGGTGTACTTGTTGGACTGCCACGCCGAGGCGGGCAGATCTTCGGGCTCGTAGCGGCGGCCCCGTTCGAGTACGCCGACGCGAAACCCCTTCTCCGACAGCCGTAACGCCGAGACGCTGCCGCCAAATCCGGATCCGATGACCAGCCAGTCGAAGTCGAACACGTCGGCGGTCACAGTCACTGACCTTCGTCGGTCATGGTCACGACGACCTTGCCCTTGGAGCGCCCGCTCTCGACGTAGGCCAGGGCCTCGAGCGTGTCGTCGAACGGAAAGACCCGATCGATGACGGGGCGGACCACCCCGGCATCGAGGAGGGCACCCAGTTCCCGCAGCTGCTCGCCGTTGGCGGTCATGAACAGGAAGGAGTAGGTCACCGAGCGCTTTTTGGCCTTACGCCGGATGGAGAAACTCAGCGCCCGCATCGCCTGAACCAGAAACCAATTCGCCCCGAACTCGCGCGCGAACTCCGGGTCGGGCGGTCCGGCCACCGAGATCACCGCGCCACCAGGCTTGAGCACCTGCAGCGACTTCTCCAACGTGGCACCACCCTGGGTGTCCAACACGAGGTCGTAGCCGCTCAACTCGGCGGTTACGTCCTGGGTCTTGTAGTCGATCACGACGTCGGCGCCCAGGTCGGTGACCCAGGCGACGTTTTTGGCGCTGGTGGTGGTAGCGACGGTGGCGCCGAGGTGTTTGGCCAGTTGGATGGCGATGCTGCCCAGTCCGCCGGAGCCGGCGTGGATGAGCACCTTCTGTCCGGGCTGAACGCGCGCCTTGACCACCAAGGCCTGCCAGGCGGTCAGCGCGACCAGCGGCAGTGACGCGGCCTCGGTCATGTCGAGCCGTTCGGGTTTGGGGGCGACGTCGTTCTCGTTGAGGGCGAGGTATTCGGCGAAGGCGCCGATGCGGTCCTGGTTGGGCTTGGCGAACACGGCGTCGCCAGCGGTGAAGCCGCGCACCCGCGGACCGGTCTTGACCACGACGCCGGCCAGGTCGTTGCCCAGCACGATCGGAAGCGTGTAGGGCAGAAGCGGCTTGAGTTCGCCGTTGCGGATCTTGAGGTCCAGCGGGTTGATGCTGGCGGCGTGGATCTGGACCAGGACGTCGTCGTCGCCCGCGTCGGGTTGGGCGCGTTCGACGGCGGCGACGCTGTTGGTCTTGCCGTAGCGGGTAAGTGCGAATGCCTTCATCGGTTCGCCTCCGGGGTGGTATTGGGGGCCGTGGGGCGGCGTGGGCAGCGCGCAGCGGGGCCTTGTCGGTCTTGCCGACGGGGTTCTTGGGGATGGCGTCGACGACGACGATGGAGGCGGGCCAGCGGGAGCCGTCCGCCCAGGGCGTCGGCGGGATAGGCTGTCACGCCATGGCTCCGGCCGGTTGTAGGTGGCGGGTCAGGAATTCGGTCTGGTCGGCGACCAGGTGCGCGAACGGGTCGCCGAGGTAGAACTCGAAGTGGCCGGCGTCGTAGTGCTTGATCTCCCCGCGCGGCGCGGTCCTGGCGTAGCGCTCGGTCTGCTCGGGCGGGGTGACGGTGTCGGTGTCGCTGATGCAGAACAGGATCGGGAATGCGATCTTGTGGGCCTCCCGTCCGGGCCGGTAGGTCATGATTGTCGGGGCGACGCGGGCGGCGACCTCGTTGCGGAACGTCGTTTCCGCCGGCAGCAGCGCCTGATAGCCGGGTAACGCGTCGGGGGCATTCATCAGGGTCAGTGACCCGGGCGGGCCGGCCAGCGAGATCATTGCCGGTGGTCGCCGGCCGATGATGGAGGCGTAGTCCTTGGCCACCAAGGGCAGCACCTTCAGTGTGGCCAACGGTCCCAGCGCCAGCGCCGACGCCAGCCCGTCGGTGAACGGACATTGGGCCACCGCAGCTTTGAGTTCCGGATGCCGCGACGCAACGGTGATCGAGTGACCGCCGCCGAACGAGCTGCCCCACACCGCGATTCGGGTGCAGTCGACGTCGTGGCGACCCTTGACGTGGGCGATGGCGGCATCCCAGTCCGCCAACTGCCGTTTGATCGACAACAGTTGGCGGGGTTGGCCGGTGCTGTCACCGAAGTGTCGGTAGGTGAACGCCAGAGCCGCGATGCCGGCTTGGGCGAAGCGTTC
>DASXMA010000041.1:0-2470 GCA_036495965.1 Mycobacterium sp.
ATTGAATCGCTACCGTGAACAGCGCACCAGATACGACCGCACTCAATCGCCCGCCAACGAGTGTCTGTAGCGCACGTCGCAGCGAGTCACCCGCAAGACCCTTCAGACCTTCAGTGAGGTGATGGATCCCGAGCAGGAACAAGCCGAGCCCACCCACGATCGTCACGGCGGCGGAGGCGTCCATTCACTCCCTTCAGTGCCGAGCTCTTTACGACGGCACTTTTGCTGACCACGGCCTGCACCCGGTTGCGCTTTGCTGACCCCGGAAAGCTTTGCTCTTACCCTATCTGCGGGCTCCCGTCGGATGCAAGCCGCGTCGCGAAAGATCCGATCCGATCGGCCGTATCAGAGACTGGTTTCCGCGTCTGGCACAGGCAGTCGGCATGACCTTTAGCGGCGTGCGATGCCGCTTCTTGACGGCCCGATCAACGGGTCCGTGTGTCCAATGATGGCGCGGCTATGACGATCGGCAGCGTTGTCCGTACTAGACGAGGCGCAGGTATCAATTCGGCAGCCCTCTCCAGGGGACTGATCGCAAAGTGGCCCGAGTCTGGTTCCGAATGGGCAAACCGCCGCTTTCTGGCGGTGTAAGGGGCCAAGCAGCCGGATGGCGGCTTAGGGTCGACTTGAGCCGGCCGATCGTCGTGGTGAGAACGGCCGGAATCGGCGCCTCTTGCCAATTCCCGTGCACGCCGGCGAAGGTCTTCTAAATGAGCTGATAGCGGCCCCGCCAGAGACAGGGCCGCACTTGTGCTGAGATCAGAGCTCGACTTGCTCCGAGATACTGAGCGCATCATCGACCTCGATGCCGAGGTAGCGAACAGTGCTTTCGAGCTTCGTGTGCCCGAGGAGCAACTGCACCGCCCTCAAGTTGCCGGTCTTCTTGTAAATTTGGGCCACCTTCGTTCGCCACATCGAGTGCGTCCCATAAGCCAAGGGATCGAGACCGGCGCATTCAACCCAGCGATGGACGATGCGCGCGTACTGTCGTGTCGAAATGTGCGGCTGATTGTGAAAGCGGCTCGGGAAGAGGTATTGGGCGCTCCCTGGGGTGGTACTGGCCGGCCAATCCCGGATTGCTGCTCGGGTTTGTTCGGTGATCTCGAACTGGACGGCCGGCCGGTCTTCCGCTGGGTTATCATGGCGCGGTCCTGCACCCGTGCCCCGACGCACACGTCGCTCACCCGCAGCCGCACGAGGTCGCAGCCCCTCAGCTTGCTGTCGATGGCGAGATTGAACAGAGCGAGATCGCGTCTGCGCTGTTCAAGCTGGAGCCGAACGCGGATCGCCCAGACCTCCTTCGGTCTCAGCGGCCGCTTCTGACCAATGAGGCGGCCCTTGTTCCAAGGGGTTTTGGCGAAGCCGACAAACGATGGGATCGCAGTGTGCATGGTTGTTCTCCTTGATCCCGCCCGCGCCCTCCGCAGCGAAGGTCATCAGCTGACCCGCAACGCAATAATTCGCCGAAGGGCGGCTCGAATCGAAGAAAGCCGACCTCCCGCTCCTTCCGTGTTGTTCGCTGTCTGCCCCATTCCCGACCTTAACCGTAGGCCTATGAGAAGGGTCGGCGCGATGTGGACTTCTGCCATTTAGTTCAGAGCCGATGCCTCGGCGGGCGTGTCGGCCGGCAATATTGCCCTTCGCCGGCGCTCTGATGGGCCTCCCCAATGCGCCGGAGTTCGTCCTGGTCGAAATCGGCTCGGTTCGCAAGCAGCGCTTCGCGGTCGAGGGCCCCGACGACCGACGGCCGCGAGCTGCTACTGACCCGCTACACCGAGCCAGAACCCGAGCTCGCGCTACTGCTCGACAAACTCAAATTCACTCTGCCCGAGCAGCCGAAGCCCAAAATCACCACCGAACACCGCTGTAGTGCCGACCTTTGCCGGTCGGTTTATGAAAAACAACCGCTTTGCCCGTCTATGACCCCGCCAATCGGCGAAGTTAGGCTAGGTACGCAAGCAGGTGAAAATGATTCTATGACCTATTAGAGACGACGCTGGTGCCGGAGCTGCAGCGGCGCGGCCGCTTCCGCCGCGAATACAAGTGGACTACGCTGCGTGAGAAGCTGTTCGACGACGAGTAGATGCCATGCAGCTCAAGCCGCTGTTCCAGCCGGAATCGATCGCTATCATCGGCGCCTCTGACAAGCCGACGCCCGGCCGCCGGGTTATCGCCACGCTCGAGTGCCTGGGTTTTGCCGGTCGCGTCTACCCGGTGAACCCCAATTACACGAGCCTTCTCAACCGCCCATGCTATGCGAGCCCGGCCGAGCTACCCGAGGTGCCGGACGTCGCGGTGTTCTGCCTCGGCCACGAACGCGTTCTGCCCACCTTCATCGCGGCCGCCGAGCGCGGGATGAAGGCCGCGGTGATTTTCGACGGCGGTTTCGCCGAGTATGGGACGAGAGGCGCGATCGGAGACGCCTGCCCTACCTGCTGACCGAGCGGTGCCGCGACGGTAAGTTGGCGCT
>DASXMA010000042.1:0-5072 GCA_036495965.1 Mycobacterium sp.
GCCATCGAGGTCGACCGCTGCATCGACGCCGACGGCGTCGTCGACGTGTTGGACCGCCTCGCCGTCCAACACGTGGCGCCCCATTATGTCCGCTTCGACAACGGTCCCGAGTTCGTGGCGCACGCCGTCAGTGATTGGTGCCGATTCAACGGTGCCGGTTCACTTTTCATCGATCCTGGCTCGCCGTGGCAGAACGCCTGGGTGGAGTTGAGGTCGGCGAGCACGAATTCCAATTGCCGGTCGACGACGGCGCCGACGAGATCCGCCTTGTCGTCGAAGTAGTGGTAAAGCTGCGACTTGCCGCAGCCCGCCGCGGCTAGGACGTCATCGAGACTGGTTGCGCGAACGCCACGTTGATACACCAGCACCGCGGCATCCGCGATGTCGGCGCGCGCACGCCGCCCGCGCTCGGTCGCGGGCGGCGGCTTGGCCGTCCCACCCGTCAGCGGTGCGCCTTGCTGTGTTGGAGGATCTCGTCCACCGACCACTGGTCAGCTGCGTGCTTGCCGTACTTGGCGTCGATGACCGTGCCGTCGGTGTCGATCAAAATATCGGCGGGCAAACCGAGGTGACCGCCGTTGGCGCTGTGCATGCCGGCTGAAAGCCGTAACTTTCGGGCCGCGGAACGCGAACCCAGCGCAGCCTTGACGACGGGCGCCATCGAACGCGGATCGGCCACTGACCGTAGTGACGTCTCCACCCCGAAGCGCCGATAGAATACCCGGTCGGGATCGGCGACGAGGTCAAACGGCATGTCCTCCACATAGGTTGCGAGTTCTTCGGGCGTGGAGTGAAACAGCACCACCTCGCGGATGCCTGCGGCCGCGATCTCATCATGGCGCCGGATCACCGATTGCAGGTGCACGTTGCAGATGGGACAGCCCGCAAAACGCCGAAACTGAAGGTGGACAAGACCTTCGGGATCAGGCACCGCGACCCTGCCGCCCTTGAAGGTATGCAACTCATCGAGTTCGACGACGTCTCCGGGTTTAACTTGCATGGCAATTCCCTAGCTCGATCGACGCGCCGCAGCGGTGCACCGTTGCACGCTCCAGCCTTGCGCGCAATCACTGTACTGTCAAGTACAGTCTTAGGCCGGAGGACGACGCCTGACTCACTATTTGGCTCACGGCAGTCCGGGTTGATCCGGACAGCTTGCCGGTATCCACTGCCCGCCTAACGATTTTTCAGCCCGCCAGCGACGCTGCACGGATCGGCTATGACCGCCCGGCAAGCCTTCTGAGCCGGATCGGAGTGACTAACCTTGACGCTGCGGCGACAAATACTGCCGACGCGCTCGCCACCTTCGTCGAGACGCTCACAGGCACAACAGCTTAACGACACAGGTCTCGATTCAGATCAGCCCGAATTAGCCGTCGATCGCAATTTTAGACGGCGGAATCCTCATTTAGGTAAACGTCAAATGGGCCACCGAGACGAGAACCTGGTCGATAGTACTAAGTGCTGCCAGAAATATTGCACAACCGTACGGTTCTAGGATCCGCCACGAAGATGAGAAAAACGGGTCCGCCATGTTGATGAGAATCCTGCAAAACCGCAGGTGGAGGTATCGCTATCCGCCACGCAGTTTGGGAACCTACAGGTCATTGGTTGTAGGTTCTCATCCAACATGGCGGAATTCTCATCTTCGTGACATCGAAATGGCGGATCCGGCATAAAGATGAGAATCTCGTTAGTGGGGCTAGGCGTTAATCGTCGCTTTGGCGGTACCCACTCGCTCTCCCGCGTGCGCTGCTCGACATGCGAAGTGCGTTGTGCCTCAGGGATATTGGGTGGTCCGTAATCAAGCAGAATGGCTGTATCGACACATCGCACGACGTCAAAGCCGCATGGGGACCAGCGGTTAACATGCAAGTGTCACCAGCGCAGTCAGCATTCGTTGGCGGAGTCGCGGCGGCCGCTCAGTCGTGCGACCTCGTCTCGGTTCATGCCGCCCCGCTCCAACAGTGTCCGGTCGATGGTTTGCGCGAGTTGCGGTGTCTCAGGGGCGCTCTGGTCTGAACCGGGCTCTGTGCGCTTCCACCCTCGCGCGTTGAGCATGCGTTAGAACTTGGTGTGAGTTCGGGGTTGCTTTCCGGCTTTCCAATCGGCCGTTCAAGTCCTGGAGGTTCCCGCGGTATGGAGCCGCCGCTTGGCGGTCGGCGCGTCCACCTCCTCCCCTAGAAGAAGGGAACGGACGAGTCGACGCGGCCCGAAGGGTCGCAGCATGTAGCTGGCCGGGCGCGGGCGCACGCGGATCGGCCACCAGAACCACCGTCCCAGCAACGCGGCGATCGAAGGCGTCATAAGGGAGCGCACGATCAGAGTGTCGAAGAGGAGGCCGAGCCCAATCGTGGTGCCGGCCTGCCCGATCGAGCGGAGATCACTGGCGGCCATCGACATCATGGTGAAGGCGAACACGAGTCCTGCCGCCGTCACGACACCACCGGTTTCCCCCATCGATCGGATGATGCCGGTTCTCAGCCCCGCGCTGATCTCCTCTTGGAACCGTGACACCAGCAATAAGTTGTAGTCAGATCCGACCGCCAGCAGAATGATCAGCCCGAACACCGGTGCGATCCAGTTCAGGTCCAGACCCAAGAGGTGTTGCCACACCAGTACGGACAGCCCGAATGCGGCTCCCAGCGACAGCAGGACTGTGCCGACGATTACCAGGGACGCCACCAAGGCCCGGGTGATGAGCACCATGACCGCGAAAATCAGTGTCAACGCGGCGATTCCGACGATTAGCAGGTCGTATTGGGAGCCCGCCTGGATGTCACGGTATATCGCCGCCGTGCCGGCGAGGTAGAATTTGGCTCCGGTCAGGGCTGTGCCCTTCACGGCTTGCTGCGCGGCGGCCAGCTCGGGCTTGACCGCCGAGATGCCTGCCGGTGTTGCCGGGTCCGTGTCGTGGGTGATGATGAAGCGTGCGGCTTTGCCGTCCGGCGACACGAAAAGTTTCAGACCGCGCTGAAAGTCGGGATTCTGGAAGGCTTCCGGCGGCAGGTAGAAGTAGTCGCCACTCCTGGAGGCGTCGAAGGCCTGACCCATCGCGCTCGCCGTATCGGTCATCTGGGCCATTTGAGTGACCAGACCCGAGAAGCTGCTGTGCATCGTCAGCAGCGTTCCCCGCATGGATTCGCCGACAGCGATGATCGGCGGGAACTGGGCGAGCATCTGGGGCATGATCGCGTCGACATTGTTCATGTCCTTGATTAGCGCGCTCATGTTCTCGCTGACCTTGTCCACACCATCGATCGCGTCGAACACCGACCTGGCCGCCCAGCAGACCGGGATGTCGAAACAGTGTTGTTCCCAATACAAATAGCTGCGGAACGGTCTCGCGAAATCGTCGAAATCTGCCAGATGGTCCCTCATCTCATCCACCGTCGCCTTCATGTCACCCATATCGCCGACCAAGTGATGAGTCGAGTTGCTCATCTGACCCAGCAAACCCTGCATCCGCTCCATCGAACCGATCATGGCGCCAAGATCGTCGCTCATCTTGAGCATGTCAGCCGTCCGGTCCCTCATGAATTGCAAGTTCTGCTGGATTGGGATCGATTGGGCACTGATCTGAAACGGTATTGACGTGTGCTCAATCGGCCCGCCCAAGGGCCGGGTGATGCTTTGCACCATCGCGATTCCCGGCGAGCGAAAGATGTCTTTGGCGAGCCTGTCCAAGATGATCATGTCGCCGCTATTCCGCATGTCGTGATCGCTCTCGATCATGAGGATATCCGGATTCATTGTGGCGGCGCTGAAATGACGCTCTGCGGCCGCGTATCCGAGGTTCGACGGCAGGTTGCGGGGTATGTAGAAGCGGTCGTTGTAGCTGATCTTCATGCTCGGCATGATGAGGATGCCGGCGACGGCGATGACCAGCGAGGCCGCAAACACCGGACCGGGCCAGCGCACGGCAGCGGTGCCGATGCGCCGCCATCCACGCGTCTTGATCATCGATCGGGGGTCGAGCAAACCAAACCGGGTGGCCACAGCGACAACGGCCGGCGCCGCGGTCAGCGCTCCGGCGACCACGACGATCAACCCCAAAGCGGAAGGAATGCCCAGCGCCTTGAAATACGACAGCCGCGCCAGGTGCAGGCAGAAGGTGGCGCCGGCGATGGTCAGCCCCGAGCCCAAGATGATGTGGAAAGTCCCGCGGAACATCGTGTAGTAGGCGGTTTCTCGATCCTGGCCGGCCTGGCGAGCCTCCTGGTAGCGACCGATGAGAAAGATCGCGTAATCGGTTCCCGCCGCAATCGCCAACGAGGACAGCATGGCAACCACGAACGTCGAAAATCCCAACAAACCGTTGTTCCCGAGCAGAGCGACAAGTCCTCGGGCCGTGCCCATCTCGAATCCGACCATGACGAGAACCAGCAGCACCGTGCTGATGGAGCGATAGGCGATGAAGAGCATGATCATGATGACCACACCCGTCACGGCCATCATCTTGAACATGCTTTTATCGGCGGCTTCGTTCATGTCCGTCGTCAGCGGCGCCGGACCCGTGACGTACACCTGGAGCCCTTTGGGCGGTGCCGACTTGCTGGCGATGTCCCGTACGGCTTTGACGGAATCGTTGCCCAGGGTGCTGCCCTGGTTGCCGGCAAGGTTGAGTTGCACATAAGCGGCTTTGCCGTCACGACTTTGGACGCCGGCGGCCGTGAGCGGGTCGCCCCACACGTTCTGGACGTGCTGCACGTGCTTGGTGTCGGCCTGCAGCTTATTGACCAAGCCGTCGTAATAACGGTGCGCTTCGTCGCCGAGTGGTTTATCGCTCTCGAGGACGATCATCGCGATGCTGTCGGAGTCCGACTCGTGGAATGTTGCGCCGATGCGTTTGGCGGCGATCATGGCCGGCGCATCTTGCGGCGACATCGTCACCGCATGGTTTCGCGCGACCGATTCAATGGGCGGCACAAGCACATTCAAGGCGATGGTCACCAGCAGCCACCCCAGCAGGATCGGCCATGCGAACCTGCGGACAAACCGCATGAACTTCGGCCGGGCGTGGGTGTCGGCGTTCATGCGGCCTTCACCAGACACGAAGTTTGCGCGTGGCG
>DASXMA010000043.1:0-3370 GCA_036495965.1 Mycobacterium sp.
GGCGGCTCTATCGTCTCGCGCGGCCAGCTGATACCCCGCACACCGGCTCTTCAGACAAGTCACTTCCCGAGCCCGCCCCCAAACCCTACAACCCGGCAAAAACCGACTACTTGACACAGAGAGGCGCCAGTATCGCGCACCGGCATTACCGCAGCTCAGGGCCTATATTTAGGTTCGGTGTGCCAGGGCCAAGCCAATATCAAGACGATTGGGCATGGAGCCGGGCCCTTCAGTTCGCTGCAGCGCCACGAACCGAGCCGGGCTGATGTGATCGTATGGGCTGTCCTGGGTTTTATGCTCGGTGAGCCGCCGTCGCAGGGCCCGCCGATGAGTTCTGCCTCGCTCAGTGGTCAAACTCCATTACGGCCGGTTCGAAACGAGCAGAGGGAAACAGCACATGGTAATCGTCGCGGGGCACATGGTTGTCGATCCGCCACAGCGCGAGTCCTACCTCGCGGACTGTGTGAGCGTCGTGGAACAGGCCCGCCGCACACCCGGTTGTCTCGACTTTGCGATCAGCGCAGATCTGGTGGAGCCTGGCCGCATCGACATCTTCGAACGCTGGGAGTCGCAGGCCGCGGTCGAAGCTTTCCGAGGCAATGGCCCCAGCGACCAGCATGCTTCCGCGATTCAAGCCGCCTCGGTGGCCGAGTACGACGTCGCTGACCTGCGCTTGCTGGCCTGACCAGCGTGCGGTCGCCGAGTTGGCGGTGACGTTGCCGGGGCCGCGATCGTGTGTCCGCGGTCGTGCTTATGCCGCGTGAGTCCTTCAGCCAGACCGAGCGTCGTCGTGCCGACGATTCCGGCGACCACGGCAACGCAAACATCGGTCCTCCGCCAAGCAGCGAAAAGGCAGGCGCTGTCCTGACCTGAGGGGTGCCAAAAAGATACAATTCAACCTGTGATGAATTCGGTTTTCCGTGTGGCCGGCGACCTTGGCTACAGGTTGGGACTTGGTCCGCAGCCCTCGGATGTGCCCGATCACCGGCTGGTGGAGCTTGTCGAAGGCCCGGATAAGTTGGCAGCCGGGCGCGCTCTTGACCTGGGCTGCGGTACCGGCCGCAACGCCGTTTATCTGGCCCGTCATGGCTGGGACACGATCGGCGTCGAAATGGTTGGATACGCGGTGGGGGTGGCGCGGCGTAAGGCTGCCGCGCAGGACGTTCCGGCGCGGTTCGTCCAAGGCGACGTGACACGACTAGCCGACCTGGGCGTCGGCGCGGAATTCACCCTGTTGATGGATGGCGGCTGCTACCACACGATCCCGCCGGGTCGGCGCGATGCGTATGCCGAGAGCGTCACGCGAGTGGCTGCTCCGCAAGCGCGTTTTATTCTGGTCGGTTTCAGTCGCCCCCTGGGGGCCGCCCGCCGACCCGAGGGTTTCTTGGCGCGGTTTCCCGGCTGGCGACTCGTGCAGCTCGATCGCGTGCCCGGCGAGCAGATGTACCAATACGTTGCGGGCCCGGCGCCGCTGCGCGCAGCCCTACGGCACGGAGCGTTGCATCCGTTGCGATATGAGTTGGAACGCAGCTTGAGCTAGCGCCGCGTCAGCGCCTGGATTTCTGCTCAGCGCGGGCATCACGACGAACAGGGTGACCCGCTACCTAGCTTGCGCGGCTCTGGACCCCACCGTAGCGCGTCGATGCACCGCAACTCTGTGGCGCTGACCTTCGCTGACCAACTACAAATCAACGTCACAAGCAACTCGCGGCGCATCCACCGCCCGGCATCGCTTGTCAACCAGAGGGTCTTGGGTAACCGGCCGGCGGCCGGTGATCGTCGTGCGCCAAGGCACCGCCACCTCTGCTCCGCGCACCATGCTGATCGGCGAATACGACGGTTCGAATACGGTCGATTACCGGTAAACCCGTCGCGAGCTGATTCGCCCTTCTCCAGATCATCGGATCAGCAAGTGACGTGAAGGACCGCGCACACCTCCCGTCGCTTGAGGCCCGCGATCAGCCGGCAGGCTTGTTCCGTCGGGACAGCGACAAGGTCAATGTTTCGGTGCGCAGCCTCCGCCACCACGTCGGGCATGATCGGCAACGAGCCGTAGGCCCCGGTGCCGATGATCAACCGGGGTCCGCCCCACGGGAGCTCCTCGTCGGCCGAGAGCGGAGTGTGTCCGAACTTGTCGCGGTATGGCTTCGAGGGCTTCTTGCTCCGTTTGCGCACAGTACCTTGGTCGATGACGACGTCGTGCTCGTATGCTTGTCCCTCGACCTCGATCGACCCGAACCCACGGAGTCGAACATCCATCGCAACTCCCTTCCGCGCGGAAATCCAACACCTGGGAAACTACGCCCATTGCCAGTGCGCAGGAAGCCGGTGCGCCCGATGGCGCTGGCCGTCCGGCCCCAGATACGACGCCGACCATCGGCTCGACCCCGCTCCTTGCGGACGTGCCCCGGCCTCGGGAGCTCACCGTCCCACGTCGGCTTCCTATCGACCGTAGGAATGGAACCCTCGATTGAGACAAATCACTGGCACATCCCCTTGAGACGCCGGAGAACAACGAGGCCTCACCGAGCGCTAATCCAGGTCACCGAGCAGCAGTTCGACGCCGGTCGTTACGAGGTGGCGGAAAGCCTGCTCGACGGCGTCGGGGTCACGGCTGCGCAATGCTGCCAGGATGTCGCGATGGCCTTGGAGGCGCTGCTCTGCGATGTTGGTGTGCAAGCGCATTGACTCGACGGATCGGGTCCTCACGGCATCGCCTCGGCCCAGGCGATATGCCTCCTCGAAGCCAAGCGGCGCACTACAGAAACGGTTCGAGGATTTCATTCGTCGCAGCACGCAGGTTCGATCGGGTTGCGGGATCATAAACCGCGCGATGAGCCCTGGCCTCACGCAAGCCGTCAAAGTAACGCCCGGTCACGGCCGCACCGGTTGGTTCGACGGCGAGGTTCATGACCGCTTTGACACCAGTCGCTACCGACGACATGGGCGGAACCCATGCTCGGCGGACCATGTGCGTATTCATCAACGACGCGGGGTGCACGCAGTTGACGATGATGGCGGTGTCGGCAAGCTCTGCCGCCAGGTCGAAGGTGAACGCGACCACTGCGAACTTGCTGCGATAGTAGGCCCGCGTACCCGTGTAATGGTGATCCATCCGCAAATCGGCGAAATTTACCGGTGCCTGACCGGCCGATGCGACGTTGACGATCCGCGCGGGTGCACCGTTTTTCAGGCCGGGAACGAGTCGTCGAGCTAGCAGGGTAGGGGCGAGGTAATTCACGGCGAACCGCAGCTCGTGTCCGTCTGCGCTCAGGGTGCGCTTGCGATACGGGGGCCGCCCGGGACCCACTCCCGCGTTGTTGATCAGCAGATGAATCGCCGCGTGCTCGGAGCTGACCTTCTCGGCCAG
>DASXMA010000044.1:0-6140 GCA_036495965.1 Mycobacterium sp.
CTTGGTCTCGGCTTTGTCCAGACCTTGAAGCGCCCCGTAGTGGCGTTCGTTGAGCCGCCAGCTGCGCCACACCGGAATCCACAGCCGGTCGGCGGTGTCCAGCGCAACGTGTGCGGTGGTGATGGCGCGCCGCAGCAGCGATGTGTAGAGCACGTCGGGCAACAGGTTGTGTTCGGCGATCAGCTCGCCGCTTCGGATTGCCTCGGCCCGGCCCCTTTCGGTCAGCCCGACGTCCACCCAGCCGGTGAACAGGTTGCGGGCATTCCAGTCGCTCTCGCCATGGCGCAGCAGCACCAAAGTGGCAGTGTTCCCCTGTTGCATCGGCCTAGCATTTCACGGGCGCGGGCGGCCGCCGTCGTCGCCGTCGCCGTCGTCGTCGATCAGGTGAGCGAAGGCCTCCAAATTCTTCAGCGACTCGCCGCGAGATACTCGCCACTCCCACTCCTTTTGGATCGACGAGCGAAACCCCAACTCCAACAACGTATTAAAGTCCGAATCCACCGCCTCGAGCACCTGTCCGAGCACCCGGTCGATCTCCTCGGCGTCCACCGACGCCAACGACATCCGGCCCACCAGGTAGATATCGCCGACGTTGTCCAGTGTGTAGGCAACCCCATAGAGCCGGCGGTTGCGCTTCAGCAAAAACCGGTAGACGCCCTCGTGGTTCTCGTCGGGCTTGCGGCACACGAATGCCTCGATGCGGACCGAGTGCTCGCCGATGCTCAGGATGGTGTTGGTCTTGAGCCTGCGCTCACCGGGCAGTTCCACCACCAGGCCCGGCAATCCGCCATGCGCCCCAGGGAATTCCGAGTAGGTCAGGTGGCTGGCCTGCAGCGCGTGCTCGATCACCGCCTGCACGGCTGCGCTCATGAGCGCCGCTCCTCCTCATCGCTTCGCTCTGCATCGTCGCCGGCTGGGATCATCGGCGCCGCTCCTCCTCATCGCTTCGCTCTGCATCGTCGCCGGCTGGGATCATGCGCCAACCCCGCGGCGCGAGGTCCAGCGGCGCGGCTTGCGCCCGGCGACCCGGTCGCGGACCCGGCGCTGGCGCTCCGCGGCGAAGTCACCGATCGCGCGCCGGTAGCTGGCCAGCAGCGCGTCGGTGGTGTTATCCCAGGAGAATGTCGCCGCGTGGGCCGCCGCGGCACGGCTCATCGCGCTGCCGGCCGGTTCGCCGCGCAGGCGCAGCAGGTCGTCGATGGCCATCGCCCACCGATCGACGTCGTGTCCGGACACCAAGGTGCCGGTGACCCCGTCGCGCACCGCCACCGGTAGTCCGCCGACCGCCGCCGCCACCACCGGCGTCCCGCAGGCCTGCGCCTCGATGGCGACCAAGCCGAACGACTCCGAATAGCTCGGCACCGCAACCAAATCGGCGGCCTGGAACAAGGTGGCCAGATTCGCCCGGGACTGCGGCGGCAGGAAGGTGACCCGCGCCGTGATGCCCAGTTCATCAACGAGCCGGACCAGTCCGTCCGGGGAGGCCAGACCGCTGCCCGACGGCCCGCCGGCCACCACGATGCGCACCCCCGGCAGTTTCGCGGCGGCGCGCAATACGATATCGGGCGCCTTCAGTGGCTGGATTCGTCCGACGAACGCCACTATGTCTTCGTCGAGCGGGAGCCCGAGCGCGGCCCGGGCCGCAACGCGATCACCCGGACGGAACACGTCCAGGTCCACACCGGGATGAACCACGTCGATTCTCGCCGGATCGGCATGGTGGATCGAAATCAATTGTCTCGCTTCATCATCGGTGTTGACGATCAGCCGATCCGCTTCGTCGACCACCTGCTGCTCGCCGACCGTGCGCAACGGCGGCTCCGGAGCATCACCGTCGGCCAGCGCGGCGTTCTTCACCGCGGCCAGCGTGTGCGCGGTGTGCACCAGCGGCACCGCCCACCGGTCGCGGGCCAGCCACCCGACCTGACCGGACAGCCAGTAGTGCGAGTGCACGATGTCGTAGTGGCCCGGTTCGTGGGACGCCTCGGCGCGCAGCACCCCGGCCGCGAACGCGCACAACTGGGTGGGCAGATCGTATTTGTCCAAGCCCTCGAATGGTCCTGCCACCACGTTGCGCACCAGCACGCCGGGCGCTACCCGTTCGACGGGCGGATCGGCGGACGCGGTGGCCCGGGTGAAGATCTCCACGTCGATGCCCCGACGAGCCAGGTGCAGGGCGGTTTGCAGCACGTAGACGTTCATGCCGCCTGCGTCGCCGGTGCCCGGCTGGGCCAGTGGTGAGGTGTGTACCGCCAACACCGCAATGCGGCGCGGGTCGTTCAGCCGGAAGGGGTCATCGTGCCGCACACTCTCATCTTTACAGGATGGGTCCGCGGGCTTCCCAGACGTGCGGGGCTGATTGGCGGGTTATGCCGAAGACTCGTCGGATTCGACGTCCGGCACCCGAGAGCCCAGCGCGCCGGCTCGGCGCATGGCGCCCAGCGGATCGGCATACAGCCCACCCAGCGACACGATGCCCGCCCCGGCCTCCTGCACCCGGTTGCCGAACGCGGTGACGCGGATATCGCGCGGCGGCAGCACCGAGCGTGCGGCGAAAGCCGCTTCGACCTGCCCCATCGCCTCCGGATATTCGGTGAACGCCTGGCCACCGACGACCAGCTCGTCGGGGTTGAGCACGTCACGCAGCAACGCGACGGCCTCACCGAGCACCCGGGCGCGTTCCGCCAGTAGTTCTCTGGCCTGCTGGTTTCCGGCCCGAGCCACCCGCAGCAGGTCAGTCATGGCGGTGACAGACCCGTTCGCGCGATTCGCGGAGGTGGCGGCGGGCAGGATCCGAAGCCGCCGGGCAGCGGCCAGCACCGCCTCGTCGCTGACGGTGGATTCCAGCTGCCCGCTGCTGCCGAGCAGCTCGGAGTTTGCGGGCAGGCCGGCAATGGTGCCCGGGCCGCTGGCCGGGCAGTGCACCCGTCCGCCGATCACCATCGCATAACCCACGGTCTCGCGCGCGTAGACGTACAGGCTGGTCGGCGAGCTCGGCGCGAACCGCCGCATCCCGAGCAGCAGCTCGGCTCCGGCCATGGCATCGACGTGCGAGGCCACCGATATGGGCAGGCCCAGCGCGTCGGCCAGCACCGAGCCGACCGGTGCCTGCCGCCAACCCAGCCGCGGGTGGTCGACGAGGCCGCTGGCGCTGTCGACGGTGCCACCGATCGCCACCCCTACCCATAGCAGACGGCGCCGATGCCAGCGCCTCATGTACCGGCACGCGCTTTCGGCCAGCGACGCCAGCGCGGAGCCGGCGGGATTGAGCGGCGTCGGGGTCTCGACGGTGTCCAGCGTGCGGCCGAATAGATCGGTGGCCACGATGCTGGTGGTCCGTGCGCCGACGTGAATGCCCAGCATCACGAATGGCTCATGGTTGATCTCGACGGGCACCCGCGGGCGGCCAATGGCGCCGGAAACCGCCAGGTCAGCGCGCTCCCGCAGCAGGCCGGCCTCGAGCAGCGCAATGACCTGGCGGTTCACGGTCGCGATGCTCAGAGATGTGACCCCAGCGATGACATCGCGCCCGACAGGGCCACGCAAGCGCACCGCCCGGAAAACGGACGCCGCCGCTGAGTCAGAAATGTGCAGGGCCGGCGGCATGATCTGGCGGTGCAACCGCAGGTGGCCTTTGCGGCTGGACAAATGCTGGGTGTGGGTGAGAGTGGTCGAGCGCACGAGCGTCCTTTGTTTGAGTCCTGATGGCCGGTCTTCGGCCACACCTGAAAAGTCAGGAGCGGCAAAGTGCGCGGCAACAACACGCACCTGGCGCGCACAGACACGCGGCGGTCGTGTTGAACAAAGCGCTGTACTGCACACGAAAAATTTAGCATGTTTATTAGAGTTGTCTCGGTGAATTCAGCTAATGCACGGATCGCAGTGGTCACCGGTGCCAGTTCCGGGATTGGGGAGGCGACCGCCATAACGCTTGCCGCACAAGGTTTTCACGTGGTCGCGGTGGCGCGCCGAGCCGACCGGATCAACGCTCTGGCGAACAAGATCGGCGGCACCCCGGTTGTGGCTGACGTCACAGACGACGCGGCCGTCGCGGCGCTGGCGCGCGGCCTGAGCCGGGTTGATGTGCTCGTCAACAACGCCGGTGGCGCCCGGGGCCTGGAGTCTGTCGCCGACGCCGACCTGGGGCACTGGCAGTGGATGTGGGAGACCAACGTGATGGGCACCCTGCGGGTCACCCGCGCGCTGCTGCCCAAGCTGGTCGAGTCCGGCGACGGACTGATCGTCACCATCACCTCGATCGCGGCGATGGAAACCTACGACGGCGGCGCCGGCTACACTGCGGCCAAGCACGCCCAGGGCGCGTTACACCGGACGCTGCGCGGCGAGCTGCTGGGCAAGCCGGTACGACTCACCGAGATCGCACCGGGCGCCGTCGAAACCGAGTTCTCGCTGGTCCGCTTCGACGGCGACGAGCAGCGCGCGGACGCGGTCTACTCCGGCATAACACCGCTGACAGCCGCCGACGTCGCCGAAGTGATTGGGTTCGTGGCCTCCCGGCCGTCCCATGTCAACCTGGACCAAATCATCATCCGGCCCCGCGACCAGGCCAGCGCTTCGCGGTTTAACCGCCAGGCCTAGACGTCGTCGTCGTCGTTGTGGTGGTGGGGGTGCCCGATAAGGTGGGGGCATCCGATGGCGTGACGGGTGCGGTGACGGGGATCTGCGACGCGGGCGGATGCGCGGTCGGCGGCGGGAGCGCCGACATCGCCACCCAGGTATCCCAGTCCACGGCCCAGTCCCAGATGTCGCCGTCGGAGTAGGACAGCGGGATCGAGCTGCCGGTCACCTCGACCGGGTCACCGTAGATCGCGCTGCCGTAGTACTGCTGGGCGTCACCCGTGGACAGGTTGATGCACCCGTTGGTGACGTTGGTGTTGCCCTGCGCGCCGGAGCTCGCCGGGTTGGCGTGGATGAACTCGCCGTTGTTGGAGATCCGCACCGCCCATCGTTCGTGGGCGTTGGTGTAACCGCCAGCCGGGTTCGACATGTAGAAGTCGGAGTATTTCTCGGTGACCACGTGGATGCCGTTGCGGGTGACGTTGCGCGCCTTGTCGGCCTCGCCGTAGCTGCACGGAAAGTCCATGATCACGCCTTCATCCCTGACCACCTGGATACGGTGCGAAGAGACCTCGGCCCTGACCAGCTGCCGCCGACCGATCTGAATGTGCAGCGAAATGTCGTCGGCGCCGTATGCGCCTTCGCCGAACGGCCGTCCGTAGAGCTTGGCGTCGACGTTGACCGTCGTGCCCGCCGGGTAGTACTCACGGGGGCGCCAGTGCACGCGGGCGCCTTGCGCCTCGTCGGGCAACCAGGCCCAGCTGCCCTCCACCGGCGGGGTGGTGGTGACAGTGAGCGCCTTCTCGACGGAGGCTTTGTCGCTGATCGGTGCGTCGAACTGGATGATGATCGGTGCCGCGACCCCGACCGTCTGGCCGTCGGCCAGCTGGAACCCGCCGCCGATCTTCTTGGTGGGAGACACGGTGGTGAACTTGCCGGTGACCGAAGTCGCCTTGCCGTCGTGGCCGACGGCCGAACCACCCCAGCTATAGGTGCCGTCGTAGCCCAGCGGCTCGGTGATCGTGTAGACGGTGCGGTCCTGGTTGAACGTTCCCGCGACGACCTTGCCCGACGAATTCGTCAACGCCACCTTCTGAAACCACCCGTCGCCGACCTGAACGCTTACCGGCGCAGTCGGGACCACGTCAGAGGCAGCATCGGCCGGCTCGAATTTCAGATGCGGCGCCGGGGCTTCTTTCTTCTGGGATTGCTTGGCCACAGTGCCCGCGCAAGCGGCCAATACGTTGGGCGCGAACACGCCGAGCCCGAGGGCCGCCAAAGCCAGCCGCCGGTTAATCGGCGGCGGCGCGCTGGATGTGCTCACGACACATAAAGATACCGGGAGAACGACTCCCACCCCGCCACGACAAGTCGTCGACGGGGTGCTCTTGCACGAATTTAACCGCTACAGCCTGCACCCGAGCAGGACGGGTTCGGGTTTCAGTGTGATGCCAAACACGTCACGGACTCCGTCACGGACGGTGCGGGCCAGCGTTATGACGTCCTCGGCGCTGGCCCCGCCGCGGTTTGTCAGGGCCAGCGCGTGCTTGGTGGACAGCCGG
>DASXMA010000045.1:0-5815 GCA_036495965.1 Mycobacterium sp.
AGAACGCTGAACGCGCCGACCGCTTGTCGTTCCAGCTGCGCCCAACCGCCGCCGTAGAACAACCCCCTAGACACGCCCGCGACGCCGTTGATGGCCGGGCTCTCCGGGGCAGCGAGCAGGCCCACTAGTAGCGTGCCCGCCAGACCACCGACCAGGTGGACCCCGACCACGTCGAGCGAGTCATCGAAGCCGAGCCTGAATTTCAGCCCGACCGCTAGCGCGCACACCACACCGGCGACCAAGCCGACCACCAACGCGCCCAGGGCATTGACCGATGAACACGACGGTGTGATGGCGACGAGCCCGGCCACGATGCCCGATGCCGCTCCCAGCGTGGTCGCCTTGCCGTCCCGGATGCGCTCGGTGAGCAGCCAGGCGAGCATGGCCGTGGCCGTCGCGATCGTGGTGGTCATGAACGTGGACCCGGCCGCGCCGTTAGAGCTAGTCGCCGAGCCGGCGTTGAACCCGTACCAGCCGAACCACAGCAATCCGGCGCCGAGCATCACGAACGGGACATTGTGTGGGCGGAACAGCGTGGTGGGCCAGCCTTTGCGCTTGCCCAGCACGATCGCGAGCATCAGGCCGGCCATACCGGAGTTGATATGGACGGCGGTGCCGCCGGCGAAGTCGATCGCATGCAGCTTGTTGGCGATCCAGCCGCCGTGCTCGGACGCGAACCCGTCAAACGCGAAGACCCAGTGCGCGACCGGGAAGTAGACGAACGTGGCCCATAGCCCGGCGAACACCAGCCAGGCGCCGAACTTCAATCGGTCGGACACCGCCCCCGAGATCAGCGCGACCGTGATGATCGCGAACATCAGCTGGAATGCCACGAACACGGTGGCGGGCAAGGTGCCTGCCAGCGGGATATCTGTCGCCGCGACGCCCTTGCTCGGATCGGCGGCCACGCTATTGCCACCGATGAGACCCTTCAGGCCCCAGTATTCGGTCGGGCTGCCGATAACATTGCCGGTATCGTTGCCGAACGCCATCGAGTAGCCGTAAAGCACCCACAGCACCGTGACCACGCCCATCGCGCTGATACTCATCATGAGCATGTTGAGAACGCTTCTGGCGCGCACCATGCCGCCGTAGAAGAACGCCAGACCCGGCGTCATCAACAGCACCAGCGCGGAACTCGCCAGCATCCAGGCGGTGTCGCCGGTATTGGGCTGGCCCAGCATCGGGTATGTCACTCGCTATCTCCTCCGGTCGGACCACATCTGGCCGTCAGACATGCGTCTGATGGCCTGATCCAGAACCTTGCGCAATGGTTGTTTCGGCAATGGAGCAACCGTGTTTCGTCAGGATTAACGTCGCGCGCTGTGTGTTAGGGGTTTCAGCCAAGCAGCGCGTCGACAAAGGCTGCGGGCTCGAACGGCGCCAGATCGTCGGGTCCTTCGCCGAGCCCGACCAGTTTCACCGGCACGCCGAGTTCTTGCTGAACACGGAAAACGATGCCGCCCTTGGCCGTTCCGTCGAGCTTGGTCAGTACCGCGCCGGTGATTTCCACGACCTCGGCGAAAACCCGGGCCTGCGCCAGCCCGTTTTGCCCGATGGTGGCGTCGAGCACCAGCAACACCTCATCGACAGCCGCGCGCCGGGTGACCACCCGCTTGACTTTGTCGAGTTCGTCCATCAGCCCGACCTTGGTGTGCAACCGACCGGCCGTGTCGATGACCACGACGTCGGCACCCGCGATGATTCCCTTGTCGACCGCGTCGAACGCCACCGACGCCGGATCGGCGCCTTCAGCCCCGCGGACCACCTCGGCGCCCACTCGGGCCGCCCAGGTCTGCAGTTGGTCGGCGGCCGCGGCCCGGAACGTATCGGCGGCGCCCAGTACAACGCGGCGTCCGTCGGCCACCAACACCCGCGCCAGCTTGCCGACGGTGGTGGTTTTCCCGGTGCCGTTGACACCGACGATCAGCAGCACCGACGGATGGTCGGCGTGCGGCAGGGCGCGGATCGATCGGTCCATCGCGGGTTGCAGCTCGTCGATCAGGACATCGCGCAGCACGGCCTTCGCGTCGGCCTCGGTGCGCACGTTGCCGCTGGCCAGGCGGCTACGCAGCTGCGAGACCACCGACTCGGCGACCACCGGGCCCAGATCGGCGACTAACAGGGTGTCCTCCACGTCCTGCCAGGAGTCCTCGTCCAGGTCGCCGCCGCCGATCAACCCCAGCAGGCTGCGGCCCAGCGCATTCTGCGATCTGGTCAGCCGCCCGCGGAGTCGTTCCAATCGGCCTTCCGGCGGCGCGATGGCCTCGATCTCGACGGCCTGCGGGGCGGGCGCGGCCGCAGGGGTCTCCGGGATTGGCGGGGCCGCGGGGGCCGGCGGGGCCGCAGGGGGCGGCGTGACCGTCTCGGGTTCGGGCTCAGCTTCCGGCAGATGAACGTCGGAGATCGTGCGCCGCGGCGCGTCGCGAGGAATGGTCGCGTCGTCGCCTACGGCGGGCAGCCCGCTGGTATCGATCGTCGGTGCGGACTGGCTGAATGTGATGCCCGACGACGCGGTGTAACCACCCGAGCGGTCGATTGCGCCTGGTTCGGGCCGGGCCGACAGGCTTATCCGCCGCCGGCGATAACGCACCAGGCCCAGGAGCAGCGCGACGATGACGAGCAGGGCGGCGACGACCGCGATGGCGATCCAAAGACCTTGCGACACGCTGACATTCTTCCAAGTCGCCCCACGCCGGTTGGACCGGCCCCAGTCAGCGACCGCCGCCGCCCGCGCTCAGGGCGTGCCGCTAGGAGGAAGTGGAGACCAGCTGCTCCACCTGCTGACCGCGCATGCGCTGCGAGATCACCGCGGTGATGCCGTCGCCCTGCATGGTCACGCCATACAGCGCGTCAGCGACCTCCATCGTCGGCTTCTGGTGCGTGATGATGATGATCTGCGATTGGGCACGCAGCTGTTCGAAGAGCCCGATCAAGCGGCGCAGGTTCACATCGTCGAGTGCGGCCTCCACCTCGTCCAAGATGTAGAACGGCGACGGGCGGGCCCGGAAGATCGCGACCAGCATCGCCACCGCGGTCAGCGCCTTTTCGCCGCCGGACAGCAAGGACAGCCGGGTGATCTTCTTGCCCGGCGGACGCGCCTCCACCTCGATGCCGGTGGCGAGCATGTCATCCGGATCGGTCAGCCGCAGCCTGCCCTCGCCGCCGGGAAACAGCGCAGTGAATACGTCCCGGAATTCGCGTTCCACGTCGGTGAAGGCGTCGGTGAACACCTGCAGGATGCGGGCGTCGACGTCTGCGACGACGTCCAGCAGATCCTTGCGGGCAGCCTTGACGTCCTCGAGCTGGGTGGACAGGAAGTTATAGCGTTCCTCCAGCGCGGCGAACTCCTCCAACGCCAGCGGGTTGACCCTGCCCAGTTCGGCCAGCTCACGGTCGGCTCGCTTGGCCCGGCGCTCCTGGGTGGCCCGGTCGTATGGCATCGGTGCGGGCATGGTCACCTGCTCGCCACGCTCGCGGGCCTGCTCGAATTCGGCCATCTCGAGATCCGTGGGCGGCAGCGCGACCCGGGGGCCATACTCGGCGATCAGATCGGCGGGCGCCATGCCGAACTGCTCCAGCACCACCTGCTCGAGCTGCTCGATACGCAGCGCCGCCTGGGCATTGGCCACCTCGTCGCGGTGCAGCGAATCGGTCAGGGTGGCCACGCGGGCACCCAGTTGGTGCACCTCGTCGCGAACCGCCGTCATCGCCACCGATCGCTCCTGACGTTCGGCGACCAGCGCGTCGCGGATCTGCGACGCCGCGTCGACCACCCGGTTCAGTCGTTGGGCCAGCAGCCGCCCGGCGTCGGCGACGGCCGCGGCCACCGCGGCCGCGCGCAATCGCGCTGCGTGGGCTTGCTGGGCTCGCAAGCGCGCCTCGCGTTCGGCGGCGGCCGCACGGCGCAACGAATCCGCCCGCCCGCGCACCGCGTTGGCCCGCTCCTCGGCGGTGCGCACCGCCAGCCGCGCCTCCACTTCGACGCCGCGCGCGCTTTCGGCGGCGGCCGCGATCTGCTGGCGGACCTCGGCATGACTGGGTTCCGCCAGCTGCAGATGCTGCGTCTCTTGAGCGTTGCGCAGCCGGGTTTCGAGTTCAGTGACCTCTTCGACGGTCTGCGCACGCCCCGCTTCCAACTCCTCGCGCTGGTGCAGCAGCCGCTTCCACTCGTCTTCGGCGGTGCGGGCCTCCTGTCCGAGCCGGCCGAGCTGCTCGTACATTGCCGAGATCGCGGTGTCGGATTCATTGAGGGCGGCCAATGCCTGCTCGGCGGAGTCTTGACGGGCGATCTGCTCGGTCAGCGCGCCGGACAGCGCCGCGCTCAGTTGAGCCACCTGCGTCTCAGCGGCGGCCAGGTCGCTGCCGGCCTTGTCGATTTCCGAGGTGAGCTCCAGCGTGGACAGCTTGCGGTCCGAACCGCCGCTCACCCACCCTGCGCCCACCAGATCACCGTCGATCGTGACCGCGCGCAATTGCGGACGGGCCGCCACCAGATCCAGCGCTTGGCCCAGGTCATCGACCACTGCGACACCGGCGAGCATCGCGCTCATCGCGCCGCGCAGCCGCTGCGGTGCCTCGACCAGGTCGAGCGCCCACAGGGCATCGCCGGGCAGCCCGGCAGGTTCGGGATCGTTTTCTTGGGCAGGCCAGTCGCCCAAAACGAGGGCCGCGCGGCCTCCGTCGGCTTCCTTCAGTGCGGCGACCGCCGAACGGGCGGCGCCGAAGCTTTCGACGCCCAGCGCGTCGGCCGCGGACCCGAGCACCGCGGCCAACGCCGTCTCGTATCCAGAACGGACCTTGACCAACTTGGCAATTGGGCCGAAAAGCCCTGCGACACTGTGGCTTTGGGTAAGCCACGCCGCACCGTCCTTGCGCTCGAGCCCCACCGAGAGCGCATCGATTCGGGCTCGCAGCGACGCCACCTGGCGCTCGGCGTTGCGCTCGGCGGATTGCAGTTCGGCGACACGCTCGTCGGCCAACCGCAGCGCGGCCACGGTGCGTTCGTGGTGCTCATCCAGGCCGACCTCGCCCTGATCCAGTTCGCCGACGCGGCCCTGCACGGTTTCGAACTCTGCCCTGGTCTGCTGTGCGCGGGTGGCGGCGTGCTCGATGCGTTCGGACAGGCGCGCAACGCTGTCGTCGATCGATTCGACGCGCGCTCGCATGGTCTCCACCTGACCGGCCAGCCGCGCCAGACCTTCACGCCGGTCCGCTTCGGCCCGGACCGCCGCCAGATGGGCCCGGTCGGCCTCGGCGGCCGCGCGCTCGCGATCGGCCAATTCGGTACGAGCGGCATCCAGCCCGGTGCGTGCCGCGGCCAGCTCCGCCAACAGCTGCTGCTCGGCGGCCGCCACCTGCTGGGCCTCGGCTTCCAGCGCGTCAGGGTCGGTGTCACTGGTCGTCGCCGGCTCGACATCGAGATGGGCAGCGCGCTCGTTGGCGATACGCACCGTGGCACCCACCCGTTCGGCCAGGGCGGACAGCCCGAACCAGGTGTGCTGAACCGACTCGGCCCGCGCGGACAGCTCGGCCAGCGCGGCCTCGTGCGCGGTCAGCTCCTCGGATGCCGCCGCAAGGCGGGAGGCGGCGTCGTCGTGCTCGCGGCGCATGGTCGCCTCGGCCTCCAAGATCGCGTCGCGCTCCACCTGTCGGCTGACCAGGTCGTCGGCGACCAGCCGCAACCGGGCGTCGCGCAGATCGGCCTGGATGGTCTGGGCGCGACGGGCCACCTCGGCCTGGCGGCCCAGCGGCTTGAGCTGGCGTCGCAGTTCGGTGGTCAGATCGGTGAGCCGAGCCAGGTTGGCCGACATGG
>DASXMA010000046.1:0-12896 GCA_036495965.1 Mycobacterium sp.
CGCCGGGGCGGGTGATGCGCAACGCCTACGGCCCGACCGAGACGGCGATGGTTTTGACGTTCAGTGCGCCGTTGGCCGCCGGGTCGGGGGTGCCGCCGATCGGTGCGCCGGTGCCGGGGGCGGCGTTGTTTGTGCTGGATCGATGGTTGCGGGCGGTGCCGGCCGGGGTCATCGGGGAGTTGTATGCGGCCGGTCGCGGGGTGAGCTGTGGGTATCTGCGCCGGGCGGGGTTGACCGCGTCGCGGTTTGTGGCGTGTCCGTTCGGCGGGCCCGGGGAGCGGATGTATCGCACCGGGGATCTGGTGCGCTGGGGCGCCGATGGGCAGCTGCGGTATCTGGGTCGTGCCGATGAGCAGGTCAAGATCCGCGGGTATCGCATCGAGCTGGGGGATGTGCGCGCGGCGCTGGCCGGGCTGGACGGGGTCGATGAGGTGGCGGTGATCGCCCGCGAGGACCGCCCCGGCGACAAACGCCTCGTCGGCTACATCACCGGCAGCGCCGACCCCAGCGAGCTCCGTACGGCGCTGGCCGACCGGCTCCCGACCTACATGGTGCCGGCCGCGGTGATGGTGATCGACGCGCTGCCGCTAACGGTCAACGGCAAACTCGACACCCGCGCCCTACCGGCACCGGACTATCACGACGGCGATCATTACCGCGCCCCGACCAACCCGGTCGAGGAGATCCTGGCCGGCATCTACGCTCAGGTACTCGGCATTGAGCGGGTTGGGGTCGACGACTCCTTCTTCGAATTGGGTGGGGATTCGCTGTCGGCAATGCGAGTCATCGCTGCGATCAATACCGCACTAGACGTTGGCTTAGCGGTGCGCGGCTTGTTCGATGCGCCGACGGTGTCTCAGTTGGTACCCCGTATCGGTGCCGGTGGGGGTGCGCTGGATCCGTTGGCGGTTGCGAAGCGGCCAACGGTGGTTCCGTTGTCGTTTGCCCAGAACCGGTTGTGGTTCCTGGATCAGTTGCACGGGCCGTCACCGGTCTACAACATGGCGGTGGCGTTGCAGCTGCATGGGCCCCTTGATGCTGATGCGCTTGGTGCGGCGCTGGCCGATGTGGTCAGCCGTCATGAGAGCCTGCGGACAGTGTTTGCCGCGCCCGACGGAATGCCTCAGCAGCTAGTGGTTCCGCCAGGGCAAGCCGAGTTTGCTTGGCAGGTCGTTGATGCCGCCGGCTGGTCGGCTGGCCGGCTGGAGGAGGCCATCGGGACTGCGGCGCGCTACCCGTTTGACCTGGCCACCGAGATCCCTTTGCGGGCAACGCTTTTCCGGCTCGCCGAGGACGAGCACGTATTGATGGCCGTGGTGCACCATATCGCCGCCGACGGAGCGTCGGTGAGCCCGCTGGTGCGTGATTTGGGGGTGGCGTACGCCAGCCGCTCAGCGGGGCAGGTTCCGGGCTGGGCGCCGTTGGCGGTGCAGTACGTCGACTACACGCTGTGGCAGCGCGCCCAGCTTGGTGATCTCGATGACCGCGACAGCCGCATCGCCGGGCAGCTGGCTTACTGGCAGGATGTGCTGGCCGGGCTGCCTGAGCGGATGCAGCTGCCCACCGATCGGCCCTATCCGCCGGTTGCCGATTACCGCGGCGCCAGTGTGCTGGTGGATTGGCCGGTGGAGTTGCAGCAGCGGGTACGCCAGGTGGCCGGAGAGCACAACGCGACCAGTTTCATGGTGATGCAGGCCGCCCTGGCGGTGTTGCTGTCGAAGCTGACCGCCAGCGCCGATGTGGCGGTGGGGTTCCCGATCGCCGGCCGGCGTGATCCCGCGCTCGATGAGCTGGTCGGTTTTTTCGTCAACACACTGGTGTTGCGGGTGGATGTGGCCGGTGATCCCACTGTTGCTGAATTGCTGGCTCAGGTGCGTCAGCGCAGTCTGGCCGCCTATGAGCACCAAGATGTGCCCTTTGAGGTGCTGGTGGAGCGGCTCAACCCCACCAGGTCTTTGACGTATCACCCGCTAGTCCAGGTGATGTTGGCCTGGCAGAACTTCGGCGGTGATCCGGCCGCCGGGCTGGCCTTGGGTGACCTGCAGATCACGCCGGTGCAGGCGGACACCCGCACCGCCCGCCTGGACGTGACGTTTTCGCTGGCTGAACGCTGGACTGACGCCGGTGAGCCAGCCGGGATCGGCGGGACGGTGGAATTTCGCACCGACGTGTTCGACGCGGGCAGCATCGAGGCGTTGATCGAGCGGTTGCGGCGGGTGTTGATGGCGATGACCGCCGATCCGGGACGGCCGTTGTCGTCCTTCGACCTGCTCGATGAGGCTGAGCACGCCCACCTCGACGAGATCGGTAACCGGGCGGTGTTGGACCAGCCGGCGCCCACGTCGGTGTCGATTCCAGCGCTGTTTGCCGCACAGGTGGCCCGCGCCCCGGAGGCGGTGGCGCTGACCTTTGAGGGCCGCTCTATGACTTACCGGGAGCTCGATGAGGCGGCGAATCGGCTGGCGTACCTTTTGGCTGACCAGGGGGTCGGCCCGGGGCAGCGTGTGGCGCTGCTGTTCTCCAGGTCGGCCGAGGCGATCGTGGCCATCCTGGGGGTGCTCAAAACCGGGGCGGCGTATCTGCCGATAGATGCGGCGCTGCCGGCGGCCCGGGCCGAGTTCATGCTTGCCGATGCTGCGCCGGTCGCCGCGCTCACCACCATCGGGCTAGCCGGGCGGCTAGCGAGGCACGAGCTGCCCGTCATCGATGTCAACGACCCCCGCATTGACACCCAACCCAGCACCGCATTGCCGGCGCCGGCCCCCGATGACATCGCGTACCTGATCTACACCTCGGGCACTACCGGTGTCCCCAAAGGCGTGGCCGTCAGTCACCGCAACGTGACCCAGTTGCTGGAGTCATTGGACTCCGACCTGGAGCTGTCGGGACAGGTGTGGACGCAGTGTCATTCCTTGGCCTTCGACTACTCGGTGTGGGAGATCTGGGGTGCGCTGCTTTACGGCGGACGGCTGGTGGTGGTGCCCGAGTCCGTGGTCCGCTCGCCGGAAGACCTGCACGCGTTGCTGGTTCGCGAACAGGTCACCGTGTTAAGCCAGACTCCATCGGCGTTTTATGCGCTGCAAACCGCCGATGCGCTAGCACCGGAGCTGGGAGATCAGCTCAAGCTCGCGACGGTGGTGTTCGGTGGTGAAGCCCTGGAACCCCAGCGTCTTGGGACGTGGCTGGACAATCACCCTGGATTGGCGCGGCTGATCAACATGTATGGCATCACCGAGACGACGGTGCATGCCTCGTTCAGGGAGATTGTCGACGCAGATGTTGACCTAAAGGCCAGCCCGATTGGGGTGCCGTTGGCCCATCTGGGCTTTTTTGTGCTCGACGGCTGGTTGTGGCCGGTGCCCGCCGGTGTGGTCGGTGAGTTGTACGTGGCTGGCGCCGGGCTGGCGTATGGGTATGTGGGTCGGGCGGGGTTGACCGGATCGCGGTTTGTGGCGTGTCCGTTCGGCGGTGCGGGAGCGCCCGGAACACGTATGTATCGCACCGGGTACCTGGTGTCTTGGGGCACCGATGGCCAGTTGCGGTATCTGGGGCGCGCTGATGAGCAGGTCAAGATCCGCGGTTATCGCATCGAGCTCGGTGAGGTCCAGGGAGCGTTGGCCGGGCTAGACGGGGTGCAGCAGGCGGTGGTGATCGCTCGCGAGGACCGCCCCGGTGACAAGCGCCTGGTGGGTTATGTCACCGGGACCGCACAGTCGGCTGGGATGCGCACAGCACTGGCCGAGCGGCTGCCGGCCTATATGGTTCCGGCCGCGGTGGTCGTGGTCGACGCCCTACCGCTAACCCCCAACGGCAAACTCGACACCCGCGCACTGCCGGCGCCCGAATACCAGGATGGCGGTGGTTACCGCGCTCCGACCAACGCCGTCGAGGAGATCCTGGCTGGCATCTATGCGCAGATCCTTCGGCTGGAACGGGTCGGGGTCGATGACTCGTTTTTCGAGCTGGGTGGGGACAGCATTTTGTCGATGCAGGTGGTGGCGCGGGCCCGTGCAGCCGGTGTGCTGTGTCGGCCGCGCGACATTTTTGTGGAGCAGACCGTCGCCCGGCTGGCCCGGGTGGCCGGTGTGGCCGACGGCGCGGACAGCCCGGTCGATGAGGGTGTTGGGCCGGTATTGACCACCCCGGTCATGCGCTGGCTGCACAGCATGGATGGCGCGGTTGATCAGTTCAACCAGACCATGGTGGTGCAGGCGCCGGTGGGGGTCAGCGAGGCCGACGTGGTGGTGGTGCTGCAGGCATTGCTGGATCGGCATGCCATGCTGCGGGCGCGTGTCGAAGACGATGGTGCCGGTGGTTGGTCGTTACAGGTGCCCCAGGGGGGTTCGGTGGATGCCGGCGCGTGCCTGCAGTCGGTGGACGTGCTTTCCGAAGAGGCGCTGGTGCGGGCGCGGTCGCGGTTGAACCCCGGCGCCGGGGTAATGCTGAGCGCCGTGTGGGCGGGCTCCACCGGCCAGTTGTTGGTGATCATTCACCATTTGGCCGTTGACGGGGTGTCCTGGCGGATTTTGCTGGAGGACCTCAACATCGCCTGGGCGCAGCATCGCAGCGCGCAGCCGGTGGCGTTGCCGGTGGGTGGGACGTCGTTTGCCAGGTGGGCTTCGCTGCTGGCTGAGTACGCGCGCCGCCCAGAAGTCGTGGAACTGGCCGGTGCCTGGAGGCAGGTGGCGGCTGCCCCCGCCACGCTGCCGGCGGTGCAGCCCGCGATGGACACGATTGCCACCGCAGGGCTGTTGTCGGTGCAGCTTGATGTCGACACCACCACCATGCTGCTTGGTCAGGTGCCGGCGGCGTTTCATGCCGGGGTGCAAGACATCTTGTTGATCGCGTTCGGGTTGGCGGTGGCGGAGTTTTTGGGCACCGACGGCGCGCCGATCGGCATCGACGTCGAGGGCCACGGGCGTCACGAAGAACTGGCCGCCGGTGTGGACCTCTCACGCACCGTGGGGTGGTTCACGACCATATACCCCGTGTCGCTGGCCGTGGGTGGGCTGTCTTGGCACCAGGTGCTGGCCGGCGAGGCCACACTTGGGACGGTGATCAAAGACGCGAAAGAACAGCTTCGCGCTCTTCCGGACCCCTTGAGCTACGGTGTGCTGCGGTATTTAAACACCGATGTTGACCTGGCCGGGTCTGACCCGTCGATCGGGTTTAACTATTTGGGGCGGCTGGGCGGCGCGGCGGCCCAGCTATCCGATGATCTGTGGCGGATCAGCGAGGACGGCTTGCCGTTGACCGTGGCGGCCGTGGCGGTGCCCATGGCGTTGGCGCACACCGTGGAGCTCAACGCCAGCACCGTGGACACCGACGCCGGCCCGCACCTGTACGCCAACTGGACCTGGGCGCCCTCGGCACTGGATCGCGCGCAGGTCAGCCGGCTTAGCCAGTTGTGGTTTGATGCCCTGACCGGTATCTGCGCCCACGTGCGCCGCGGCGGTGCAGGGTTGACACCCTCTGATATCGAGCCTGCACGTCTTAGCCAGCAGCAGATCGACGAGCTGCAGACGCAATACCGGATCGCCGACGTGCTGCCGCTGACCCCGCTACAGCAAGGGCTGCTGTTTCACGCCAGCGCCGCCCAGGGATCAGGCGACGACGTCTATGCGGTGCAGCTGGGTATCACGTTGAGCGGCCCGCTCGACCAGCGCCGGCTGCGTGCTGCGGTGCGGGCGGTGGTGAACCGGCATCCCAACCTGGCGGCTCGATTCTGCCAACAGTTCGACGAGCCAGTGCAGATCATCCCAGCCGATCCGGTGGTGGGGTGGCGGTATGTCGAGCTGGACGCCAGTGGCGCCGACGTCGATGAGCAGATCCAGCGGCTGTGCGCCGCCGAACGCGCCGCGGTCTGCGACCTCGTCGAGCCGCCGGCTTTCCGGGTGGCGCTGATCCGCACCGCACCAGATCGGTACCGGGTTGTGCTCACCAATCACCACATCCTGATGGATGGCTGGTCGCTGCAGATCTTGCTTGGGGAAATCTTCGCCAGTTATTACGGGCATCGGCTGCCCGCGGCGGTCTCATATCGTAAGTTCGTTACCTGGCTGGCCGGTCGGGATCGCGATGCCGCCCGCGCCGCCTGGAGCGAGGTATTGGCCGGCTTTGAAACCCCCACCTTGGTGGGTCCACCTAATCGGCTAGGGCTAGGGGAGCGAGGCGTTAAGTCGTTCCGGGTGCCTGCGGAGACCACCCGCGCCGTTGGCGAGTTGGCGCGCACACACCACACCACGGTCAGCACCGTGCTGCAGGGCGCCTGGGCTCAGCTGCTGATGTGGCTGACCGGTCAGCACGATGTCGCCTTCGGCGCCGTGGTCTCGGGTAGGCCGGACGAGGTGCCCGGTGCCGATTCGATGGTGGGGTTGTTGATCAACACAGTGCCGGTCCGGGTGCGCACCGCGCCGACAACCACCATCGTCGAGTTGCTCGAGCAGCTGCAAAGTGCCCACAACGACACGCTCGAGCACGATCACTTGGCGCTCACCGACATTCACCGCATCACTGGTCTGGACCAATTGTTCGACACCGTTTTCGTGTTCGAAAACTACCCCGTCGACACCGCCGCGTTGTCGAGTGCCGGCGAGTTGGCCATCACCGAGTTCGCAGCCCGCGACTACTACCACTACCCGCTCACGATTCAAGCCGCGCCAGGCCGCGAACTGGTCCTTCGCGTCCAATTCCGCACGGATGTTTTCGACGTGGTCGGCGTCGAAGCACTGATGGACCGGTTCATGCGGGTGTTGATGGACATGACAGCCGACCCCACACAGCGGTTGTCGCGGACGGATCTACCCGATGAGCCTGAGCAGGCCCCGCTGGCGAGGCAAGCCAACCGGGCAGTGTTGACCCAGCCGGCGGCTACGCCGGCGTCGGCACCTGAAATCCCCGACACCGGTGATGGTTATCGCGCCCCGGCGACCGTGGTCGAGGAGATCCTGGCCGACATCTACGCCCAGGTGCTGGGGGTAGACCGTGTCGGTGTCGATGAGTCGTTTTTCGACCTGGGTGGGGATTCGCTGTCGGCGATGCGGGCGATCGCCGCGATCAACACCGCTCTTGATCGCTGCCTTGTGGTGCGCACCCTATTCGAGGCGCCATCCGTTAGAAGCTTGAGCCAGCAGTTGGACAGGCATCCCAGCTCGGTGGTAGAAGTTCCCGGCTTAAGTCCGGCCCGCGATCTGTAAGACCACGCCGCCGGCATCGAAGTCGGAGCGAAAGCCCTGTGATATTTGGCGTTCGTCGGAGTGGGATCGCGCCCGTACACGCCGGCATGACCGCCAACGGGGCCCGGCCGCACCCCGATCTGACTGGCGTTGGCGCGAGCCGAAAGTCGGGCAGTTCAGGTGCAGGTCGTGCAGCTGTTACCACATGTATGGCAGCAGGCGATAGCGAACCTTCTGCGTGTACTCGCGGTATCCGTACAACTCTTCCTGTAGCAGCTTCTCCTCGTCGCGGATGCGCAAAGCGAGCACGACCAGGCCAGGTAGGACGAAGACGAGTCCCCAATAGGAGCCGAGCGCGAGCGGTATGCCTACCATCACGATCACATTGCCGGTGTACATGGGGTGGCGCACGAGCCCATACATACCGGTGGAGACGACCTCCTGGCCTGCCTCCACACGGACGGTCGCGGCCGCGTGGCTGTTCTGAATGACCGTTAGCATCACCACACCGGCTCCAACGGCTACTAGAACATCACCAACCAAGCAGATCCCCGTTGGCACCGGCGACGAGCCGAAGCGTCTGTCAAGGGAGCTGACCACGAATATTGCTGCCAGCGTCAAGTACCAGCCGGCAATAACGACCTTCTGCGTTATCCGGGTCTCTGCTGTCGGCCCCCCACGCATTCGCCGCTGTAGCGCAACGGGATTCGTACGCCACAAGTAGATACTGGGGATCCACGTCGAAAGGGCAAACACCACCAGAAAGACCCATGCTTGCCAGTAGTCGAACGTGCCAGCTGGCAAGAACAGCAGCAAGCCGAACAGAGCAGGCTCAATGAGGCCGGATGCCAACATTTTAGCAGTGGCTTTCAAGGATGCTCCCTACCCTCCGTCCGTACCGCACGCTAATAGTGCGCATCGCGGCGCCGGGAAGCAGCCACTCCAGCACAGCATCACTTGCCAGCAGCCACAACAGCGGCCCAGGGCTGACAGTACCGTCGCCCGCCCGGACGATGTGCGCGAATGGTTGCAGGTTCAGCAGCCAATGTGACAATCCCGACAACGAACCGAGCCGAGCCGACGCCCGAAAGTGGTGGGCTAGTAGCTTGAGACGTCGCTTGGGATGTGGTGTTGGTGGCGCACCCCAGAGACTCGCCGCCTCGCCTGAGCTCGCAATCGACCGGGCGGCTTTGCGATTGACCCTTCAGTCAGCAGCTTCGTAGTGTGCCGGTATGACGCGGCGCGACGGTGCGGGCGTTGGTCTTGGAGGCGCCACGCCACTTGGTCGTCCGGGAGCTCGCGCTGCCGACGGTCGGCGGCGACGATGCGCTGGTGCGGGTCGCTGGCTGCGCGGCGAGTACCGCGGCTGCATACGGCAGGCCTCGCCGACATGTATGGCTTCATCCCGGTCGACCGCGAGCCCGGGCTGTGGGGCGGCTACGCCGAGTGCCAATATCTGGCTCCCGACCAGCGGGACGCCGATCGGTTGGCGCTGGCGTCGGTGATCCGGTCGCCGCGTTGAGCAAACCGGCCGGCACGGTGGCGAACGTGGTCGTGGACGTAACCGCGAGGGCACCAGCGGCTTTCGCGCACGCGATCGCGCTGGACCGTTCCGCCGGGACCGTCGTTGTCGCCGGCGCCCGGGGGTTCGGCTGTGGCGTTCCGGGGTTTTCGCCCGACCAGGTGGTATTCGAGGAGCTGCGCGTGATCGGTGCTCTCGGCGTAGATTTCACAGCCCCCACGCAGCACTTGATCTGTTGACGTCCGGTCGCTATCCGGTCGAAAGTTTGCCTCGCCGCTGCGTGCGCCTCGAAGACGCCGAGGAATTGCTGGCTACCATGGCCGGTGAATGCGACGGTGTCCCGCCAGTACATGGAGTGCTCACCCATGACCACAGCCCGCGTGCCCGGACTGCCGCTCGGCGAGGCCAAAGCCGCCGCCGACGAGGCAGCCGTGCCCAACTACATGGCCGAACTGTCCATCTTTCAGGTGTTGCTGAATCATCCGCAACTGGCGCGCGCCGTCAATGACCTGCTTGCCACCATGCTGTGGCATGGTGCCCTCGACTCACGGTTGCGCGAGCTGGTGATCATGCGGATCGGCTGGCTCACCGCATGCGACTACGAGTGGACGCAGCACTGGCGCGTCGCCACTGGACTCGGTGTGACGGCGGACGACCTGCTCGGTGTGCGCGACTGGCAGGAACACGACGGGTTCGGGCCCACCGAGCGGGCGGTACTGGCCGCTACCGACGACGTGGTGCGCGACGGCGCGGTAAGCGCTAAGAGCTGGTCGGCCTGCGAACGCGAATTGGGCAGCGACAAAGCAGTTCTCATCGAACTCGTCACCGCCATCGGTGCTTGGCGGATGGTCTCATCGATTCTGCAGAGTCTCCAGATCCCGCTGGAAGAGGGTGTGTCCAGCTGGCCGCCGGATGGCCGGCCGCCTGGGGCTCAGACGATCCGGTAGGTCTGCACGGCGTGCGCGACGACGTGCCGTGGACGTTGGCGCCTTGGGTTGTTCGCGCTGCTCTTCAGAGGACAGGGGTGCGGGCCCCGGCTCGGCCATGGATCGCAGATTGCCGTAATCGATTGACATATCAATCAGTAATATTTAGCGTCGTGCAATGCGAACCAGAGCCGCCGAGCTGCTCGGCGTTGAGTTCCCGATCTGTGCCTTCAGCCACTGCCGCGATGTCGTAGCGGCGGTGACCAACGCCGGCGGATTCGGAATCCTCGGGGCGGTCGCGCACAGTCCGCAACGGCTGCAGAACGAGTTGACCTGGATCGAGAAACAGACCGGGGGCAAGCCCTACGGGGTCGACTTGCTGTTGCCACCCAAGTACGTCGGCGCCGAGCAAGGCGGGATCGACGCGAAGCAGGCTCGGGAGCTGCTGCCCGAGGAGCACCGCGCATTCGTCGACGACTTAATGGCCCGGTATGGCATCCCGGCGCCCACCGAGCCACCGCGTACGTCTCCCGCCGGCGGGCTCAACATCTCGCCCAAGGGTTACGAGCCGCTGCTCGAAGTGGCCTTCTCCCACGACATTCGGCTTATCGCCAGCGCGCTCGGGCCGCCCCCGGCCGACCTCGTCCAGCGTGCCCACGACCACGACGTGCTGGTAGCCGCGCTCGCGGGCACCACACAACATGCGCGGCGGCATGCTGCCGCGGGTGTGGACCTGATCGTCGCGCAGGGCACCGAGGCCGGCGGCCACACCGGTGAGGTGGCGACCATGGTCTTGGTTCCCGAAGTAGTAGATGCCGTGGATCCACTTCCCGTTCTCGCCGCCGGCGGGATCGCCCGGGGCCGCCAGATTGCCGCGGCCCTGGCGTTGGGTGCCGAGGGTGTGTGGTGCGGATCGGTGTGGTTGACCACCGAGGAAGCCGAGACGGCCCCGGTCGTCAAAGAAAAGTTCCTGGCCGCCAGCTCTTCGGACACCGTGCGATCGCGGTCGATGACCGGCAAGCCGGCGCGAATGCTGCGCACCGCCTGGACCGATGAGTGGGACCGGCCCGACAGTCCCGACCCCCTTGGTATGCCGCTGCAGACCGCGCTGATCACGGAATCGCAGGTGCGCATCAACCAGGCCGCCGGCCACCAGGGCGCCAGGGCGCGCGAGCTGGCCACCTACTTCGTCGGGCAGGTGGTCGGTTCACTCGACCGGGTGCGCCCCACGCGTTCGGTGGTGCTCGACATGGTCGAGGAGTTCATCGACACCATCGCGCGGCTCGAAAAGCTGGTTGATAAGTGAGCAGCACGACCCGCCGGCGTCGCGCGGTCAGTGCCGAGGACAAGTCGCAGCGGCGCGACGAGATCATGGCGGCGGCCAAAGAGGTGTTCGCGCGCAAGGGTTTTCACGACACGACCATCGCCGACATCGCCAAGCGGGCCGGCCTCGCCTACGGCTCGATCTATTGGTACTTCGACTCGAAGGACGAGCTGTTCCACGCGTTGATGGCGGTCGAGGGGGGTGCCCTGCGCAGCCATATCGCGGGTGCCGTCGGTGCGCGCCAGAATGTCGACGGCGAGGCGCCGTTCCGCACCGCAGTGCAGGCGACGTTCGAGTTCTTCGAATCCGACAAGGCCACCGTCAAGCTGCTTTTCCGCGACGCCTACGCACTGGGTGACCGGTTCGAAAAACACCTCGGCGGCATCTACGAGCGGTTCATCGACGACATCGAAAGCGTCATCGTGGTCGCTCAACAACGTGGCGAGATGGTGGCCGCGCCGCCCCGAATGGTGGCCTACACCCTCGCGGCGCTGATCGGCCAGCTGGCGCACCGACGGCTATCCACCGACGACGGCGTGAGCGCAGCCGAGGTTGCCGATTTCGTTGTCACGTTGGTCCTCAACGGGCTGCGACCCCGCAAGAGTTGACATGCGTTTCGTCGTCATCGGTGCCGGAATGGCCGGGGTGCTCAGCGCCATCAAGCTGCGCGAGGTCGGTTTCACCGACGTCACGGTGTATGAGAAGGCCGACCGCCTAGGTGGCACCTGGCGCGAGAACACCTACCCCGGCATCGCCTGCGACGTGCCGGCACACCTGTACACCTACACCTTCGCCCCGAACCCGGAGTGGAGCCATGCGTTCGCGCCCGGGCCGGAGATCCTCGCGTACTTCGAGAGCGTTGCCACCCGCTACGGCGTCGACGCATTGATCCGCTACGGCAACGAGGTGCGGCGCCTCGAACACGACGGGAACCGTTGGCGCATCGAGACATCCACCGGTGAGCGCGACGAGGCTGACGTCGTCATCGCCGCCACCGGTGTGTTGCATCACCCGCGCTACCCAGACATCGAGGGGGTCGACGACTTCGCCGGCGCCGTGTTTCACAGCGCGCGCTGGGACCATGACGTGCTGCTGGAAGGTTCCCGGCTGGGCGTGATCGGCACCGGCTCGTCGGCGGTGCAGATCACTGGCGCGCTGGCCGGTGTTGTCGGCGAGCTCCGGTTGTTCCAGCGCACCCCGCAGTGGATCCTGCCGGTGGACAATCCGGCCACCGACGACGGCGACCGCGCCCGCTATCGGGCGGATCCGGCCGTATTGACGAAGTTGCGCGCGGAACTGAACACCGGCTTCGTGCAGAGCTTCGCCAACGCGGTGGTCGACGCCGACTCGCCCGCGCTGTGGGCGCTGCAAAAGACCGCCCGCGCCAACCTCGGAGACAGTGTCACCGACCCCGAACTGCGGGAGAAGTTGCGGCCCGACTATCGCGCCGGATGCAAGCGGTTGACCATCTCGCCGAACTTCTATGACGCCATCCAGCGGCCCAACGCTCACCTGGTCACCGAGCGCATCGAACGGGTCGAGGCCAGCGGGGTGCGCACCGTCGACGACGAGTTGCACCGGCTCGACGTGCTGGTGCTCGCGACCGGTTTCCGGGTCGACCGCTTCCTGCGCCCGATGGAAGTGATCGGCCGCGACGGCGTGCGACTGGACGAGTTGTGGGGCAAGCGGCCGTTCGCGTACTTGTCGGTGTCGATCCCCGATTTTCCCAACCTGTTCCTGCTCAACGGACCCAACGGACCGGTGGGCAACTTCTCGTTGATCGACGTGGCTGAAGCCCAGTTGGACTACGTCATGCAGCTCATCGAGCTGCTGCGCGAGGGGCAGTGCCGCCAGGTCAGCGCGAGCCGGGCGGCCACCGCTCGCTTCGAAGCCGACCGCGTGGAAGCCGCCAAAAAGACCGTCTGGGTGACCGGCTGCCGCAGCTGGTA
>DASXMA010000047.1:0-4936 GCA_036495965.1 Mycobacterium sp.
CGTCGCAACGCTTCTCGGGCGCTGGTTCTGGTGGCCCCAACGGGTGCGCCCCCGCCCCGCCAGCCAGATGCTGCGACCCTACGGACCCCGACCCGCGGTGCGCCAACTGCTGCTGTGGGAAGACGGCGACGGGCCCACATCCCCGCCACCGTCGGAGGCCCACAACGACGCTGAGCGCAGCGGTTGGCGAGCGACTGTCCGGTCAGACACAGCGACTCAGTCCCATCGCCGAAGCGAGGTTCGGAAAGCGGGTCAGGGTGTGATTCAAAGAGGCGACGACGGTGTAAAGGAGTGAACCAATGAATTCGGGCGTATTTGGTTATCTGACGACACTGGCCTTCGTGGCCGAATTGGTGTTCGGCGCTGTTGCCTGCGCTTTCGTACAACGGCTTCTGAGTCGCGCACCCACCCCGCTGAGCGAAAAAGTCGGCAGCGTCAGGAAAGTCTTAAGTAAGTTGCGCAAAGGCGAACCCATGTCGACCGACGAGATAGATTATGCGACGCAAATCATTGCTGAGCGTAGATCCTTAATGGCGTACTCCATCCCCGCCGCCATTTTCACCATCGGATGTTTCTATGTGTTCGGCAGCATTGAACAGCTACATGGACGCACACCCTCCCTGCGAACGTATATCGGGATCCTCCCCATGCTAGGGGCCACGAACCTAACCATTCAGCTGCTCAGGATCGCAACCCTGAAAGGTCGCCTGTGCGCCGCAAGAACGCCACTTTCTCGGGTGGGTAGTCTCTGAGCCTCGATAATTCGGGCGATAACGCGGCGGGTCAGCGCAACATGGTGGCAACGATTCCGGCCAGGTAACCCAGCCGGGCCACCTCCGAGGGCCGGAATTCCGGGCCCGGGCGGCCCAGCACCACCGCGGTATGCGGGTCGCCCAACGGCGCCGCGACCATCGTGATGTCCATATCGCGCCATGCCTGCGGCACCCAGTCGGCGGTCCCGTCCAGCATCGCGGCGCGCTCGATCGGCAGCCACGGCGCCGAATCCGCCTTGGTTTCCGGAGCGCCCGGGCTGGCGGCGAGGCGCTGCAGCTCGGTCCCGGAGCTGCGCAACACTGTGCACCAGCTCACGCGCAGCACCTTGGGCGTCCCATCGACCAGAACCTGCAGCCTAGATGCGCTGTCGCCGGCCGCGGCGACGTGATCGAGAAGCTCCAGCTCGCGGTGCGCCTCCAGCAGGCCGGTGTGTGGACGGACGCTGTCCACCCGGACACCGTGCAGTGACTCGGCGGCGGTGATCAACGTGTCGGGCATCGCCCCCGGGGGCAGATCGATGACCAGGTCGTCGATCGCATATCCCGAGCTGCGCTCCACTACGTCGAGCGACAGGATGTCGGCGCCCACCGAACCGAGCGCGACAGCCAGCGAGCCCAGGCTGCCCGGGCGGTCGAGCAGCTCGATGCGCAACAGATACGACGGCACGCGCCCACTGTTGCACAGCGGCGCGCGCACGGCATTTCCGCCGGGCAGGGCTCCGGGTCACGCTCGCGACCGGGTGTGAAGCCAGCTTCACGCTCGTCGGCCAGTGGGAAGCCAGCTTCACGTCCGCCCCCTAGGTAGGCTTTTCGCTCGTGTCCCAGATCTCCCGCGACGAGGTGGCCCACCTGGCCAAGTTGGCCCGGCTGGCGTTGACCGCTGCCGAGCTGGACAGCTTCGCCGGTCAACTCGACGCCATCCTGACCCACGTCAGCCAGATACAGGCGGTCGATGTCACCGGCGTCGAACCGACCGACAACCCGCTCAGTGACGTCTTTAAAGACGTCGATGTCACCCGCTCGGACGAGACGACGCCGTGCCTGACGCAGCGGGAGGCGCTGGCCGAGGCGCCCGAAGTCGTTGACGGCCGCTTCGCCGTCCCCCAGATCCTGGGAGAGGCCCAGTGACGGAGCTCATCCGATCCGACGCCGCGACGCTGGCCGCCAAGATCGCCGCCAAGGAGCTGTCGTCGGTCGAGATCACCCAGGCGTGCCTGGACCAGATCGAGGCAACCGACGACCGGTACCGCGCGTTTTTGCACGTGGCGGCCGATGAGGCACTGTCGGCCGCGGCCGCCGTCGACAAGGCACTGGCAGCAGGCGAGCAGCCGCCGTCGGCGCTGGCCGGGGTGCCGCTGGCGCTCAAGGACGTGTTCACCACCACTGACATGCCGACGACCTGCGGGTCCAAGATCCTCGAGGGTTGGCGCTCGCCGTATGACGCCACCGTCACCGCCCGGTTGCGCGCCGCCGGCATCCCGATCCTGGGCAAGACCAACATGGACGAGTTCGCGATGGGCTCTTCGACCGAGAACTCCGCCTACGGTCCGACGCGGAATCCCTGGAACGTCGACCGCGTCCCCGGGGGCTCCGGCGGCGGCAGCGCGGCGGCGCTGGCGGCGTTCCAGGCGCCGTTGGCCATCGGATCCGACACCGGGGGCTCCATCCGGCAGCCGGCCGCGCTGACCGCGACCGTCGGTGTCAAACCCACCTACGGCACGGTGTCCCGCTACGGGCTGGTGGCCTGCGCGTCGTCGCTCGATCAGGGCGGCCCGTGTGCGCGCACCGTGCTCGACACCGCCTTGCTGCACCAGGTGATCGCCGGACACGACACCCGCGACTCGACATCCGTCGAGGCCGAGGTGCCCGATGTGGTGGGTGCCGCCAAAGCCGGTGCGGCCGGTGATTTGCGCGGTATGCGCATCGGGGTGGTCAAGCAGCTGCGCGGCGAGGGCTACCAGCCGGGCGTGCTGTCGTCGTTTCAGGCCGCGGTCGAGCAGCTGACCGCACTGGGCGCCGAGGTGAGCGAAGTCGACTGCGCGCACTTCGATTACGCGTTGGCCGCCTACTACTTGATCCTGCCGTCGGAGGTGTCGAGCAACCTGGCACGCTTCGACGCGATGAGGTATGGGCTGCGGGTCGGTGACGACGGCAGCCACAGCGCCGAGGAAGTGATGGCGCTGACCCGGGCTGCCGGTTTCGGTCCGGAGGTCAAGCGGCGCATCATGATTGGCACCTACGCGCTCTCGGCGGGCTACTACGACGCCTACTACAACCAGGCGCAGAAGGTGCGCACGTTGATCGCCCGCGACCTCGACGAGGCCTACCGGTCCGTCGACGTTCTGGTGTCGCCGGCCACACCGACCACCGCGTTCGGCCTGGGCGAAAAGGTCGACGATCCGTTGGCGATGTACCTGTTCGACCTGTGCACGCTGCCGCTGAACCTGGCCGGCCATTGCGGCATGTCGGTGCCGTCAGGACTGTCCCCGGATGACGACCTGCCGGTAGGACTGCAGATCATGGCGCCCGCATTGGCAGACGATCGGCTGTATCGAGTGGGCGCAGCCTACGAGGCCGCGCGCGGACCCGTGCCCTCGGCCATCTGAGATCCCGCCGCCACGCCCGCCGCGGGCAGGGCAAGATAAAGGCATGCGGATCGGAATTCTCACCGGGGGCGGCGACTGTCCCGGGCTCAACGCCGTTATCCGGGCGGTGGTGCGCACCTGCTACTCGCGATACGGCTCGTCGGTGGTCGGATTCCAGGACGGGTGGCGCGGGTTGCTGGAGAACCGGCGCATGCAGCTGGCCAACGACGACCGCAACGACCGGCTGCTTGCCAAGGGCGGAACGATGCTGGGCACCGCTCGGGTGCACCCCGACAAATTGCGGGCCGGGCTGAACCAGATCATGCAGACCCTGGACGACAACGGCATCGACGTGCTGATCCCCATCGGCGGCGAAGGCACCCTGACGGCTGCGCACTGGCTGTCCGAGGAGAACGTGCCGGTCGTCGGTGTGCCGAAGACCATCGACAACGACATCGATTGCACCGATGTGACTTTCGGCCATGACACGGCGTTGACGGTGGCCACCGACGCCATCGACCGGTTGCACAGCACCGCCGAATCTCACCAGCGCGTGATGCTGGTGGAGGTGATGGGCAGGCATGCTGGGTGGATCGCGCTGAACGCCGGACTGGCTTCCGGCGCGCACATGACGCTGATCCCCGAGCAGCCCTTCGATGTCGAGGAGGTGTGCCGGCTCGTCAAAAGGCGCTTCCAGCGGGGGGATTCGCATTTCATCTGTGTGGTCGCCGAGGGCGCCAAGCCCATCCCTGGCTCGATTGCGTTGCGCGAAGGCGGAATTGACGAGTTCGGCCATGAGCGCTTTACCGGCGTGGCCGCCCAGCTGGGCGCCGAAGTAGAGAAGCGCATCAACAAGGAAGTCCGGGTGACCGTGCTGGGCCACGTCCAGCGGGGCGGTACCCCGACGGCCCACGACCGGGTGCTGGCCACCCGGTTCGGGGTCAACGCCGCCGACGCCGCGCACGCCGGTGAATACGGCCAGATGGTGTCGCTCCGCGGCCAGGACATCGGGCGGGTGCCGCTGGCGGATGCGGTGCGCCAACTCAAGCTGGTGCCCGAAAGCCGCTACGACGATGCCGCCGCTTTCTTCGGGTAAGCCGACGGGGTCGGCAAACATCCGGTAGCACCGACTTGACGATTGGCTGAACTCGCCGACGGAATCGCCCGGTCCGGCTGGACGGGTACTTTTTCGTGGTTTAACCGCAAGTCCGTGGCGGTTATACCCGGGAGTATGAGCAACCGCGCTTCAGTTCGCGGAGTCGTTCAACAGTCCGCCGCTCCCGCGGGCCCAGCAGGGCCGCCCGACTATCCGCCATCCGCGCCTTCGCGGGGTGCCGACGCTGACCCAACGGCCGCTACGGTGCCGGAGCCCTACCACGGGGCCGCGACCGCGCACCGGCCCGATGCGCCCGCGCGCGAGCAGCCGCCCCGGGCGGCCGAGCCTCCGTCACAAACTCTGGCGGCCCCGGCACGTCGGGTCCCACCGGCGTTCCGTCCTGAGCTGCTGCGAGGCGGCACCGCGCTCGACGGCCTCGACCAGCAGGATCCCGCGGATCCGGCTGGATTCAGCTGGCGAGA
>DASXMA010000048.1:0-10603 GCA_036495965.1 Mycobacterium sp.
TGGTCGACGGCGACGTGGTCGAGTTCCGGTTCCAAGCAACGTCTGGTCACCAGAAGTAAGGGTTAGCCGGCGATGACGGGCTCGATGTGTACGCTCCGGAATCATGAGCTGGACACCTGAGCAGCTTGCTCGGGTCGATGCCGCCCGCGAACTCGAAATTGCAGTACGCCGTGCGGACGGAACACTTCGGCCGTGGACGCCGATTTGGGTAGTCCACGTCGTCGGCGACGTATTTGTCCGCACGTGGTACCGCAGAGATACCGGGTGGTTTGGCCTTGCTTTGAGCACACGACGCGCACGTGTGCGCGTCCCTGGCGTAGAAGTCGACGTGCGCATCGAGGACGTTGGTTTCGGCCCGTCGGGACTGCGGGAGGACGTGGACGACGCCTACCGTGACAAGTACGGCGGCGGTTCGACCGCAGACATGGTCGGAGACGAAGCCGCAGCCACGACGCTTCGGTTGCTCAGAAAATGATTGGGCGTGACGAGTTCGCGCTGAATGCGGTCGACTGTGATCTGCGTACGTCGATCTGCGTGTTGCATTGTTCGAGCCTGACGCCGTGCGGCAACGCGGTGGAGTTCCGGTTCAACGTCTAGGAGCTGATGCCGCGGCGGGAGACCTGTTGGCGCTGTGGGAACGCAACATCGGCATTGGTCGCCGAACCGCTGCGCCCTCGGGGCACGTCCTTGCCAGATCGGGCGCGAAAGGCAGTGATCACGGTGGCGCCCAGAGTCACGAACAGCGCGGCCAGTACCGCACCAGCGATAACGTCGGTGAGCCAGTGCGCACCGATGTACATCCGGGTGACGGCGACAGCCAGCACGGCGGCGACCACCAACCCCCCCAGAAAACCGCGCCTGGTGAGGCTCCGTCCTATTCCGACGCAGACAGCGATGATGCCAAGCAGCGCAGCTGTCCCGGTGACGTGCCCGGACGGAAACGAATGAGCGCCCGCATGCGGCTCAAAGATCAGCGAGTTTGGGGTCGTGGGCTGCACGACCACCGCTTTGAGGGCGGTCTCAACCAGCACGGCACCGGCGACCGTCCCGATCACGACGACGCCCGGGATCACCGAACGAGCCCGCCATGCCAGCAGCGCCCCACAAATCAGCCCCGTGGCCGCGATTATGGCCGGGCTCCCAATGTCGGTGATCAGCCGGACAGCTGGGTCGAACTTGGCGGATCTGTGTGCGGCCAGCCACGTAGCGCTGGCGGCGTCGAGCCCCGTCACCCATCCATGGGTTTGCACCCCGACCGTGAGCCCCGTAAGCGCGGTGAGCAACCCGCCGATGCGCAGCGCTGCGGCCAGCAGCCCGTGCGCGGACAGCGAACCCGCACCGAGAAACAAGGCGACCACGATGAGGACTGCGACCGTGAGATTAATGACGACAGTATGCCTTCCGCGACGTCCGGCTGCTCGCGTTGGCCTGCCATCGCGAACAGGGGAACAACGCCAGATTCAGCCGCGACTGAGCTGACGACGTGGTGGAGTTTTGACACGGAGCAACGACGAAGTCAACGAGATACGGCCGGTTCCCGTCGAAGCAGAGGTGTCCTCTCGCGAGCGGGCGTCGCAGCGCTGCCATTTCGTGTCCATAAATACACTTTTGTTTAATAAGTTTGCCGAATATGCGGTGCAAGCCATTCTCGAGCTTATCCGTGATGCCCGCCACAAATTTTGGTTCGCTAAGTATCCATTGCTAGTGTCCCTCCCCATGTTTGTTCTCGCTACGTTGTGATGTCGCTCATCAACCAGCTTCCCGGGACGCCCTATATTCTGGCTGGAGATTCTCCCGCCGGGACCGACTGTTCAGGACTTGCTTCCTGGGTTGCCAATGCGGCAACTGACAGGCCGGTTTTCGGGAGTCGTTTTAACACCGGAAATGAGGAAGGCGCTTTGTTGGCGCGGGGCTTTCAATATGGAACCGCCCCGAACGCCGTAGTGATCGGGTGGAACGGTGGCCACACTGCGGTCACTTTGCCGGATGGCACCTCGGTATCCAGTGGTGAGCGCGGTGGAGTGCGCCTCGGTGGGCCGGGCGCCTACCAGGCCGGTTTCACCCATCACATGTTCCTGCCGCCGCCGCCGGAGGGCGATGGTGCTCTGCCTCCGCCCCCTGACGCACCGCCCCCGCCCCCGGATGCACCGCCTCCACCCTCGGATGCACCGCCCGCGGCGCCGGATGCACCGCCTCCACCCCCGGACGCGCCGCCCGTTCTGGTGGGTGCTGTGGCTCCGGCGCCGCCGCCGGCTGCTCCCGATTTGCCGCCGCCTGGCGACCCTGGAATTCCGAATTGATAAATAACCGGATTGCACGGTGTCGATATGGCGGATCGATGCACAAGATTGATCACGTCGCCCGCCTTACCTGCCTGGGAAAAGTGAAGTAGAACCGACCCTCGACGGTTTGTGCGCTACATCACTACCCGATGGGCAACTGGCACAGCGCCAATTAAAGTCCGCCTAGATGTCAATGAAGATGTCTAGGCGGACTTTGCTGCGTCGCTAAACGCGAACAAAAAACTGCACTGGCGCGGTATGTCACTCCCGCCGTATGGCCCGTGACGGTGACACGGGCAGCACGTATCCTGGCGCTGCTCGCATGGATCGACGAGCACAAGCGGGCGCAATGAGAGTTCTGAGCAGAGGCGGGGAGCGGCAATGATCTTCATCGTCGTCAAGTTCGAAACCAAACCCGAGTGGACCGACCGCTGGCCGGAACTGGTCGCCGCGTTCACCGCCGCGACTCGCGCCGAGGAGGGCAATCTGTGGTTCGAGTGGTCGCGCAGCCTGGACAACCCGGCCGAGTACGTCTTGGTCGAGGCCTTCCGCGACGCTGACGCGGGCGGCGTCCACGTCAACAGCGATCACTTCAAGCGCGCGATGCAGGAGCTGCCGCAGGCGCTCAAGTGCACGCCCAAGATCATCAATCAGGCGATCGACGCGACGGGATGGTCGGAACTGGGGGAGATGACAGTCGACTGAACGACTTAGCCGACTTCGCCGACCGTAACCGCGATTTCGTCGCCGAGCTGATAACCCGGCGCCAGCGGAAGCGTGTCACCGCTCCAGAACGAGCCCGGATCGAACCAGTTCGTGTCCTTGTCGGTGACGAGCAATCCCATTTCCTGGTAGGTGATCGCCACCGTCTCCGCGCAGTACGCCGTCTCCAAACTCATCTTGCTCTGTTGTCTGCGTTGCTGCGTCTGCTCGCGAACCTTTCTGTCCACCAATGGGATTCCGCGCACCCAATCGTCGATGGTCGGTAGCCGGCCGCGGAACCACCGGCCGGTCAGCCGCACGGTGGTGGGGAACGCGGTGCCATCCATCCGCGCGATGACGCGCAGCAGCTCGTTCTCCTGTTCGCGGGTGGCGTAAGGCGTCAACTGACGCAACCAGCATCGCTGGTGGTAGCGACCGGTCCACTGCACGACTGCTTGCTGGAGATCGTTGAGCTGCACGCCGCGGTGGTTGGTGCCTGTCCACACATCGGTGAGCTTGTCGCCCAGTTCGGCATGCCAGATCAGCGGCGGCAAGTCGTCGATGGCCACCGTCATGCCGACGTGATTCACCGGGGCGTTCGTCAACGTTTGAATCGCGCGGTCGGGCCGGGAGCGGCCGCGAAACAGCCAGAGGTCGCCGGTGCGGGTCTCTTCCAGCGCTTGGTCCAGGGTCAGCATGTAAGCCCGCTGGTCCCTTCGGGTTTCGTCATCGTGGTGGTCATTATGGGCTCGGAAGTACCTCGCGTGCGAGCTTTTGTGCGGTCGCCGCCGCGGGGTAACCCGCGTACCCGGTCATGTGGTAGATGACCTCTTCGATTTCTTCGAGGGTCAGCCCGTTGCGCAGTGCGATCTGGAAGTGGATCTTCAGTTCCTGGTCGGCCCGCAGGGCGATGAGAGCTCCGAGGGTTGCCAGGCTGCGGGATCGGCGATCCAGGCCGGGGCGGGTCCACAAGGCGCCGAAGACGTGATCGATGCTCAGGTCGCCGAGTTCGTCGGCGAAGCCTCCGTCGCGCAGGCTGGTGACGTTGTCCGGGATCAGCCCCGGCACCATCTCCTTGAACACATCCAAGCCCTTGGTGTGGGGGTCAGTCATCGGTGTGCTCCTTTCATTCGGGTTCGCGTGAGATCTGGTAGTCGATATAGCTGTCCCAGTTCTCGACGCGGCGGCCCAACTCCTCGACGACCTGGGGATGAGTGGGCACGAAGAATCGGTTGCGCAGGATCGCATCAGCGACCAGCTCGCCGACTTGTGCGGGGTCGAGCAGCCCGAACTGTTCGCCGGGTGTCCGTAGCGGTGCTCCGCCTCCGAATGTCGGTACGGCAGCGGCGATATTGGTCAGCACCGGTCCCGGACACAGCAAGGTGACGCCAATGTTCTTGGGCCGCAGGTATATTGCCAGGCCTTCGCTGATCTGCACGATAGCGGCCTTGGTGGCCGCATAGGGCAGCCGATCATAGGAATAGGTGAAAAGTCCGGCGAAGGAGGCGGTGTTGACCAGGTGTCCGCTGCCCTGATCGATCAGCATTGGCAGGAAAGCGGCGTTGCTGCGCACCACCGACATCAGATTGATGTCGAGGATGCGTTGCCACTCGGCGATCGGAATGTCCTGAGGCAGACCGTTCGTCAGGACACCGACGTTGTTGACCACGATATCGACCCGGCCGAATCGCTGCAGCGCCGCGTTCCGAATGCCTTCGAATGCCTGCGGATCCGAGACGTCGGCGCGCTGCGGCAGTGCCGTGGCTCCCTGGTCGCGCAGCTCGCCGGCCAGGGCTTGGATACCGTCGTTGTCGAGGTCGACAGCCACGATGTGAGCGCCCCTGTCAGCCAGTGCTCGGGCGATGGCGCGGCCGATGCCGCTGGCCGCTCCGGTGATGACGGCGACCTTGTCGCGAAGGGTATCCATGGACCGATGCCGTTACTTGGGTTTCAAGAGCACACAAGTTAATCACAGCGCGAATACGCTGTGTACATGCGCAGCGTTTGGAAGTGGATCGGCCTGGCCGGTGTCGCCGGCGTCGTCGCCGGCGGAGCGCTGGTAGTGCGCGATCAGCGGAAACGTCGGGCCTACACGGCTGACGAGATCCGGGCCAGGCTGCACCAGCGGTTGGCCCAGTCCAATCCGTAGGGTTTTCAATCCAAATCGGCGTCGGGGTCGGTCTGAACCGCGAATAAGCGATAGCTGCCGGAAAAGCCCTTCAGCTCGACCTCGTGGCCCTCGTCGAACGCGATGTCGTCGGAATGCCTCAGGGCGTCGCGCACCGGTTCGCTCACCAGGATCTGACCACCGACGGCTTGGGCGGCGACCCGTGCCGCCATCGCCACGTTGCGCCCGAACAGGTCGTCGCCACGTCGCACCGAGCGTCCCATGTGAATGCCGATTCGAACTCGAATCTCGTCGTGTCGCTTACGCTTTGCTTCCTTGTGTAGCGCGTGCTGCAGATCGATGCCGCACCGCACCGCCTGTTCGGCGCGGGGGAAGGCGATCATGAATCCGTCACCCTGACTCTTGACCACATGTCCGGAACGCCGTTGCACGAGTCCCCGAACCAGCTTGTCGTGCGAACTGATCAGCTTGACCCACGCGCGATCGCCGATGCGTTCGTTGAGGGCGGTGGACTCCTCGATGTCGGAGAACAAAATCACCACCCGGCCGTCCGGGGTGACCCGGGCCAGGTCGGGCCGCTCGACCTCGGCCCAGTCGGCGAGGTCCTCAATCGAACTGCGCACTGCCGCGCCGAAGCCCTCCTTGCGCATCAGGTTGGCGGTGTTCCACACCGTCTTGACTGCCTCGCGGCCGCCCGATAGCAGCCAATTGCGGGCGTCGGTCCGATGCCGCAGCTCGTCGAGCTCCCGCCGACTGCGGGCAAGCAGCAGCCACAGCACGACGAGTGTGCCGGCTTCCACGGCGGCAACCCCGGCCAGCACGTAGACCGTGATATGCAGCGCATCACCCACGTTAGGCATCCTGCCAAAGGTCGCGATCGCTTCGGCTTGTCGGGCCTACCGGCAGTGTCTAGGGTTGAGTTCGGACACCCCCGGGTAATGAATCTCAAGTGAGCCGATTAGCTGACTTTTGGGAGGTTCGGTCTTGGCCGACGACGGTGGTAGTTCCTCAGACCTGCTGGTGATCTTTGGAATTACCGGCGATCTGGCCCGCAAGATGACGTTCCGGGCGTTGTACCGGCTCGAGGCTCGCAAGCTGCTGGATTGCCCCATCCTGGGTGTGGCCAGCGACGATATGTCTGTCGAGAAGTTGGTCGAGCGGGCGCGGGGAGCCATCAACGAGTCCGGCGAGAAGATCGACGACGAGGTGTTCGACCGGCTCGCGGGCAGGTTGTCGTACCTGCACGGCGACGTCACCGATAGCGCGCTCTACGAGCAGCTGGCCAAGCGAATGCGATCGGCCCGCCGTCCGCTCTACTACCTGGAGATGCCGCCTTTCCTGTTCGCGCCGATTGTCGAGAATCTGGCGAAAGCCGGGTTGGTGGACCGGGCACGGGTGGCGGTGGAAAAGCCGTTCGGCCACGACCTGGCGTCGGCGCGGGACCTCAACGCCAGGCTGCGCGCCGTGCTCGATGAAGACCAGATCATGCGGGTCGATCACTTCCTGGGCAAGCGGCCCGTGGTCGAGCTGGAGTACCTGCGGTTCGCCAACCAGGCAGTGGCCGCATTGTGGGACCGCCAGAGCGTTTCCGAGCTCCACATCACCATGGCCGAGAACTTCGGGGTGGAGGACCGCGGCAAGTTCTACGACGCGGTCGGCACGTTGCGCGACGTCGTGCAAAACCATCTGCTGCAAGTGCTCACGCTGATCGCGATGGAGCCCCCGGTCGGACCCGGTGCCGACGACCTGAACGACAAAAAGGCGGAGGTGTTGCGCGCCATGCCGACGCTGGATCCCGAGCGCTGCGTACGTGGTCAGTACCGCGGCTACACGGATATCGCTGGCGTGCAGAAGGATTCACAGACCGAGACCTTCATTGCGCTGCAGACCGAGATCGACAACTGGCGCTGGGCCGGGGTGCCGATCTTTTTGCGCGCCGGCAAGGGTCTGCCCGAGAGGGTCACCGAGGTGCGGCTGTTTCTGCACCGGGTGCCCAGGTTGGCCTTCCTGCCGGAGCACCGGCCGGCCGATCCCAACCAGATTGTGCTGCGCATCGATCCCGAGCCGGGGATGCGCCTGCAGTTGTCGGCCCGAGTCGGCGACTCGTGGCACGACATTCACCTGGACTCCTCATTCGCAGAGGATCTCGGTGAACCGGAGGGGCCTTATGAACTGCTCTTCCAGGCCGCATTGACCGGAGATCATCAGCTTTTCGCCCGGGAAGACAGTATCGAACAGACGTGGCGCATCGTGCAGCCGCTGCTGGACAACCCCTGTGAAGTCCAGGAGTACGGGCGCGGGTCCTGGGGGCCCGAGGCCGCGCAGTCGTTGGTGCGCGGCCACCACCATTGGCGAGAGCCGTGGATGCCTCGGAGCACACAGGCAGAACAAGAAGGAGACGGGAGCAAATGCAACTAGGCATGATCGGCTTGGGCAGGATGGGCGCGAACATCGCGCGCCGGGCAGCCAAAGACGGACACGAATGCGTCGTGTACGACCACAACTCCGACGCGGTCAAGGCGATGGCCAGTGAGGAGCGGACAACGGGGGTGACCTCGCTCGCCGAGCTGGCCGAGAAGATGGCCACCCCACGAGTCGTCTGGGTGATGGTGCCCGCAGGCGACATCACCACATCGGTGATCGAAGAGCTGGCCAAAACGCTCGACCCAGGCGATATCGTCATCGATGGCGGCAACTCCTATTACCGTGACGACATCAAGCACGCAAAGATGTTGTCCGAGAACGGGATTCACCTGCTGGACTGCGGGACAAGCGGTGGCGTGTGGGGCCGGGAGCGTGGCTACTGCCTGATGATTGGCGGAGATTCCGATGCGTTCGCCCACGCCGAGCCGATCTTCGCCTCCGTCGCACCTGGGGTGGCTGCGGCGGCGCGCACCCCGGGCCGAACCGGCGAGATCGCACCGTCAGAGCAGGGTTACTTACACTGTGGGCCGTCTGGAGCAGGCCACTTCGTCAAGATGGTGCACAACGGCATCGAGTACGGCATGATGGCATCTCTCGCTGAGGGCCTCAACATCCTGCGCAATGCCGACGCCGGTACCCGCATAGAGCAGGGGGACGCAGAAACCGCACCAATGGAGCACCCCGAGTTCTATCAGTACAAGATCGACATCCCGGAGGTCGCCGAGGTATGGCGCCGGGGCAGCGTCATTGGCTCGTGGCTGCTGGATCTGACCGCGATCGCGTTGCGCGAAACGCCCGACCTGACCGAATTCACCGGGCGGGTCTCCGACTCCGGGGAGGGCCGGTGGACCGCGATTGCGGCGGTTGAGGAGGGCGTACCCGCGCCGGTTCTGACTATGGCGCTCTATGCCCGTTTCGCCTCACGCCGCCTCGCTGACTTCGCCGATAGAGCGTTATCGGCGATGCGCAAGCAGTTCGGCGGGCACGCGGAGAAACCGGCCAACTAACTGCGCTCGACGAAGGCCACCACGGCTTCGCTGAAAGCGTCGTTGTCGTCGCCGGCCGCAGTGTGTCCCGCGTTGGACAGTTCGACGAACTCCGCGCGCGGCACTGTGGCCAGGAAATGCTTGACGCCCTCGGGGCTGACGACGTCGGATAGCTTTCCGCGGATCAACAGGACCGGGATTGTCAGGCTCCTGGCCGCCTGCTCGAATTTCTCGGTGCGCAGCTCGGGGTCATCCCCGGGCTTGGTCATGAACGCGGGGTCCCAGTGCCAGAACCAGCGTCCGTCGCGCAGGCGCAGGTTCTTCTTCAGCCCTTCCGGGCTGCGCGGCTTTTTCCGGTATGGCAGATAGGCGGCAACGGCATCGGCGGCCTGGTCCAGCGATTCGAACCCGTCGATGTTGCTCATCATGAAATCGCGGATGCGGGCGCTGCCGCCCTTCTCGAATCGGGGTACCACGTCGACGAGCACCAGTCGGCTCACTCTCGTGGGGCCTGCGCGATGGGCGGCGAGGATGCCGGTCAACCCACCCATGCTCGCCCCGATGATCACTACCGGCCGGCCGATCGCATCAAGGACGTGCATGACGTCGGCGGTCAATGTCTCGACGTCATAGTTGGCATCCGGTGCGCGATCGCTGTCACCGTGGCCCCGGGAGTCCAGTGCCACGACGTGAAACCCATCGTCAGCCAGTATTTGGCCGGTGTTCTTCCAGGAGAATCGGTTCTGCCCGCCGCCATGCAACATCAGGATCGTCGGCCGATCGGTCGCGCCGCGATTCCATTCGTCGGCGACCAGCGTGATCCCATCGGCACCAGAAAACTCGACCGTATGGGGGCTGCTGCTCACGGTGCTCATGGCCTGACGTTACCTAGCCGGTTTAAGCAGCGTTCGTTCCGGGTGGCGGAGGCGGTGGTGCGTCGGGGAACAGCTCGACGAAACTGCCGAACAGGATGCGGTCCCTGGTCGTCTGATCGACGCCATCGAGCAGCTGATGCAACGTGGCCTGGGTGTGGCCGAAGGTGCCCTCCATGTGCGGGTAGTCGCTGCCCCAGAGCACGTTGTTGAAACCCATCGCGGTCACGGTCGTAACCGCTGATGCGTCGTGCTGGAACGACGCGTACACCTGCGAGTAGACGATCTCCCGTGGGCTGCGTTTGAGCTTGGGGCGTACCACCATTGCGTGCTGGCGATAGCCCTCCTCCATCCGGTCGGCGATGAATGGCACCCAGGTCGCGCCGCCCTCGGACACCAGGACGTTGAGGTTCGGGTGCCGGTCCAGGGCGCCCGACGCGACGAGCTTCACCACCGCGCGCTGACCGCCGAACGACGTCTCTGTGTAGTTGAGGACGGCGCCGCCCGGGCCGTGGTAGGTCACCCCGATCGAGTTGCCGGCGGCGAAATCAATTGGCTCGGTGCCGATGTGGAAGGCGATCACCATGCCGGTGTCTTCGGCGGTGGCCCAAAACGGCTCCCATTCGTCATGGTGGTAGTCGCGCTGCGCGGGATGAGGCGTCACCGGAAGGAACACTGCCTTGAATCCCATTGTGCCGCAACGCTTGAGCTCGTTGACTGCGTCTCCGATATCCAGCGTCGATACCTGCGCCGTGGGAATCAGCCGTGGCGAGTGATCCATGATGATTTCTTTGGCCCAGTCGTTGGACGCCCGCATCGTCGCCCGCATCAGCTCCGGGCTGCGAAACGAGCCGGACCACATGCCCAGCGACGGGAACACCAGTTCCGACCAGATGCCTTCGGCGTTGAGATCGGCCAGCCGTTTGTCGACGTCACGTGAGCCGGCGGCGGCCACCGTTGCCTGCATGAACTCTTCTTGGGCGAGGGTGGGCAGCCGGCGACGGAATACCTGGCCGTCAACGTAGATGGACTCCCATTCGCCGTCGGGGTCCTTCTCGCTTCGCGGCACCAGTTCGGCCAGTCGCTTCGGCAGCCGCGAGCGCCACAGATCCTCGGGCTCGATGAAGTGGGAGTCGCCCGAGTTGGCCCACAGCTTGAGGCGGCTCTGGTGCTGCGTGGCGGACACGGTCATGTGCTCAATTTAGAATT
>DASXMA010000049.1:0-12615 GCA_036495965.1 Mycobacterium sp.
GTGGCGTGGCAGGCCGTAGGAGTCCAGTTCGCTGCTTACGAGATTGCGCTGCAGTACGCGAAGGAGCGGACGCAGTTCGGTCGCCCGATCGGCAAGTTCCAGATGGTTCAGGACCTGTTGGTGAAGATGCTCGGCAACGCCACGGCGTGCGCCGGGATGATGGCCCGCCTGGCCCAACTGCAGCACGAAGGGGTGTATCGCGACGAGCAGTCCGCGCTCGCAAAGGCCTACTGCACGGTTCGGATGCGCGAGACCGTTCACTGGGCACGGGAGTTGTTGGGCGGCAACGGCATTGTGCTGGATTACAACATCGGCCGCTTTGTCGCCGACTCGGAGGCCCTCTACTCCTACGAGGGCACCCGCGAGATGCAGACGCTGATCGTCGGCAAGTCGGTCACCGGCCTGAGTGCATTCGTGTAAGGGGACGACAACAATGACAACGCAACCAACACAATCTGTGTTTTCCGGATTGAAAGTTGTTGAGATAGCTAGCTTTATCGCCGCACCCGCGGCAGCAACGATGCTGTCCGACTTCGGGGCCGACGTCATCAAGGTCGAGCCGCCGGGGATGGGTGACCCGCAGCGGCTGCTGAGCTCGGTCCCGCCGAGCCCGGCAGCGCTCGGTAATTACAGCTGGCACTTGGCCAACCGCAACAAGCGCGGGATGTCGGTCAACCTGAAGTCGGAAGGCGGAACGCAGATCCTCAAGCGTCTCGTCGAATGGGCCGACGTGCTGATCACCAACTTCCCGCACGGCACCCGCGAGGGACTGCACCTGGGCTACGACGAGGTGTCGTCCTGGAACCCGCGGATCATCTACGCCGACATCACCGGTTTCGGCGATGCCGGCCCGGACGCGCGGCTGCCAGGGTTCGACCTGACCGCCTTCTGGTCACGCAGCGGGCTGCTCGCCTCGACCCGCGACGCCGGTGCACCGCCAACGTCTCCGGTGTGGGGCAGTGGGGATTACACCACCGCGGTGGCGATCTACGCGGCCGTCACGACCGCGTTGTATCACCGCGAGCGCACCGGGCGCGGTGCCAATGTCGGCACCTCGCTGCTGGCGATGGGGGTGTGGGCGACCAGAACGCTGGTGTCGGCGGCTTTGGCCGGCGGCAAGCCGTACGAACTGCATGACCGCACCGCGCCGGTGAACGCGCTGACGCATCCGTATCAGTGCGCCGACGGCCGCTGGATCATGCTGGCCGCCAAGCGATCGGCATTGCCGGTGCTGGCCAACGCCATCGGGCGGTCGGACCTGCCGGCCGATCCACGCTTCAGCGACGTTGAGGCTGTCAGCCAGCACGCCGCTGAGTTGGCCGATCTGCTCGAGACCGAATTCCGTGCCCAACCCCTGGAGCACTGGGAAGAGGTCCTCGACAAGGCTCGCATCCCCTTCGGCGTCATCAAGACGCCCGAGGAGGCGGCCGAGGATCCGCAGCTGCGTGCCGCCGAAATCGTCGTTCCGATCGAGGGTGCCACCGACCTGGAGTACACGGTCAACAACCCGCTCACCCTGCGGGGCTTGGCAAGGGTGCCGGCGCGGCGCGCTCCGGAACACGGAGAGCATAACGCCGAAATTCTCGAAGAGCTGGGATTCAGCCCCGATGACATTAATCAACTACAAGCTGCGGGTGCGATTCCCGGTGCGCCAGAACAGGAGACAGCGAGATGACCACAACTGAAGTATCGACGGAGCTGGTGCTCACCGAACGGCGCGATGGTGTCCTGACGATCACCATCAACCGGCCGGCGCAACGCAACGCCATCAGCCGCGACGTCGCCGTCGCACTGGCTGCCGCCCTCGATCTGCTGGATTCAGACCCGACGCTGTCGGTGGGCGTGCTCACCGGCGCCGGCGGGGCGTTCAGCGCGGGCATGGACCTCAAGGCCTTCGCTGGCGGGCAGACCCCGATCCTTCCCGATCGCGGATTCGGCGGGCTCACCCGAGCTGTGGTGCGTAAGCCGCTGATCGCCGCAGTCGAAGGGTGGGCACTCGGCGGTGGCTTCGAAATGGCACTGGCCTGCGACCTGATCGTCGCGGCCCAGGACGCCAAATTCGGCCTCCCAGAGGTGAAACGGGGACTCATCGCCGGTGAGGGCGGCGTCATCCGCCTGCCGCAGCGCATCCCCTACCACGTTGCCGTCAAGGTGCTGCTCACCGGCGAGCCGCTCTCGGCCGTCGACGCCAAGCAGTACGGGCTTGTCAGTGAGCTGACCGCATCCGGTTCCGCGTTAGCTGGCGCGCAAGAGCTCGCTCGGCGCATCGCCGCCAACGCCCCGCTTGCCTTGGCCAGAGTCAAGGCGGTCTTGCGAGAAACGCAGGGCCTCAACGACGCCGAGGCGTTCAAGCGTCAAGCCGAGAATGCGTCGGACCTGCTGAACAGCGAGGACGCGCACGAAGGCGCGCTCGCGTTCGCCGAAAAGCGCGCACCGGTCTGGCGTGGGCGCTGACCACCAAACACAAGCAAGGAGCAACAATCATGTTTTCGACCGAATTGGTGCGCCGCATCGCAATCGTCGGCACCGGAACCATCGGTGCCAGTTGGGCGACGCACTACCTCGCCCGCGGTTTCGATGTCACGGCCACCGACCCCGCGCCGGGCGCCGAGGCGGCGCTGCGGTCCTACGTCGAGGGCGCCTGGGAAGGGGTGAAGACGCTGGGACTCGCGCCCGGCGCCTCCCAGGACCGGCTGAAGTTCACCTCCGACATGGCGGCGGCCCTTGCCGATGCCGACTTCGTTCAGGAGAACGCGCCGGAGCGCCCGGAACTGAAGGTCAAGCTGTTCGCCGAGATCGACGACGCCACACCGCCCGAGGCGATCATCGCCTCGAGCTCGTCGGGCATCACGATGAGCGTGATGCAGGCCGAGTGCCGGCGTCCGGGGCGAACCGTCATCGGCCACCCGTTCAATCCGCCCCACGTCATTCCGCTCGTGGAGGTGGTCGGTGGGACGAGGACCGCGCCGGAAACGATCCACGACGCGATGGTGTTCTACGCCGCCATTGGCAAGAAACCCATTCACCTGAAAAAAGAGCTGCCCGGCCACGTCGCCAACCGCCTGCAGTCGGCGCTCTACCGGGAAGTGGTCTACCTGATCGGTCAGGGGGTGCTCGACGTCGACGACGCCGACAACGCGGTGTCGTGGGGTCCCGGGTTGCGCTGGGGGGTCATGGGCCCCAACTTGCTGTGGCACCTCGGCGGCGGCAAGGGCGGCATCCAGCATTTCATGGACCACCTGATGCCCCGCATGGCGGCCGGCTGGCCGGGGCTGGGCAATCCTGAGCTAACCCTGGAGCTTCAGCAACAGATCGTCAACGGTGTCCTCGAGGAAGCGGACGGCCGGTCGATCGAGGAGCTAGCCGCCGAGCGCGACGAGATGCTGTTCGGGTTCATGGCGGTGCGCGCCGAGTACGGGTCTTCCCGCGGAACGACCAACTAAACCCTTTGTGCGGCAAGGAGAAAGAACGATGACTCATTTGACCCCGAAGTTGTTCGTGCTCGAGGCCAGCGGCGGCGGACGGCTGTTTTCCCTCAACCCCGACGGCTCCGACAAGACGTCTATTGTCACCGGATGCCCCGTCCCCGATGGTGTCGCGGTCGACGTTCAGGCCGGCCACATCTACTGGACCAACATGGGCGTGCCGTCGGTCAACGATGGCTCGATCGAACGCGTAGACCTGGACGGAAGCAACCGCACGACGGTCGTTGCCAGCGGGGGCACCTACACCCCGAAGCAGCTTCATTTCGACACCGTGGGACGCAAACTCTACTGGGGCGACCGGGAAGGCATGCGGGTGATGCGCTGCGACCTTGACGGGTCCAACGTCGAGACCCTCGTGCAAACCGGGCAGGGCGACGAGGACCGCCACGACGAGACGAACTGGTGCGTCGGCGTTGCCGTCGACCATGTCGGTGGGCATCTCTACTGGACCCAGAAGGGCCCCAGCGATGCCGGCCTCGGCAGGATGCTGCGGGCCGGACTCGACCTTCCCGCAGGCGAATCCGCAGCGAGCCGCAGCGACGTCGAGGTGGTGTTCAAGGACCTCCCTGAGCCGATCGACCTCGAAATCGACCATACGACACGGATCCTGTACTGGACGGACAGGGGAGACCCGCCGCACGGCAACACTGTCAACCGGGTTCCATTGGACGACATCGGCTGCACTGAACCAGAAATCGTCGCGACCCACCTGATGGAAGGCATCGGGATCGCGCTCGATCCAGCTCACAATCGCATGTTCGTTACCGACCTGGGAGGCAACGTGTGGGCGGCCGCCCTGGACGGAACCGGCCAGCGCCCGATCCGCGCCTTGCAAGGCAACCTCACAGGTATCGCCTACGCCGAGCTGCCCGACGGGAGCCTGACATGAGCATGCTTCCTGGCACTGCAGACGAGAATGACCGGCGGCATCGCGTCGTCGTGATCGGTTCGGGTTTCGGCGGGTTAACCGCAACCAAGGCGCTCAAGCGTGCGCCGGTCGATGTCACGATGATCGCCCGGACCCAGCACCACCTATTCCAGCCGCTGCTCTACCAAGTCGCGACGGGCATCTTGTCCGAGGGCGAGATCGCCCCCGCCACCCGCCGGATCCTGCGCAACCAGCGCAACGCGGAGGTGCTGCTCGGTGATGTCGTGGAGATCAATCTGGTCGGACGCTACGTGGTCGCCGAGGTGCTCGGGCAGCACTACCAGACCGCGTACGACAGCCTGATCGTCGCGGCTGGCGCCAGCCAATCCTATTTCGGTAACGATCATTTCGCGGAGTTCGCGCCCGGCATGAAGACCATCGATGATGCGCTTGAAGTGCGCGGGCGCATCCTGGGCGCGTTCGAGCTGGCTGAACGGTCCAGTGATCCGGTCCTCCGCGAGAAGCTGCTCACGTTCACCGTCATCGGTGCGGGTCCGACCGGGGTGGAGTTGGCAGGCCAGATCGCCGAACTGGCAGCCCAAACCATGAAAGGCGCCTTCCGCCACATCGACTCGACAGAGGCGCGGGTGATCCTGCTCGAATCGGGGCCGGCGGTGCTGTTGCCGATGGGCGCCAACCTCGGAAGCAAGGCCGAGGCGCGGCTGCAGCAGATGGGTGTCGAGATACAGCTCGGGGCAACGGTTGTCGATGTCGACCGTGACGGATTGACGGTCAAGGACGCCGACGGCACCACCCGCCGCATCGAATCCGCCTGCAAGGTGTGGTCGGCCGGGGTGTCGGCGAGCCCGTTGGGCAAGCAGATCGCCGAGCAAGCCGGTGCCGAAGTCGACCGGTCGGGCCGCGTGATGGTACTACCCGATTTGACCGTTGCCGGCCATCCGAACGTGTTCGTCATCGGCGACATGGCCTGGGTCCCAGGCGTTCCCGGAATTGCGCAGGGCGCCATCCAAGGCGCAAAGTACGCAGCGCGGGCGATCAGGGCCGAGCTCAAGGCCACGACCCCTGACGTGCGCGAACTGTTCCACTATGTCGTTCGCGAACCGTTCCACCATGCCGCGCGCGAACCGTTCCACTATTTTGACAAGGGCTCCATGGCCGCGGTTTCGCGCTTCTCAGCTGTCGCCAAGGTCGGTCGGGTGGAGTTGGGCGGCTTCGTCGCATGGCTGGCGTGGCTGCTCTTGCACCTGGTCTATCTGGTCGGCTTCAAAAGCAAGATGACCACTGTCATTTCGTGGACGACGACGTTCCTCACGATGGACAGAGGTCAGCTCACGATCACCGGGCGGCAAGCCCGCGCTCAACAGTATGCGGAGCGGTCCACCAAACCCGATGCAGCGGCCAAGGTCGCGTAACCAGACCAGGAGACAAAGATGAGTTTCAAGGTACCAACCGACTTCGCACGACGGCCGGTGGCCGTCATCGGCGCCGGCACCCTGGGGCGGCGTATCGCGTTGATGTTCGCCGCGCACGGCGCTGAGGTCAGGATCCATGACCTCGCTGAAGCGCAACGCGACGCCGCGGTCGACTACGCGTCGCTGAACCTTCCGGCGGTGGCAGACCAGCTCGCTGGTGTTGCGCCTGGACAGGTTTCGGCCGAAGCCGATCTCGCCGAGGCGGTGGACGACGCGTGGCTGGTCGTCGAGGCGATCCCCGAGCGGCTCGAGTTGAAGAAGCAGGTGTTCGGACAACTCGACGAACTCGCCGCCTCCGACGCTATTTTGGCCAGCAACTCCTCGTCGTATGCCAGCCGCATGTTCTTGGACAAGGTCCACCATCCCGAACGCGTGCTCAACATCCACTTCTACATGCCGCCAAAACAGAATGCTGTCGACGTCATGTCCTGTGGCAAGACCGACCGCGACGTCATCGACTTCGTGCTGGCGACCTTGCCGCAGTTCTGGCTGTATCCGTTCGAAGCGCGCAGGGAGAGCACTGGTTTCATCTTCAACCGGGTATGGGCCGCGGTGAAACGCGAAAGCCTGGAGGTCGTTGCCGAAAGCGTGTCCACACCACAAGAAGTCGACCGGATGTTTCAAATCAACACCGGCTCCGCCGCCGGCCCATTTCGGATGATGGATAAGGTAGGCCTGGACGTCGTTTTGGACATCGAAGAGCACTATTGCGCTGAGCATCCGGAGTACCCGGAAGGGCCCCGCCGACTGCTACGCAGTTATCTGCAGCGAGGTCGGCTGGGGGTCAAGTCCGGCTCTGGGTTCTACGATGATTACCCACGCCCGACCCAGTCGCAGGTCGATTCCTGACGTCTGGAGAGCTTCAATGACCGATCACGCTCTGCTGTCCGTGTCACACATCAGCGCACAAGGCCACCGTCCGCCAGAGCTCTGGCATCGGCACCGCAACAGGTGATGGTTGCCTGACTCCTTGCCAATATGAATTAGAACGTGTTCTAGTTGGACGGTGATGGGCGCTCGCCGCAGTCCGTTCCGAGCCGACCTCCTGCGGGAGAAGGTGGCATTAGTCACCGGCGGCGCTACCGGCCTCGGCCTGGAAGTCGCCCGGGTGCTGGGCAGTCACGGCGCTCGCGTCGCCATCTGCAGCCGGAAGGAAGCCAATCTTCAAGCTGCGGTCGCGTCGTTGCGGGGAGCGGGGATCGATGCCATCTACGGTGTCTGCGATGTCCGCCGTCACGACGAGGTGACGGCAGTCGTCGAGGAAGTGTTGCGAACGTTCGGTCAACTCAACATCATCGTGAACAATGCCGCCGGCAACTTCCCCGCCCCGATCAGCAGCCTCAGCCCGAACGGATTCAAAGCCGTGGTCGACATCGACCTTCTCGGCACGTTCAACGTATCGAAGGCAGCCTACGAGCTATGGCTGCGCGATCACGGTGGCACCGTGGTGAACATCAGCGCGGCGATCCAATACCGCGGCATGGCATTACAAGCGCACGTCGTTTCGGCCAAGGCCGGCATTGACGCGCTGAGCCGCGCCTCGGCGATCGAATGGGGCCCCAACGGTGTTCGGGTCAATATCGTTGCTCCCGGGGCGATGTCAGGAACCGAGGGCGTCAAGAGAATCACCGGCGATGACCAACACCGCACCATCCAGAATCCGCTCAGGCGCCCGGGTTCTACCACCGAGGTTGCCGAAGCGGTGCTATTCCTGGCCAGTGATGCAGCGTCCTACATAACGGGAGCGACATTGGTCGTCGACGGCGGCGGTTGGCTGACAGCCGGTGGCATCCCGGATTTGCCTGGCTACCAATGACTACCGCCGCATAAAGGTGGATCCGTCGGATCTCGGGACTCCCCGGGTCGGGTACTCTGGCGGCCGCCTGCCCGCATCGGACTCGGCCGATTAGGTATTTTGCCCAGATTCGCATTAGTCTTGCGCGCGGCTCATCGTCAACTCAGGAAACCCCCATGCCTATTCAGCCCACTCTGCGCCGGACACGTTCGCCGCGCAGCGGCCGTATCCGAGACCTCGCTCATCGTGTGAGCTTCCCGAAGGTCGGTCAGTGCTTTGACATCGAAGTCACTCGCGAGACCGATGGGTGGCTCATTTGGATCCCCGAGATCGGCGGGGTCACCCACGCTAGCCGTCGGGCGACGGTCGAGTTAGCGGCGCGAGAATATATCGCCGTCCGCACCGGCATCCCGATCGGTTACGTCACCATCTTTGTCGCAAGGGAGACCCGTTAGCGCCGCGATCGCCAGTGCAACGTTGAAGCGGTCGCCGTAGCCGAAGTCTCAGATCTTCACGGTCAGCGGCCACACTTTCCAGATGTCGTCGCTGTACTCGGCGATGGCGCGATCTGACGAGAACTTGCCGCTGCGTGCGGTGTTGAGGATGGACATCTTGGTCCACAAGTCCTTGTCCTGCCATACGGTGCTCACCTGCTCCTGGCAGTTCACATACGACGCGTAGTCGGCGCAGACCAGGAAGGGGTCGTCGTAGCGCAGGTTGTCCACCAGCGGCCGGAACACCTCGGTGTCGCCGTGTGAGAATGCCCCGTTGGCAATGAGATCCAACACCGCGCGCAGCTCGTCGTTGCTGTCGATGTAGTCGGCGGGGCGATATCCGGTGGCCTTGACCGCCTCGACCTCCTGCTCCGTGAGACCGAACAGGAAGAAGTTCTCCGGCCCAACCTCGTCGCGCATCTCGACATTGGCTCCGTCGAGCGTGCCGATGGTCAGGGCGCCGTTGATCATGAACTTCATGTTCCCGGTGCCCGATGCCTCCTTGCCTGCAGTGGAGATCTGCTCGGATAAATCGGCCGCCGGGTAGATCATGTGCGCGTTCTGGACGTTGAAGTTCGGCACGAACGCCACCTTCAGGAACTTGTTGACGTCCGGGTCGGCGTCGACGGTCTCGCCTACGGCGTTGATCAGTTTGATGATTCGCTTAGCCATGAAGTAGCCAGGAGCCGCCTTACCGCCAAAGATGAAGGCCCGCTGTGGAATCGATAGCTCCGGGTTTTGCTTGAGCCGATGGTACAGCGCCACGATGTGCAGCACGTTGAGATGCTGGCGCTTGTATTCGTGGATGCGCTTGACCTGGACGTCGAACATCCAATCCGGGTTCAGCTCGACGTCCGCCACCGAGCGGATGTACTTGGCGAGACGCGCCTTATTGTTGCGTTTCACGTCGCGCCATTGCGCACGGAACGAGTGATCGTCGACAAAAGGTTCCAGCCCACGCAAGCGCCCCAGATCGGTCAGCCAGCCCTCACCGATGGTGCGGTCCAGCAGTTCCCGCAGTCCGGGGTTGGCCAGCGCAAGGAAGCGGCGGGGGGTTACGCCGTTTGTTTTGTTGCTGAAGCGCTCCGGCCACAGCTCGTAAAGTCTTTGAGCACGCTGGCTTTCAGCAGTTCCGAGTGCAGCGCGGCGACACCGTTGATGGCGTGGCTGCCGACAGTCGCGAGGTGGGCCATCCGGATGTTCTTGCCGCCGTCCTCGCCGATCAACGACATCCGGCGGATCCGGTCTTCGTCGCCGGGGAACCGGGTACGCACCTCGTCGAGGAACCTGCGGTTGATCTCGTAAATGATCTCGAGGTGGCGGGGCAGCGACTCGGCGAACATCTCCAGCGGCCAGGTCTCCAGCGCCTCGGGCAGTAGGGTGTGGTTGGTGTAGCCGACAGTCGCGACGGTGATGTCCCAGGCCTCGTCCCAGTCCAGGTCGCGCTCGTCGACCAGTAACCGCATCAGCTCGGCGACCCCGATCGACGGATGGGTGTCGTTGAGCTGCAAGGCAAATCGCTGGGGGAGTTCCTTGACGCCCGCGTCGGCGAGATCGTCCATGATGTGCAGCACGTGCTGTAGCGAGCAGGACACGAAGAAGTACTGCTGCAGGAGGCGCAGCCGCTTGCCCGCCTCCGGCTCGTCATTGGGGTACAGCACCTTGGTCACCGTTTCTGACGTGACCTCGTCCTCGACCGCCTTGTAATAGTCGCCGGTGTTGAAGGCTTCCAAAGCGAACGACTTGACGGCACGGGCGCTCCACAACGTCAGCACGTTGCAGGTGTTGACGCCATAGCCCTGGATGGGCGTGTCGTAGGCGGTGCCCTTCAGCAGCCGGCCCGGCAGCCAGCGGACGCGGTCGCGGCCCGCGTCGTCCGTGTAATGCTCGGCGTAGCCGCCCCATTTGACCAGGAAGCTGACGTCGGGTTTGGCGATCTCCCAGGGGTTTCCGCTGTCCAGCCAGTTGTCGGTCTGCTCGACCTGCCAGCCGTCGCGGATCTCCTGGTCGAAAATGCCGAATTCGTAGCGGATGCCGTAGCCGATCGCCGGACGCTCGAGGGTGGCCAGTGAGTCCAGGTAGCACGCGGCGAGTCTGCCCAGGCCGCCGTTGCCCAACCCCGGTTCCGCTTCGCACGCCAGGACCTCGTCGAGATCCTGGCCCATTGCCGCCAGCGCGGCCTTCGCCGCGCGCTCCATGCGGAGGTTCAGCAAGTTGTTGCCCAGCTGCGGACCCATCAGGAATTCGGCCGACAGGTAGCAGGTCACCTTGCGGCCGAGATCCAGCGAGGTCTGCGTCGACGCCACCCGGCGGTCCTGCATGCGGTCACGCACGGCCAGCGCCAGCGCCCGGTAGTAGTGCTCAGGCCGCAGGGCCGCGGCGGGCCGGCCGATCGAGTAGCGCAGGTGATCGGTGATCGCCCGCTGTAGCGCGGGTGCCTGCATCCCGGTGCGAGTGGGCTCGACCAAGTCGGCTCGTACGGAACCGGTGGCCGACATTGCGTCGGACGGTGTCTGTTCAACATCGGTCATGTGAGTCCTACTCCCTCGAGATGGTGGCAGCACCGCACCGATGTGCGCGGCGGCGCGCAGGCCGTCAGTTTGTCAGCGATGTTTGCACACCAGGCACGCAATTGACGTCCGCGAAGTGAACGCAAGCCCACGTACTGCCGACGAAACGACGCTGCCGGGGGAGCGTTATGGCGTCAGCGCTACGTCTGCGAGTCTTCCAACGTCTTCGGCGCCGAGGTGACCGGCCCGATACATCCAGATCAACGTGTCGCGGTAGGTCTCGGCGACGTCTCGAAGGTGGAGCCCGAGTTCACGGGTGGTGCGGTCGGCGTCGGCACCGGGCCACCGCGTCGTAAACTCCATCGTGTCGCGCGTCAACGGAAAGTCGAAGTCGTAGAAGCGCTTTACCACGTCGCTTGCTAAGCCAGCAGCGCGCAGCAGTCCTCCCGGCACCCGCACGCGTCGGACGCGGCGGCCAATGAGGCTGTCCAGCAAGTGGAAGAAGTCTGACCACTGCAGCATCTCGCCCGCGGCGGCATAGCGATGCATTCCGGGCGGCAGTTGCAATAACTGCAGGTGCAGCGTTGCCAGGTCGCGGACGTCAACGACCTGGAAACCGCTCGATGTGATCAACCCGATATCGCGCACGATGGAGCGAAGGCCGGTGTTGCCCGCACTCATGGTGGGGTCGCTTGGGCCGATGATGCCGGCGGGGTAGGAGATGCGAATGGGTGCGCCCTGTTCCTGCAGTCGGCGCACGTAACACTCGGCCTGCGCCTTGGAGCGCGCGTACGCAGTGGTGCCGGGCGCGATCGGCAGGTCGGGTGAGAGCGGCGGGCCGCCCGGCGTAAAGAATGCGCCGAGGCTCGACACGTGGACGATGCTGGGTAACCCGCGCCGCGCAGCGCCGCCTATCACCAACTTGACGCCCCGTGCGTTGGTGTACTCGACCAGGCGTGCCGCCGCTCGGCGTAGGTCGACGAGGGCCGCTGCGTGCACAACCCCGTCGCAGCCGGCGAGAGCGTCATCGACCGCGGCCTCATCCGTCATGTCCCCGACGACGACGTCATGGGGGATAAAGCCATCGGCCTCGAAGGCGGTGCGCACTTTGGCTGGATCGCGGACCAGGAGCCGCACTTCATGGCCGGCGGCGACGAGCGCGCGCACGGTGTGCGAGCCGGTGAAACCGGTGCCTCCGGTGACGAGCACCTTCACCGGGCGCTCCTTCCTCGTCGCCCCCGGCAGAGGCTCAACAACGTAGCAATCGGATGGCCGATTCCATACGAATTCGCTACAGCGCATAGAAAGTTCATAGAAAGTACATGCCGACCACTCGCACGACCGGTCCGAACACGGGTCCCGGTATTCGCCGCGATGGAGCTATGGCGCAAACTGCTCAGCCGTGGATCAGTCCACGACAGGTGAATCGGCCGAGCCACGCCCGCTGCCGTTGGCGTCGGCTGGTGCGCGCTGGCTGATTGCCGCGGCCATCCTTGGTTCGGGGATCGCTTTGCTGGATGGCACCGTGGTCAACGTCGCGCTTCCGACCATCGGGCGGAACCTGGATGCGGGCCTGACCGATCAACAGTGGGTCCTCGACGGCTACCTCTTGACGCTGAGCGCGTTGCTGCTCTCCGGGGGCGCCGCAGGAGACCGTTACGGCCGTCGCCGCGTCTTCATTGCCGGACTGGTCGTTTTCACCGCGGCCTCGCTCGGCTGCGGTATTGCACCGACCATCGGCTGGCTGATCGGTGCCCGGCTGGTTCAGGGTGTCGGTGCGGCGGCGCTGGTCCCCGGCGGCCTTGCCCTGATCGACGCCGGTATCACCGACGAGGACCGGGGTCGTGCGGTGGGGATCTGGGCCGGCATGTCTGGAGTGACGACGGCGCTGGGCCCGTTCATCGGCGGTTGGCTGGTGGACACGGCGTCATGGCGCTGGGTGTTCTTTTTGAACGTTCCGCTCGCCGTGG
>DASXMA010000050.1:0-3024 GCA_036495965.1 Mycobacterium sp.
GACGGTCGCGAGGCCGCTGTTCTGGTGTTGTTCTCGGGTCCGGAGTCCGGCCCGGCCGACGGCGGCCTTCCCGACGACGCCGATCTGTTGCTGACCGTGCGGGCCTCGACATTGCGCCACCACGCCGGCCAGGCCGCATTCCCCGGCGGCGCATCCGATCCCACCGACGACGGTCCGGTGGCCACCGCGCTGCGTGAAGCGCGCGAAGAAACCGGGATCGACGTCAGCAGGCTGCATCCACTGGCCACAATGGAGCGGACGTTCATTGCGCCGTCGCGGTTCCACGTCGTCCCGGTGCTGGCCTACTCGCCGGATCCCGGGCCGGTGGCCGTCGTCGACGAGACCGAAACGGCGATCGTGTCTCGGGTTCCGGTGCGCGCCTTCATCAATCCGGACAATCGGCTGATGGTGTATCGCGGCAACCTCGGCCGTCGTTGGGCCGGCCCGGCGTTTCTGTTGAACCAAATGCTGGTATGGGGATTCACTGGCCAGGTGATATCAGCCGTGCTCGACGTCGCCGGCTGGGCCAGGCCCTGGGACACCACCGACATCCGCGAATTGGACGAGGCGATGGTGCTGGTCGGTGACGAGGATGACTCGCGATGAATTCGATGACGCCTTCGCAGTGGCTGGATGTCGCGGTCCTGGCGGTCGCCTTTATCGCGGCCGTCTCGGGCTGGCGTTCGGGCGCGTTGGGCTCGGTGCTGTCGTTTGCCGGTGTGGTGCTCGGCGCCATAGCGGGCGTGCTGCTGGCGCCTCACATCGTCAGCCACATCGCTGCGCCCCGCGCCAAACTGTTTACCGCGTTGTTTCTCATCCTCGCGCTGGTCGTCGTTGGTGAGGTCGCCGGTGTGGTGCTGGGACGGGCCGTTCGCGGCGCGATCCGCAGCCGCACAATCCGATCCGTCGACTCGGTCATCGGGGTAGGGGTCCAGCTCGTTGTGGTGCTGACGGCGGCGTGGCTGCTGGCGACGCCGCTGACACAGTCGAAAGACCAGCCCGAGCTGGCTGCCGCCGTCCGGGGCTCGCGGGTGCTCGCCAAGGTCAATGAGGTCGCACCGCCCTGGCTCAAGACCGTGCCCAAGCGGCTTTCGGCGCTGCTGAACACCTCTGGGCTGCCCGCGGTGCTGGAGCCGTTCAGCCGCACCCCGGTGATTCCGGTCGCGTCACCGGACCCGGCGCTGGCCAACAATCCGGTCGTGGCGGCCACTGCGCCGAGCGTTGTCAAGGTGCGCAGCCTGGCGCCCAGCTGCCAAAAAGTGTTGGAGGGCAGTGGATTCGTGATATCACCGGATCGGGTGATGACGAACGCGCACGTGGTGGCCGGATCCAGCAGCGTGCAAGTGTATGCCAGTGGCAACCCGTTGGACGCCAGCGTGGTGTCCTATGACCCGTCGGTCGACATCGCTATTCTGTCCGTCCCGAACCTGCCGCCGTCACCACTGGCCTTCGCCGAAGACGAGGCGAAGACCGGCGCCAACGTGGTCGTGATGGGTTATCCCGGCGGCGGTAACTTCACCGCCACCCCGGCCAGGATTCGCGAGAACATCAAGCTCAGCGGCCCCGACATCTATCGGGACCCGACACCGGTGACCCGCGACGTGTATACCATCAGAGCCAATGTGGAGCAAGGCAATTCGGGTGGGCCGTTGATCGACCTCAACGGTCGTGTGCTCGGCGTGGTGTTCGGCGCGGCCGTCGACGACCCCGACACCGGTTTCGTGTTGACGGCCAGCGAGGTGTCCAGTCAGCTGGCCAGGATCGGCGACACAAACCAGGTCGCCACCGGTGCCTGCGTCAGCTGACCCGGGGCCCGTGCACGTGCTCGAGAAACCTCAACAGATGTCTGTTGATCTCCTCAGGCACCTCTTCGTGGCTGAAATGTCCTGCGCCGCTGATGGATATATACCGTCCCTGCGGCGCGTAGCGCTGGCTGTGGTCGACCGGGTCGGCCAGCACGTAGGGATCGGCGTCGCCGCGTAGATGTAGCAGCGGCATACCCAGCTGTTGGGACATCGATCTCATGAATCGCCGGCCTTCGCCGCGCAGCTGGCTGCGGACCGCCCAGCGTTGGTACTCGCACGCGCAGTGCGCGGCCCCGGGAATCTGGATCGCCGTCCGCAGATAGCCGATCGTCTGAGAGAAGTCTTCGGACGCAACCCATTTGGCACAGCTGCGGCTACGGACCAGCCGCTCGATCTCTGACCCGTCGTCCCGGGTCAGCAGACGCTCGGGCCAGATGGGCAGCTGATAGCGCAGCAACGCCGGCAGCAGTGCGTAACCCTGGTCGCGGCGCGTCAGAGTGGATCGTCGCAACGCACTCGGATGCGGCGAGCTGATCAGCGCGATGCCACGCACCAGCCGTGAATGCAGCAGTGCGGTGGTCCAGCAGGCCAGGCCGCCGTCGGCGTGACCGACCAGGGTCGCCGACGAATGGCCAAGCGCGCGAATGAGTCCGGCCGTGTCACCGGCGAGCGTCCAGCCGTCGTAGCCACGGGGCGGTTTGTCACTGCCCCCATAGCCGCGCAGGTCGACCGCGACCACTCGGGCACCGCTGAGTCCGCGCAACTGATGACGCCAGGACCACCAGAACGAACCGAAACCGTGCAACAGCATCACCAGCGGCCGTGCCGAGGCCGGCTCTGCAGCTGGTCTAGCCACGTCCGGGTCAGCCGGCAGCGCCTCGACGACATGGAATCGGATGCCGTTGGCGTGCACGTCCAAATGGCGCCACGGCCCGTCGATGCGGATCACCGACGGATCCGGTGCTGACATCTACCAACCCGAGGGATCTGCCGCAGGGCTGCCGGGGCTGCCTTCCGGTGCGGCGAGCCTGGCCGGCGTGGCCTTGTCGTGGCCCGGGGTGAGTGCGGTGCGTGTCTCCTTGACCGATTCGATGGTCTGTCGCGGTCCCCGGATTCGGCGGACCTTCAAGAAACCCAACAGCGCCAGCACCGCGCCGACAACCACCATGATCGCGAACACGATCAGGAACGCCACCCAGCGCCACAGCCAGTTGTCGAG
>DASXMA010000051.1:0-9353 GCA_036495965.1 Mycobacterium sp.
GGAATCCTCCTCAGTCGGTGAGCTGGGCGGATTCAACATCGATCCCGCCGACAAGCGCGCGCAGTGGGAAGAGGCCCTCGAGGTCGCCATCCGATGCATGATCGAGGAACCCTTCGCTGGATTCAAGGGGGAACACATCCAGATGCCGGCCCGAAACGTCATTCCCAAGCCGATGCAAAAACCGCATCCACCCGTCTGGGTCGCCTGCACGCGGCCGGCCACCGTTCAGATGGCCGCCCAAAAATGCATCGGCGCGTTGAGCTTCGCCTACACCGGTCCCGGGCCGCTCACGGAACGGGTCAACGGCTACTACAAGGAATTCGAAGAGAACGGTGTCCCGGTCACACCGCAGATCAACCCGAACGTCCTGGCAATCGGCGGCGACCTGTCGATGATGGTCGCGAAGTCCGATGACGAGGCACTCAAACGGCTCGGGCACGGCGGCGGTTTTTTCTCGTTCGGAATCATGCACTATTACATGACCGGCATTCACACGCCCGGGCGGACCGGAGTGTGGAAGCGGTATCTCGAAGAGGTCGAGAAGGACCCGACGCTGGCCTACGGGCCCGGACGGGGCGCGATCGGCTCTCCGGCCACGGTGCGCGAATTCCTGCGTGGCTATGAAGACAGCGGTGTCGACGAGATCATCCTGCTGCTCAACCCGCGCAGCCACGAGGGCACCATGGAATCCATCGAGATCATGGGCAAGGAGATCCTGCCCGAGTTCATCGAGCGCGACGAAAAGGCGGTGGCCGACAAAGCCGCGCGGCTGGCACCGATCATCGAGAAGATCGAGGCGCGTCGGCCGGAATCGACCGCACCGCAATTCGACGAAAACTATTCCTTCGGCGGCCTGCCGACCGGTCGCGGCGGTAAGTTCACCGCCAGCGAGATCCCCGAGGCCATGGCGGAGATCAACGAGGGTCGCGTCCAGGCGGCGCAGCGCGCAAAGGAGCAGCGCAAGTGATTTCGAAGGCCGATTGAGCCTTGAGGCCGATCGACGAGCTGTGGCGCTACGACGGCCGCCGTGCCGTGGTGACCGGCTGTGCGTCGGGCATCGGCGAACATGTGGTTCGACAGCTCACCGAGCTCGGAGCCGACGTCGTTGGTCTGGACAAACGCCGGCCAGCTTTCGAAATCAACGATTTTCATGAAGTTGACCTCGCCGATCCGGAATCCATCGACCGCGCGGTGGAGTCCATCGGCGGACGGGTCGACTCGCTATTCAACGTCGCGGGTGTCTCTTCCGGGATCGGCGATCCGCCGCTGGTTGTCACGATCAACTTCCTGGGCCTGCGATATGTCACCGAGGCACTGCTCCCGAGGATGGTCGAGGGATCGTCCATCGTGAGCGTGTCCTCGCTGGCGGCAGCCGGATATCGGGAACATCTACGGTCGGTGGCGCCGCTGCTGAATACCGCGACAATGCAACAGGGTATCGATTGGTGCCAGAGCCACGGCGACGAGTTGGCCGGCGGTGGGTATCAATTGTCCAAGGAAGCCATCATCCTTTACACCATGCTGAGCGCCACGCCATTGGGCGCCCGGGGTATCCGGATCAACTGCACCGGCCCCGGGGTCACCGAAACGCCGATCCTTGATCAGCTGCGAACGGCCTACGGGCAGGGCTTTCTGGACGACATCCCCAAACCGTTGGGGCGTGTTGCCGGTCCCGCCGAACAGGCCTCGGTTCTACTGTTTCTGAATAGTCGTGCAGCCAGCTATATCTCGGGCCAAGTCGTCTGGGTAGACGGTGGAAACGTCGGCGCGGCAATCGCCCGTGAACTCCAGGAAGGACGGGCTCCGTGGCCAGCCTGACTGACTTTCGACAGGTCGCTCGCGACGTCTCCAACTTGGGGCGATGGGGAAGCGATGACGAGCTCGGCACCCTCAACTTCATCACCGCGGACAAGGTTGCTCAAGCGGCAAGCCTGGTGCAGCATGGCAAGGTCTTTCCGCTCGGCGTGGACTTCGGGGCATCAGGACCGCAGGGCGCCTTCGAGTTCCGCCACAATCCCGTGCATGTCATGACAATCGACGGCGGCGATGTGAATACGCTGGCCCAATACGGACCCGGGTGGGTGCGTAACCCGTTGGCGCAGCAGCTGAGTCAATACATGGCGGAAAATCCATTCCGCTTCAACGACGACATGATCATCATGCCGCTACAGGCTGCCAGCCAGTGGGATGCGTTGTCCCACGTTTACTACGACGACAAGCTCTACAACGGCTTCGCGGCGGGTTCGGTGACCAGCATGGGTGCCTATCACTGCGGCATCGACAAGGTTGACGGCAAAGGCATCACCTCCCGCGGTGTGCTGCTGGACCTGGTTCGCCACCGTGGTGCGGAGGTCTTCCTCGAGCCCGGAAACCCGATCACACCAGAAGAACTCGATGACGTGGTTCGAGCGCAAGGGGTGACGATCGGGCGGGGCGACATCGTTTTGATCCGAACCGGTTGGTGGACCAGGTTTCTGGAGACCGGCAACAAAATGGAAGGCTACTCCGGGCTGGACTGGCGCTGCGCCTCGTGGCTGCATGATCGTGAGGTCGCAGCGGTCGCCGCCGACAACCTGCAGGTCGAAGACCTGGTGTCCGGAGTCGACGGGGTCTTCCTGCCCTTGCATTTGCTGTGCCTACGCGACATGGGGCTGATGTTTGGCGAGTATTGGGACCTCGCCGCACTGGCAGATGACTGTGCCGCGGACGGCGTGTACGAATTCCAGCTCATCGCACCACCGTTGAGAGTTGTCGGCGCGGTGGGCTCACCCGTGAATCCGATCGCGATCAAGTAGGAAAGGCGATCGATGGAGATTCATCGCCGAACCAAGCTGGTCGACGGACTGGTCACCAGCTATCTGGAAGCCGGCGAAGGCGATCCGGTGGTGCTGCTGCACGGTGGTGAATTCGGTGCCAGTGCTGAGCTCGGCTGGGAACGCAACGTCGCCGCACTCGCCGCTCAGTACCGAGTGTTGGCCCCGGACCAGCTGGGGTTCGGGCAGTCGGCCAAGGTAATTGACTTCGTTGATGGCCGTGGGATGCGGATTCGGCATGTGGCGCGCTTCTGTGAAGTACTTGGCATCGACTCGGCGCACTTCGTCGGCAACTCGATGGGCGCCGTCAACTTGCTCTCCGACGCCACCTCGGATACGCGGCTGCTGCCGATCCGCACTTTGGCGATCATCTGCGGGGGCGGAGAAATCCAGCAGAACCGGCACTTCGAGGCACTCCAGCAGTACGACGCAACTCTTCCCGCGATGCGGCGCATCGTCGAGGCGCTATTTTACGACGCCAGCTATCCAGCAGACGACGACTACGTGCGGCGTCGTTATGAGTCGAGCACCGCGCCCGGAGCATGGGAGGCCGTGGCCGCAGCCCGATTTCGTCGCCCCGATGCTGCACCGTCCCCGACCCCGTCGACGACGCGAGCCTACGAGCGCATCGATGTGCCGATGCTTGTCGTCGAGGGCGGAGACGACAAGCTCCTTCCGGCAGGCTGGGCGGCTCAGATCGCCAAACAGATCGACGGCGCCCGCTCGAAGGTGGTCGACAAGGCCGGGCACTGCCCGCAGATCGAGCAGTCGTCAACGGTCAACGAGTTGCTCCTGGACTTTTTGGCAACGGCTTCAGGTCAGAAGACATAATCTAGGCGTGTCTGCATCCCGGCTTCCTGATGATAGGTGTTGTGGCAGTGCATCATCCACGTGCCAGGGTTGTCGGCGACCAGGACGGCGAGAATCTTCTGCTTGGGCAGCACGATCACTGTGTCCTTTCGGGCACCTAGACTGCCGTCGGCGTTGATCAGCTGGAAAGTGTGGCCGTGCAAATGAATTGGGTGATACATCATCGTGGGATTGTCGAATGTGAGCGCGGGGCGCTGGCCCTGTCGTATGTGCAGCGGATCGGTCTTGCTGTAGGGCTCGCTGTTGATCGTCCAGGTGTATTGCGCCATGTTGCCGCCCAAGACGACCGGCAGATTGAGGTTGGCCTCAGGTCGGCCCAAATTGACTGGAGTTGTGGCGGTGAACATGCCGATAGTGCCCACCCGTTTGTCGAGTTCGGTCGGCAGAAACTCGACGTCGGGCGTGCTGCCCGCTCCGGTGGTTAGCAATGCGCGTGCCAGAGAGTTTTTCCCTTCCGCGACTGCAACCAGCGGGAAGACGCCATCGGCGGCGGTCACAATGACGTCGTAGCGTTCGGCCATCCCGATCAACAAGGCATCGACCTGTTTCGGCACGACGGGGTAGCCGTCGGTGTGGGTCACGGTCATCGAATGGTCGGCGAGAGCCACCCGGAACGCGGTGTCGGAACCCGTGTTGATGAATCGGATCCGGACTCGCTGACCCGGCTTCGTGTTGAAGGTGGTGGGAGCAGCGGGAATTCGCCCATTGACCAGATAGTAGGGATAGGGGATGTCGCCGGCGTCGCCATCGAGCAGGTCACTCGTGCCAGCCTGGCCGGCAGCTGCCGAGGTTGAAGTGGGCACGCGCGATGTCGGGCTGCTCGAGCTCTTCGGGGTCGTTGTCCTGGTGTTCCGGCGCGTGGTTGTCGGGGCCGTCGATGTTGTTGTCGGTGCGGGGGTAGCACCGGGCGTATCTTGGGTTCCGGATTGCCGCGTCAGGTGGTCGTACCACTGTTGCGGGCTGTACTGAATGCCGTCAGTCCAGTCATCAAGGACGACAATCCATTCGGCGTCGTAGTTGCCCTCGGTTGGATCGTCGACGATGACCGGCAGGTAAAGCCCCATGTCGGCGTCCAGTCCGGTGTGCGGATGGCCCCAGTAGGTGCCTGAATTCGGGACCGAGAACCGGTAAGTAAAGTCTTGGCCCGCATCGATGTTCGGGGTGGCGGGCGCAGCGCCGTCCATATCGTTGCGCAGTGCGATGCCGTGCCAATGCACCGATGTGGGGTGGTCGAGCCGGTTTGAAACGGTGACGACAAGCTCGTCACCGATGCCGGCCCGGATCAACGGCCCGGGAATGGTGTTGCCGTAGGCCAGCGTATGCACGATCGGTCCACCCAGATCGATCTGGGCCGGCTGTGGGGTCAGGGTCGCGGTCACGTAACGCCCACTGTGCGGCCGCGCCGCCTCGGCTGCGGCGATGGCGGCCCTCATTTGACCGGCACTGCCTGTTACCTGGGATTTGGATTGACCGCACGCAGCCAGTGTCAATCCGCCGGCGATGCCGGCGACCATGAAGCCGCGCCTGGTGAACCGCGTCCTGTCGAACGGGACCCCGCTCGTCGGCAGCTCAGGCATTGATCGCTCCTTGTCGTCGGTCGACGCACCCGGCGTCTTATACGGTGCTCGGCCGCCAACCGGAACGCAACTGCTGGCCTGACCAGGTAACACGCAGGTGTGTATTGGGCGGCGTAGAGATTAGGCGTGTGTTGCCTGGAGCGGTTCGCGACCGCGGTGTCGCGGTGGAAGCTACCGGGCGCGCTGGTAGATCTGATCAGCAGATGTCGGGGCGACGCCGAGTTCGGCCGCGACCGCATCGACCGCCTGCCGGGCGATATCGAGATCCACCCGGCCATCGGAGTTGAAGTATGGACCGATGTAGCGCTCGTAGTGGCGGTGCAGCTCATCGGGCGTCAGCCGGTTGAGAAACGACGCCATGTAATCGATGGCCAACTCGGGTCTTTCGGCAATCGCCTGCAGGGCGCGCTGGTTGGCTCGCACCACCGCTTGCAGCGCCGGGCTGTCGATCTCAATGCGGCCCGGATCAACCGCGACCCCGACAGTGGGAATCTGGAAGTGATCTCCCACCCAAGCCAGCACGTGGAAGCCTTCCTCCTCGGCGACCTGTTCGGGTGCCAGGGTGCTGCCGACATAAGCCGCATCTATCGATTTGTCCCGCAGCTTTCGCAGATCCATTTGGTAGTCACCCGGGGCCCGCACCACACACTCCAGGTCGCGGTCGGGATCAAGACCGTGCCGGCGCAGCACGATCCGTGCGAAGCATCCGGGCGCGGTGTGCGGGGCGTGTACCGCAAGCCGGCGTCCGCGAAGGTCCGCCATGGATGCCACGCCGGTGCCGCCGAGGAACCAGAACAGCGGACGGTGGGTATTCACGCTCAGCACCGTCCATTCGATGCCGTCGGTCAACCGTGATAACAGGGTACGTCCGAGGCCAATTGTCGCACCGGAGCGCAGACGCTCTGTGTCCCAAGCAATTCCGTCCCGCACGGCGACATGGGCACCCTCGTTTTCGAAGTAGCCCTCCTGATCGGCGACATACGCGATCAGTTCTTCGTGAATACCCCGCCCGACATAGGCCAGGTCGATCGTGTACATGGCGATGGACCCTTCGTTGGAGCGCAGCCGTATTCAATCCATCTCGAGGCCACCGTTGACCGGCAGATAGTGTCCGGTGGTAAAACCGGACTCCTCACTTGCGAAGAACGCTATCGTGTGGGCCACCTCGTCTGGGGTGACGAGTCGTCCCATCGGCGCGGCCGCGCCGAGCTCGCGCATCCGCTCCGACGAAAGCTGCCCGGTCACTGTCGTTCCGCTCACGGTGGCCGGTGCAACGAGGTTGGCGGTGATCCCGTGCGGCGCCAGCTCGAGTGCAACGAATCGGACGAACTGGTCCGGGGCTGCCTTCGCCGTGCCTAGTGCGATCATCCCGTCACGGGGACGCCTGGACAGCCCGGTAGTGAGATAAATCAGCCGGCCATAACCGCGCGAAACCATTCCGGGCACAACGGCCTTCGTCAGCGAGTGCGCGGCGTGCAGCTCTCTGTCGAGCTTGCCGCCGAGCTGTTCCCAGGTGAGGTCGGCGAACGAAGTGACGTCGAACGGTATCAACGCGTTGTGGACCAGCACATCCACCCCGTCCCAGCGCCGCGCGATTTCGTCGGCCATGGCGGAGATGTCGCCGGGCACGGTGACATCGGCCTGAATCGCGACGGCTTCGCCGCCGGCCGCGGTGATGTCGGCAACCACCTCCTCTGCCTGGGGAGCGCTGGCGCGATGGTTGACCACCACTCGAAACCCGCGTTCGGCAAGCACCCGTGCGGTTGCCGCACCGATTCCCCGGCTGGCCCCAGTGATCAGTGCAACTCGTGCCATCAGCGTTTATTCTCGGTCAGCCACGCGGTCGCCTAATGTGTCCCGCTGGGAGTCCGAGACGCCTTCCAGTCGCTGTAGCGGGTGGGGTAGATCGTCGCGTCCTCGCTGTCGAGGGGAACGATGGTGTGCTCGTCGAGCGGAGTACCGAAATAGCGGGCCGCAGTGTCCCCCACAACCTGACGTGGATCGTTGGATGCGGCAAGGGCAGTCCGGATGAAGTCGTCCATGCCGCGCTTTTCTGGGCCGGCGATGTTGGTGATGCCATTGACGGGATCGCTGATCGTCGCGCCGGTGACAGCGGTGGCGACGTCCTTGGCGGCGATGGGCTGGAAGCCCCCTTCCGGCAGGCGAACTGTGTCGCCGTCGGTTGCCGAATCGGCGATGGCGTCCACGAATTCGAAGAACTGAGTCGCTCGCACGATTGAATACGGGACTCCCGATTCCTCGATCAGCTTCTCCTGGGCAACCTTGGCCCGCATGTAGCCACTGTCCGGGGCCCGGTCGGCACCCACGATCGAGAGCGCGACGTGGTGCTGCACACCGGCGTCCCGCTCAGCTGCGAGAAGGTTTCTAGTCGATGTTGTGAAGAATTGCATTACGGGTTCGTCGTCGAAGGACGGCGAGTTGGACAAGTCCACCACTGTGTGGGCACCTGCCATGGCTTCGGCGAGACCCTCGCCGGTGACAGAGTTGACGCCCGAGCGCGGTGAGGCTGAGACTGCCTCGTGTCCCAGCTGGGTCAGATTGGCGATGACCTGCGAGCCGATCAGTCCGCTGCCGCCGATAACTAGGATCTTCACAATCGAGCCTTCCCGAGGTTGGCGATGAATTGGTGAGTTCATCATTGCGCGCATGCTCGCCGCGCGGAACCCTCGCCCTCCGTGGGCGCCCTTAAATCAACTGCTTGACTTAACGGGGCTGGCGCCGATTAACTCGTTGTGTGGTTGATGAACTGGCCGGCAAAGTCGCCATCGTGACCGGCGGCGCTTCCGGCATCGGGCGAGGCACGGTGGAGCGGTTTGTCGCCGAGGGCGCGCGGGTCGTCATTGCCGACATCGAAGTAGACAGAGGTGAAGCCCTGGCGGCAGCGCTGGGCGCCGACGCTTTGTTTCGGCGTGCCGACGTCTCCGATCCTGAACAGGTCGGGGCGCTGGTACGTATAGCCGTCGAGAAATTCGGCGGCCTGCACGTCATGGTCAACAACCCCGGAGTCTCGAGCACCGTGCACCGCCGATTCCTCGACGACGACCTGGCAGATTTCCACCGCGTCATGTCGGTCAACGTGCTGGGTGTGATGGCCGGTACCCGAGATGCCGCTCGGCACATGGCCGCCCATGGTGGGGGATCCATCATCAACATGACCTCGATCGGCGGAATCCAGGCCGGCGGTGGCGTGATGACGTACCGCGCGTCCAAAGCAGCGGTCATCCAGTTCACCAAGTCCGCGGCAATCGAGTTGGCGGGCTACGAGATTCGTGTCAACGCGATTGCGCCGGGCAACATCGCCACCCCACTGCTGGCGACCACGGTGGGCAATATGAATGCAGAGGAGCTCGAGCGGTACGAGGCGTCGATCCGCGAGACGATGCGTGCCGACCCGCCGTTGAAGCCCGAGGGCACACCTACGGATATCGCCGAGGCGGCGCTGTACTTTGCCAGCGACCGGTCGCGCTATGTCACCGGAACCGTGCTGCCGGTGGACGGGGGAACGGTCGCCGGGAAGGTGATACGGCCCAAGCACAAGGGATGACATCGGGGACGGCCTCGAGCGTGACACTGCATTCACCTTCGGGCCCCAGCGTGACCGCAGCGTCACTTTCGGCAGACACGAATTAAATCAAGCGCTTGACTTAATAGTGGTGTGTGGGGTTGACTGGTGCAATGACCACGGCAGGCAGGACCGTTCGCACCGAGCGGGCCAGCTCCACCCAGGAAGCGATCCTGGTGGCGGCCGAACGACTGTATGCCGAGCACGGCATGTTCGCCGTGTCGAACCGGCAGGTCAGCGAGGCCGCCGGTCAGGGCAACAACGCCGCGGTCGGTTACCACTTCGGTACCAAGGCCGACCTGGTGCGAGCCATCGAGCAGAAGCACCGCGGCCCCGTCGAGCAGCTTCGTGAACAAATGGTGGCCGAGTTGCTGGCATCGGGCCCACAAAACGGTCAAGTGGCGGAAATGCGTGACTGGGTGGCCTGCCTGGTGCGCCCACTCACGGACCATCTGGCGGATCTGGGCAATCCCACCTGGTACGCACGGTTCGCGGCGCAGGCGATGACCG
>DASXMA010000052.1:0-3548 GCA_036495965.1 Mycobacterium sp.
CGAAAAGTCCGAAACGCTGCCCGGCGGCACCGAGGTGACCCTGCGCTTCCCCGACGGTGAAGTCGTCACGATGCACGTGATCTCCATCGTCGAAGAGACTCCGGCCGGCCGCGAAGCCGAGACGCTGACCGCTCGCAGCCCATTGGGCCAGGCCCTCGCCGGACGTCAACCGGGCGACACGGTGACCTACTCGACGCCGCAAGGGGAAAACCAGGTCGAGTTGATCGCGGTCAAGTTACCCGGCTAGCTCGCCTGGGGCGCCCACCGACCCCGTTAGACTTCCCCCAATGCTTCCCCCAGAGTCTCCGACCGCACCTGCGCGCCCACACCTGAATCTGACGACGCAGGTGATGCGTTTCGTCGTCACCGGCGGGCTGGCGGGAATCGTCGACTTCAGCCTCTACTACGTGCTCTACAAAGTCGTGCACGTACAGGTTGATCTGTCCAAAGCCACCAGCTTCATCGTCGGCACCATTACCGCCTACCTGATCAACCGCCGATGGACGTTCCAGGCGTCACCGAGCACCGCGCGGTTCATCGGGGTAATGGTTCTCTACGCCATCACCTTCGCCGTGCAAGTCGGACTCAACCATCTGTGCCTTGCCTTATTGCACTATCAGGGCTGGGCGATACCCGTCGCGTTCGTGATCGCGCAGGGCACCGCGACGGTGATCAACTTCGTCGTCCAGCGAGCCGTAATCTTCCGCATCCGCTGACCCGAGCTGGCCAAGCGGTACCCTCTTTGACGATGTTGAGCACCCCCGAGCCCATTGCGGCCTCCACCACCGCCACCCGGCTGACCGGGTGGGGGCGTACGGCGCCGTCGGTGGCACATGTCCTGCGCACCCCTGATCCGGAGGTGATCGCCAAGGCGGTGGCCCGGGTGGCCGATGCCGGCGGCAGAGGGGTGATCGCGCGAGGGCTGGGCCGGTCCTACGGCGACAACGCCCAAAACGGCGGTGGCCTAGTGATCGACATGAACCCGCTGAACACCATCCACTCGATCAGCGCCGACACCAAGCTGGCCGACCTCGACGCCGGAGTCAATCTCGACCAGCTGATGAAAGCGGCCCTGCCGTTCGGGCTGTGGGTTCCGGTACTGCCGGGAACCCGCCAAGTCACCATCGGCGGCGCGATCGCGTGCGATATCCATGGCAAGAACCACCACAGCGCCGGCAGCTTCGGCAACCACGTGCGCAGCATGGATCTGCTGACCGCCGATGGCGAGATCCGCCACCTGACTCCGACCGGTGAGGATTCCGAGCTGTTCTGGGCGACGGTCGGCGGCAACGGCCTGACCGGGATCATCCTGCGGGCCACCATCGAGATGACGCCAACGGAAACGGCATACTTCATCGCAGACGGCGACGTCACCACCAGTCTCGACGAGACCGTCGCCTTCCACAGCGACGGCAGCGAAGCCAACTACAGCTATTCCAGCGCCTGGTTCGACGCAATCAGCGCGCCGCCGAAGCTGGGTCGCGCGGCGATATCGCGCGGCTCATTAGCCACCGTCGACCAGCTGCCAGCAAAGTTGCGGCGCACTCCGTTGAAATTCGATGCACCACAACTACTTACGTTTCCCGATATCTTCCCGAATGGGCTGACGGGCAAATACATCTTCGTGCCGATCGGTGAACTGTGGTACCGCAAATCCGGAACCTATCGCGACAAAATCCAGAACCTGACGCAGTTCTACCACCCGCTGGACATGTTCGGAGAGTGGAACCGGGCCTACGGCTCAGCAGGTTTCGGACAGTATCAGTTCGTGGTGCCCACCGATGCCGTGGAAGAGTTCAAAGGCGTCATCCGCGATATCCAGAAGTCGGGTCACTACTCATTTCTCAATGTGTTCAAGCTGTTCGGCCCGAGTAACCTGGCACCGCTGAGTTTCCCGATCCCCGGCTGGAACGTCTGCGTGGACTTCCCAATCAAGCCGGGGCTCAACGAGTTCCTCAACGAACTGGACCGCCGGGTGCTCGAGTTCGGCGGGCGGGTCTACACCGCCAAGGACTCCCGCACCACTGCCGACACCTTTCACGCCATGTATCCGCGCATCGACGAATGGATCGCCTCCCGCCGCAAGGTTGATCCCATGCGGGTGTTCGCCTCCGACATGGCCCGACGTTTGGAGCTGCTCTGATGGTGCTCGACGCGGTGGGAAATCCACAGACCATTCTGCTGCTCGGCGGCACGTCCGAGATCGGGCTGGCCATCTGCGAGCGTTACCTGCAGAACGCGCACGCGCGTATCGTGCTCGCAGCCATGCCCGACGACCCGGGCCGCGACGATGCGGTAGCACAGGTGAAGGCCGCGGGCGCTCGGTCGGTGGAGTTGATCGACTTCGAAGCCACCGACACCGACAGTCACCCGAAGATGATCGACCAGGCCTTCTCGGGTGGCGATGTGGACGTGGCCATTGTCGCGTTCGGTTTGCTCGGGGACGCCGAAGAGCTGTGGCAGAACCAGCGCAAGGCGGTGCAGATCGCCGAAATCAACTACACAGCAGCGGTTTCGGTGGGCGTGCTGCTGGGTGAGAAGATGCGCGCCCAGGGCTTCGGTCAGATCATCGCGATGAGCACGGTGGCCGGTGAACGGGTGCGACGGTCCAACTTCGTTTACGGCTCCACCAAAGCCGGTCTGGACGGCTTTTACCTGGGCTTGTCAGAGGCGTTGCGCGAGTACGGGGTCCGTATCCTGGTGATCCGGCCCGGCCAGGTCCGAACCCGCATGAGCGCGCACATCAAGGAAGCTCCGTTGACTGTGGACAAGGAGTACGTCGCCAACCTCGCGGTGACCGCGTCCGCAAAAGGTAAGGAATTGGTTTGGGCGCCAGCAGCATTCCGTTATGTGATGATGGTGTTGCGACACCTCCCGCGGAGCATTTTCCGCAAGCTGCCAATCTGACCATGCGCAATGCGGTGGCCAGCCTCGGCCAGCTGGTCTTGGCGGTGGTGGTGGCCGTCATCGTCGCGGTGGTATCGCTGATCGCCATCGCCCGGGTCCAGTGGCCCGCCTTTCCATCGTCCAACCAGCTGCACGCACTGACCACCGTCGGGCAGGTCGGCTGCCTGGCCGGGCTGGTCGCCGTCGGGTGGGTGTGGCGGCGTGGCGGTCGCTACCACCGGCTGCTGGCCCAGCTGGGTGGGCTGGTGTTCGTGTCCGCGTTCTCCGTCGTGACGCTGGGCATGCCGTTGGGAGCTACGAAGTTGTATCTGTTCGGCATCTCCGTCGACCAGCAGTTCCGCACCGAATACCTGACCCGGCTCGCCGACAGTCCCGCCCTGCACGACATGACTTATATCGGGCTGCCGCCGTTCTACCCGCCGGGCTGGTTCTGGATCGGCGGGCGTGCCGCGGCGCTGACCGGAACACCGGCCTGGGAGATGTACAAACCGTGGGCCATTACTTCGATCACCATCGCGGTAGCGGTCGCGCTGGTGCTGTGGTGGCGGATGATCCGCTTCGAGCACGCGCTGATCGTCACCACCGTGACGGCGGCGGTGACGCTGGCCTACAGCTCGCCCGAGCCGTACGCCGCGATGATC
>DASXMA010000053.1:0-10758 GCA_036495965.1 Mycobacterium sp.
TCGACGACGCGCGGCCCACAGCCGAGGCATTGCGCCGCAATCCGCGCGACGACCACCGGCTGCGGCTCGAGCACGTCGGCGCCATCCGGCCCGAACAACTCCAGCGCGCCGCCGATCTCGGCGTGACCTGCAGCATCTTCGTCGACCAGATCCACTACTGGGGCGACGTCATCGTCGACGGGCTGTTCGGGCCGGAGCGCGGATCCCGTTGGATGCCAGCAGGATCCGCGGTGGCCACCGGTATGCGCATCTTGTTGCACAACGATCCACCCGTCACACCCGAGGAGCCGCTGCGCAACATCAGCGTCGCCGCGACCCGGACGGCACCGAGCGGCCGGGTGCTGGCGCCCGAGGAGCGGTTGACCGTCGAACAGGCGATCCGCGCGCAGACCATCGATGCCGCCTGGCAGCTGTTCGCCGACGACGTGATCGGCTCGCTGGAGGTCGGTAAGTACGCGGACATGGTGGTGCTGTCGACCGATCCCCACACCGTGCGGCCCGAGCAGATCGCGGACCTCGACGTGTGTGCGACGTATCTGGCGGGCCGCCAGGTGTACCAACAGTGACACCGGCGCTACAAGACCTACTGGACCGCCTGCATGTGGTGGCGCTGCCCATGCGGGTCCGGTTCCGCGGCATCACCACCCGTGAGCTCGCGTTGATCGAGGGCCCGGCGGGCTGGGGCGAGTTCGGGGCATTCGTGGAATACGGAGCGGCAGAGGCCGCCGCGTGGCTGGCGTCGGGCATCGAGGCCGCCTACCGCCGGCCGCCGCCGCCGCGACGCGACCGGATCCCGATCAACGCCACCGTGCCGGCCGTGGCCGCTGACCAGGTCAGGGAGGTGCTGGCCCGGTTTCCGGGCGCCCGCACCGCCAAGGTGAAGGTCGCCGAACCGGGACAGACGCTGGCCGACGACGTCGACCGGGTCAACGCGGTGCGGGAGCTGGTTCCCACCGTGCGGGTGGACGCCAACGGCGGCTGGAGGGTCGAGGAAGCGGCCGCGGCGGCTGCCGCCCTGACCGCCGACGGCCCGCTGGAGTACCTCGAGCAACCCTGCGCCACCGTCGACGAACTCGCCGAACTGCGCCGCCGGATCGACGTGCCGATCGCCGCCGACGAAAGCATCCGCAAAGCCGACGACCCACTGGCCGTGGTCCGCGCCCACGCCGCCGACATCGCGGTGCTCAAAGTCGCTCCGCTGGGTGGGGTTTCGGCGCTTCTCGACATCGCCGCCCAGATCGACATCCCGGTCGTGGTCTCCAGCGCGCTGGATTCGGCGGTCGGGATTGCCGCCGGGCTGACGGCCGCCGCGGCGCTACCAGACCTGCGTCATGCCTGCGGGCTGGGCACCGGCGGGCTGTTCGCCGAGGACGTCGTCGAGGGCGCCGTACCCGTCGACGGAAGCCTGGCCGTCGGGCCGGTAACACCGGATCCTGCGCGGCTGCGAGCGCTGGGCGCGTCACCGGAGCAGCGGCAATGGTGGATCGACCGGGTCAAGGCCTGCCACCCGCTGCTTGTAACGTCGTGCGAGTGACCAACCTGGCTTACGATGACCGCGGCACGGGTGACCCTGTTGTCTTCATCGCAGGCCACGGCGGCGCCGGGCGCACCTGGCTACCGCATCAGGTCCCGGCGTTTCTGGCGGCGGGATATCGCTGCATCACCTTCGACAACCGCGGGATCGGCGCCACCGAAAACGCCGAAGGATTCACGACGCAAACCATGGTCGCCGACACCGCGGCCCTGATCGAATCGCTCGGCGCCGCCCCGGCCCGCATCGTCGGGGTGTCGATGGGTTCATACATCGCCCAGGAACTCATGGTGGCCCGGCCCGACCTGGTCAGCGCCGCCGTGCTGATGGCCACTCGCGGCCGCCTGGACCGCGCCCGGGAGTTCTTTCACAATGCCGAGGCCGAGTTCTACAAATCCGGCATCCAGCTGCCGGCTGGCTATGAGGCGAAAATGCGCTTGCTGGAAAGCTTTTCGCGCAAGACCATCAACGACGACACGGCTGTCGAGGACTGGATCGCCATGTTCAGCACGTGGCCGGCCAAGCAGACCCCGGGAAGTCGCTGCCAGCTGAATGTGTCTCCACAGAGCAACCGCTTGCCCGCCTATCGGCGCATCTCCGCGCCGGTGCTGGTCATCGGCTTCGGCGACGACCTGGTGACACCGCCGCACCTGGGGCGGGAGGTGGCTGACTCCCTGCCCAACGGCCGCTACGTGCAGATACCCGACACCGGTCATCTCGGGTTCTTCGAGCGGCCGGAGCCCGTCAACGCCGCGATGCTGAAGTTCTTCGCCGACGGCAACGCCTCAGGCCCCTTCACCGGGGCTGGTGCTTGATTGCGCGCCCCTCGCAAGCGGGAGGTACCCCCACCTCCCGCCGCTGGCGGCGCGCACCGTCAGCGGCCTGTGACACCCTGTAGGAGTGAACCCCTCGACGACACAGGCCCGCGTCGTCGTTGACGAGCTGATCCGCGGCGGCGTCCGCGATGTCGTGCTGTGCCCCGGGTCGCGCAACGCGCCGTTGGCGTTCGCGCTGCAGGACGCCGACCGGTCCGGCCGGATCCGGTTGCACGTTCGCATCGACGAGCGCACCGCCGGTTATCTTGCCATCGGGCTGGCGATCGCCGCGGACGCGCCGGTGTGTGTCGCGATGACGTCGGGCACTGCCGTGGCCAACCTCGGTCCGGCCGTGGTGGAGGCTAACTACGCGCGGGTGCCGCTGATCGTGCTGTCGGCCAACCGGCCCTACGAATTGCTCGGCACCGGGGCCAATCAGACCATGGAGCAGCTGGGCTACTTCGGCACCCAGGTTCGCGACACCATCAGCCTGGGTCTGGCAGAGGACGCGCCGGAACGGCTGGACTCACTCAACGCCACCTGGCGATCGGCCACCTGCCGAGTGTTGGTGGCCGCCACGGGTTCTCGCACCGCCAATGCCGGCCCCGTGCACTTCGACATCCCGCTGCGCGAACCCTTGGTGCCGGATCCCGAACCCCGCGGTGCGGTGACGCCGCAGGGCCGGCCCGGTGGTAAACCGTGGACCTACACGCCGCCGGTGAGCTTCGACCAGCCACTGGACGTCGACCTGTCGGCCGACACCGTCGTCATCGCCGGGCACGGCGCCGGCGCGCATCCCAACCTCGCGCAGTTGCCCACCGTCGCCGAGCCGACCGCGCCGCCTCCGCCGTCCGGGGTCAACCCGCTGCATCCGCTGGCGCTGCCGCTGCTGCGCCCAAAGCAGGTGATCATGCTCGGCCGCCCGACACTGCACCGCCCGGTGTCGGCGCTGCTGGCCGACCCGCAAGTGCCGGTGTACGCCCTTACCACCGGGCCGCGCTGGCCTGATGTCTCGGGTAACTCCCAGGCCACCGGCACCAGGGCGGTCACCACCGGGACACCGCATCCAGCCTGGCTGCACCGCTGCGCGGAGATGAACCGGCACGCCATCACGGCGGTCCGGGGCCAGCTCGCGGCACATCCGCTGACCACCGGCCTGCATGTCGCCGCCGCGGTCGCGGACGCGCTGCGGCCGGGCGACCAGCTGGTGCTCGGGGCGTCGAACCCGGTCCGCGACGCGGCACTGGTCGGTCTGAACACCCACGGCATCAAGGTCCGGTCCAACCGCGGTGTTGCCGGCATCGACGGCACGGTGTCCACCGCGATCGGAGCGGCTTTGGCGCACGAGCGCACCGGTAGCCCCGCCGGCGGCGCCCGTACCGTCGCGCTGATCGGTGACCTGACGTTCGTCCACGACAGCTCCGGCCTGCTGATCGGTCCCACCGAGCCGACGCCGCGGCATCTGACCATCGTGGTGTCCAACGACAACGGCGGGGGCATCTTCGAACTGCTCGAGCAGGGTGATCCGCGGTTCTCCGATGTGTCATCGCGGATCTTCGGAACCCCGCACGATGTCGACGTGGGCGCGCTGTGTCGCGCCTACCACGTGGAGAACCGGCAGATCGAGGTCGAAGAGCTCAACGCGGCCCTCGACGAACCCGGAGCCGGCCTGCGGGTGTTGGAAGTCAAGGCGGACCGGTCTTCGTTGCGACAGCTGCACGCCGCCATCAAGGCGGCCCTATGAGGATGCCGTGATATCGCCGAAAACGCTGTTGCACATCCTAATTCACGGCCGAAGTGATGACCCGCCGAAGACCCGCCCGAGAATCGTCTTGCGGTGGGCGCGTTTCGGGGTGCTGATCGTGACCGGTTTGATCACGCTGCAGTCGGTGCTGCTGGTCGCCGGCGCCTGGCGCGACGACCTTGCCATCCAACGCAATATGGGTGTTGCGCAGGCAGAGGTGCTCAGTGCGGGGCCGCGGCGATCCACCATCGAATTCGTCACACCCGAGCGCGTCACGTACCGGCCCGAGCTCGGTGTGCTGTATCCGTCGGAATTGTCCACGGGCATGCGGATTTACGTCGAATACAACAAGAGGGATCCGAACCTGGTTCGAGTTCAGCACCGCAACGCCGGGCTGGCGATCATCCCGGCGGGGTCCATCGCGGTGGTGGCCTGGCTGGTCGCGAGCGTCGTGTTGGTCGGTCTGGCGCTGTTGGACCGGCGGCTGGACCGCGACGCCGAGCGCGACAAGGAGCCCGGCAAATCACCGTCGTAAGGCTTTAAGCAGCAGATTTCGCGCCCCGTATGCCCGTCGGCAACCTTATCGACAGGCAATGCTGCCATTGTTAAGGCGTGCGCGTTGCAATCGTCGCCGAATCATTCCTCCCCAATGTCAACGGTGTCAGCAACTCAGTGCTGCGCATCATGGAACATCTGCGTCGAACCGGTCACGAAGCTCTCGTCATCGCACCCGACAACCCGCGGGGCCAACTCCGGGCAGATCGAATTCACGACGGCATCCGGGTACATCGGGTGCCGTCGCGGATGTTCCCCAAGGTCACCACGTTGCCGCTTGGTGTGCCGATGCCCCGGATGCTAAGCGTGCTACGGGGATTCGATCCCGACGTCATTCATCTGGCCTCGCCGGCACTGCTTGGTTACGGCGGGGTGAAGGCGGCTCGCCGGCTCGGTGTGCCCACGGTCGCGGTGTACCAAACCGACGTCCCCGGGTTTGCGGCGAGTTACGGCATTCCGATGACGGCACGGGCGGCCTGGGCGTGGTTCCGCCACCTGCACAGCCTCGCCGACCGAACCCTGGCTCCATCCAGTGCGACGATGGAATCTCTTGTTGCCCATCGCTTTCCGCGGGTGCATCGCTGGGCGCGCGGAGTCGACATACTGCGGTTTGCGCCGTCGGCGCGAAGCGCGGCGCTTCGGCAGCGGTGGTCGCCCGAGGGCAAGCAGATCGTCGGGTTCGTGGGGCGGCTCGCGCCGGAAAAGCACGCTGAGCGGCTGGCCGCGCTGGCCGCCAACGAGTCCGTGCAGCTCGTCATCGTCGGTGACGGGGTCGATCAACGCAAGCTGCAATTGGCTATGCCCACAGCGGTTTTCACCGGTGCGCTGTATGGTGAGGAGCTCGCCGAAGCGTATGCCAGCATGGACGTCTTCGTGCATACCGGTGAGCACGAGACGTTTTGCCAAGTCGTGCAAGAAGCGCTGGCGTCGGGGCTGCCGGTGATCGCCCCCGATGCCGGCGGACCACGTGACCTGGTCGCTCCGTACCGCACCGGATTGCTGTTGCCCGTCAACGAGTTCCAGTCGCGGCTACCCGCCGCCGTCGAGCACCTGCTCCAAGAACGCCACCGCTATTCGCAGGCTGCCCGGCGCAGTGTGCTCGGCCGCAGCTGGCCGGTCATCTGCGACGAGCTGCTCGGCCACTATGAAGCGGTGCTTTCGCCCTACGCTCCGGCGCGCATGTCGTTCAGGCGCCATGCGCAGGGCGAGTGAGTTTCCAAGCGGTTCCTAAGCGGCTAACCCTGTGCCAGCTCGGCCACCGGCTGCCACCGCTCCCAATTGCGTAACCGGCTCTCGTAGTCGGCCTTGGCCAGCTGCAGCGGCAGTTCGCCGAAGAACACCCGAAGCGGCGGCTCCTCGGCGTCGACGACCTTGAGCAGCGCGGCCGCCGAGGCTGTGTGATCGCCCTGTTTGGTCGCCCGCCCGCTGCGCTCCTTGTCGGCGGCGGCATGTACCTCGTCATAGGCCGGCAGCCGGGCGGCGTGTTTGGCGGACGCGCCACCCCAGTCGGTGTCGAAGGCGGCCGGTTCGATCAACGTGACGTGCACACCGAACGGTGCGACCTCCTGGGCGAGCGCCTGGGAGAAGCCCTCCAGCGCCCACTTCGACGCGTGGTAGATGCCGAGGTTGGGAAACGCCGTGATGCCGCCGATCGAGGACACCTGGATGATGTGTCCGCTGCGCTGCTCACGCAGGTACGGCACTGCGGCCTGGGTGACCCACAGCGCACCGAACACATTGGTCTCGATCTGTTCCCGGGCCTCTTGCTCGGACAGCTCCTCGACGAACCCGAACTGGCCGTAACCGGCATTGTTCACCACAACGTCCAAGCGACCGAAATGATCGTGCGCTTGCTTGACCGCCGCGAAATCGCCGTCGCGGTCCGTGACGTCCAACCGAATCGGCAGCAGCGCGTCGCCGTAGCGCTTTGCCAAGTCGTCCAGTGTCGCCGTGTTGCGTGCCGTGCCGGCGACCTTATCGCCGCGCTCCAATGCGGCAATCGCCCAATCCCTTCCGAATCCGCGCGATGTACCGGTGATAAACCAAACTTTTTCGCTCACGCCGAGTTGCAACGCAATCGTCGCCGCCCCATTCCCGAATTGGGGAACGCGGCCGGTAGCGTCGATGTCGTGAGTCGCGCGGCCCTGGACAAGGACCCCCGTGACGTTGCGTCGATGTTCGACGCCGTCGCCCGCCGGTATGACCTGACCAACACCGTGCTGTCGCTGGGCCAGGACCGGTACTGGCGTCGGGCAACCCGGTCGGCGCTGAAGATCGCGCAGGGCCAGAAGGTGCTCGACCTGGCCGCCGGCACTGCGGTGTCCACCGTCGAGCTGCAGAAATCCGGGGCGTGGTGTGTGGCGGCCGATTTTTCGGTCGGGATGCTCGCGGCAGGCGCCGAGCGCAAGGTGCCGAAGGTCGCCGGTGACGCCACGCGGCTGCCGTTCGGTGACGGCGTATTCGACGCGGTGACGATCAGTTTCGGATTGCGCAACGTCGCCGACCCGTCGGCGGCGCTGCGGGAGATGGCCCGCGTTACCCGGCCCGGCGGTCGATTGGTGGTGTGCGAATTCTCCACGCCCACCAACACGCTGTTCGCCACCACCTACAAGGAATATCTGATGCAGGCGCTGCCGCGGGTGGCGCGAGCGGTATCCAGCAACCCGGAGGCCTACGTCTACCTGGCGGAGTCGATCAGGGCCTGGCCAGACCAAGCCACGCTGGCGCGCCAGATTTCACGGGCGGGTTGGTCGGCGGTGCGGTGGCGCAACCTAACGGGCGGCATCGTGGCCCTACATGCCGGGTATAAGCCCCTGCGGTGACGAAGGCCTAGCGGCCGGCCGCTTGCAGGAAGCCGGTCTGGTTAGGGCAGTAGTGGTCGATCGCGGCGCCGAGGAACTGGAACGCTTGGCCCTGACTGGTTCCTCGCGGCAGGTTGTGCTGGATGAAATCGGCCGACTTGTACGGGTCGGTGTCCAAGCCCCTGTTGATCCGATCACAGCTGATCTTGCCCATCCACGCGAGCTGGTCCTGCGGCTGGTAGATGCCGAAGCGGTTGACGGTGTTCTTGAAGTCGGTGTCATAGTCGGCTTGCGCCGGCGCAGCCAGCATAATGGCTGCCGCCGCCATGGCGACGCTTGTAACCAGCTTGGAACCCCTCATTAGGCGGACTATACACCTCGGCGATGAGTCGATATCCGCAAATCAGCCCAGATGTGCAGACAGCAGCCAGCCGCCGACCGATACGAAGCCGTCGGTCTCATCACGCACATCGACGACGCTGGTCATGCCGAAAATGTCCTTCGGCGCCTTGGCGTAGAGGCGGGCCGGCCTGATCTCGTCGACGACCCAGTACTTGGACACCGCGTCGCGCAGTTCATCGGCGGTGACCGCGTTGATCGGGGCCTCGGGCACGGCCGCCCTGTCGAAGACCAGGGCGAAATACGAGGCACCAGGCGCGGCGGCGCGGCTGATCGACTGCTGGTAGCCCTCGCGCGCCTCTACCGGGATGGAGTGGAACAGGGTGCTGTCGACGATGGTGCCGAACCGGCCGTCATATCCGGTGAATGAGCTGATGTCGGCTACCTCGAAAGTGACGTTGGTCAGGCCCCGTGTCTTCGCCTCGCTCCGGGCCAGATCGATCGCGGTGGGGGAGAGGTCCAGTCCCACGGTGGTGTAGCCTCGCTCGGCCAGCGCCAGCGAGATGGCCGCTTCTCCGCAACCCACGTCGAGGACGTCGCCGTGGAACTTGCCCTGCTCGATCAGTGCGGCCAGTTCGGGTTGTGGGGCGCCGATGCTCCATGGCGGGCGCACTCCCTCGCCAAACTGGGCGGATTCACCGCGGTAGGCCGTTTCGAACTCAAAATCAATTGGCTGAGTCATGTCCTCATGTATATCAAGCGACCTGATACATGTCAACCATATTGATATAGAACGCACGGGCTTCTCGGTGTGAACAGAAAACTGGTTCAGCTGAACGGTGTTCGACGATCGATCAGCCGCGACAGTCGCCCCCCGCCGCGCCATACCCGCGCTACCCAGTCGGCATCATCGTCGGTGACCAGGTTGGCCATCACCCGCACAGCGATGGTCATCAGCGTCCTGGAGCGCATCGCGATCGGCCCGGTGGTGGGCAGGAACCGTTGGAAGGTGAGCAACAACGCCAGCCTGCGGGCGACCGAGAACCCGCGGCCGTAGTGGTGCTGCAGCAGCGACGGCCACACCCGCGATAGGTCCCGGGAGTCCAGTAGCTCCGCGGCCAGGCGTCCGGTCTCCAGGCCGTAGTCGATGCCTTCGCCGTTCAGCGGGTTGACGCAGGCCGCGGCATCACCGATCAGCATCCAATTCGGCCCGGCCACCCCCGAAACCGCGCCGCCCATCGGTAGCAGCGCCGAAGACACCGCCCGCGGCTGGCCGGTAAAGCCCCACTCGTCGCGGCGCAGGTCGGTGTAGTAGGAGATCAGCGGCCGCAGCGCCAGATCCGCCGGGCGCTTCGATGTCGACAACGCTCCGACGCCGATGTTCACCTCGCCGTTGCCCAGCGGGAAAATCCAGCCGTACCCGGGCAGCACGGCGCCATCGGGGGAGCGCAGTTCCAGATGCGATGTCAGCCAAGGGTCGTCGCTGCGCGCGGTGGTCAGATACCCGCGGGCCGCGACGCCGTACACCGTCTCTTGATGCCAGCGCCGGCCCAGCTTGCGGCCCAGCGACGACCGGGCCCCGTCGGCAACGATCAGCTGGCGGCAGCCCACCTCGGTGCCGTCGGCCAACGTCAGCGATGTCACCCTTCTCGATGAGTCATGGTGGGTGGCAACGACTTTGGTTCCGAGAAGCATCAGTGCCCCGGCGTCTTCGGCGACTTTGCGGATCCGGTCGTCCAACTCGAAGCGGGCCACCGCGCTACCGGTCGACGGGAATGACGGTCCGGGCCAATCCACTTCCAGCTCGCCGCCGAATCCGCTCATCCGCAGTCCTCGATGCCTGATGCGGGTATCCAGCCAGTCGCTCAGCCCCAGCCGCTCCAGCTCGGCGACCGCGCGGGGGGTCAGCCCGTCACCGCAGGCCTTGTCGCGGGGGAAGCTGGCCGAGTCGATGACCAGCACGTCGCTGCCCGCGCGGGCGGCCCAGGCCGCCGCCGCCGAACCGGCAGGTCCGGCGCCCACGACTACCACATCGGCTCTGGAGGCCTTGGTCTGCACGTTCACCAGTATGTTGGTCGAGTGAGGACTCCGGCGACGGTGGTGGCGGGCGTGGACTTCGGCGACGCCGGTTTCGCCGCGACGGTGCGGGACGGCGTCGCGAAAATCGAGCAGCTCATGGACACCGAACTGCGCAGCGCCGACGCGATCATGACCGAGTCATTGACGCACCTGTTCAAGGCCGGCGGCAAACGGTTCCGGCCGCTTTTCACGGTGCTGTCCGCCCAGGTCGGACCCAAGCCGGATGCCGCTGAGGTGACGATCGCCGGTGCGGTCATCGAACTGGTGCACCTGGCCACGCTCTACCACGACGACGTGATGGACGAGGCGGAGGTTCGCCGCGGCGCTCCGACTGCCAATGTGCGCTGGAGCAACAACGTCGCCATCCTGGCCGGCGACTATCTGTTCGCGACGGCATCGCGGCTGGTATCGCGGCTGGGGCCGGAGGCGGTGCGGCTTATCGCTGAAACGTTCGCTCAGCTGGTGACCGGACAGATGCGCGAGACCCGCGGTGTTGCTGACGGGGCGGATTCGATCGAGCACTACCTAAAGGTGGTCTACGAGAAGACGGCCTGCCTGATCTCGGCTGCCGCCGAGTTCGGCGCCATGTTCTCCGGGGCGGACGACGATCAGATCGCCCGGCTGAGCCGGCTTGGCGGCCTGGTGGGCACCGCGTTTCAGATCTCCGACGACATCATCGACATCGACAGCGACTCGCACGAGTCGGGGAAGCTGCCCGGCACCGATGTGCGCGAAGGGGTGCACACCCTGCCGATGCTCTACGCACTGGCCGAACCCGGACCCGAGGGAGCGCGGCTGCGCGAGCTGCTGGCCGGCCCCGTTGAAGATGATGACGCGGTGACCGAGGCCCTGACACTCTTGCGGGCGTCACCGGGCATGGCCAAGGCCAAAGAC